>JBBSDH010000025.1:0-28774 GCA_038249605.1 Chitinophagales bacterium | reverse complement strand
GTGAAGTGAAATAATTGACTACCATGACTTTGCTTTTTTGATAATCATCGGCAAGTACAACTTCGACATTTGACCAGACTTCGGATTTTACGATGGTTCTGATTTCGTTGGTACGCATAACGAGGTCGACTTCATCCGGGGTCAGCAGCGACATCCAGTTTTTGGGCATGTATTCGCCTTCGTAATATTTGGCGAGTTGTGCTTCACCGTTGTATTGATTCCTGGCCACGAAATCGTACTCATTGTTTGAACCTGAAGGAGAAACAAGCTCCATGAGGCTCCAGTCGTCGAGGGTGCCTTCCGTTTTTTTCGCGATGTGGAGTTTTTTGTACGCCTTTTCCATTTTCAGGTATTCATCGTAGTGGCCTGGATTCACCTTGATGTAGGCATAGGCGTGGAAGGTGGTTGGTTGTGGCGCTGCAGCAGTTTGTGCAGACATTGGCATGGTGAAAAATAAAATAGCCAGAAAACACAGCAAGAATTTGATGGATTTCATCTTGATAAAGTTAAAGGGTTAACTGAATTTACTTTTTATCAGGCATGTCGTTGTTGTACATCTCGCGGAGGACCATGTACTTTCCGTCGCGTTTTTCGTACAAAACCATGTATTTACCGGTGCCTGCTACCTCACCTTTTGCATTCATGTACGTGGTTTTGCCTACTTCAACTACCATGTTGCCTTCAGCATATACGTCCAGAACATCGAATTTGTAGGACCTTTTTTCTTTTTCCTTGGCCCATGCGGCTTCCTGGCTTTTACGGATGGCCTCCTTACCGACGATCATCGGTTCGTTGTTGGCCAACACCACAGCTTTGTCGTCGTAAAAAGCCATAAGTGTCTCCATGTCATGGGCACCGAGGGCAACAGCCCAGGTATTTTCCAAAGCCTGCATGTCGGTTCGTACCTGTGCCAGGTCAATTTTTGCAGGTTCAGGAGCTGCTGCTGGCGCTGGCGCAGGTTTTTCAGCTTCCTTGCAGGAGGTGAAAGCAAGGGTTAAGGTTGTAAGGGCAATAAAGAGCAAATGGATTTTCATGTTGCAGAATTGAATTGGTTATGAATTGAGTGAATGAAATACACACCGTACCCGACCATTGCATCGCAACAGCCAGGAAAAAAACCTCGGAGGGCACTACCGAAAATTCTGGAATAAAGACGGCTTTGTTAAGCCGGTTGGGATTGAAACCCCATTGTGTTTACAAGTAACTCAACCACCATTTGGACGGATTGGCCATCCTTAAAACTGAAAATAGATGAACGAACTGCCGCTTTCCTGGACCCAGATCAGCATCAAAACCATAAAGGCCCAGGCGAGCCCCAGCGTTTGCCATTTTACTTTGTAAGCAACCGTGAGTACCTGTGTGTTGCGCATGATCCATTGTACAATGATCATAGCCGTAACCACCACACCAATTTTTATCAGCGCCACTGTTGTCAGCAAGGCTTTGGCTTCGAAGCCAAAACCGAACATGGATTGCAGCATGTCCCAGGCTTTCTCAAACGTATTGGCCCGGAAAAATACCCAGGTGATGTTGACGAGCATAAAGGTCAGCAATGCATAAGGAAAATAACGCCAGCCTGTTTTGGTCGATTTGTCGCCGCTACCTTCCCAGCGTTCGTTGATGAACCGCTCAATCCAAAGGTATAACCCATGCAAACCGCCCCAAACCACAAAAGTCCAGTTGGCGCCGTGCCACAATCCGCCCAGCAGCATGGTCAACATCAGGGCGTAATACAAGCGCGCCCTGCCGTGCCTGTTGCCTCCGAGAGGAATGTAGACGTAGTCGCGTAACCACGACGAAAGGGTGATGTGCCACCGGCGCCAGAAGTCCGAAAAACCGATGGCTGCGTAAGGGTAATTGAAGTTTTGAGGAAGCGTAAAGCCCAGGCACATGGCGACGCCAATGGCACAGGTGGAATACCCAGCAAAGTCGAAAAAGATCTGTCCGGAGAAAGCCAAAACGCCTGCCCAGACATCAAGTGCGGGCAACAAGTCCGTAGTGCTGAAAACGGCGTCAGCCGAAGCCGCAAGCATGCTGTCTGCCAACACCACTTTCAGAAACAACCCCAGCGTGAGCAACAGCAAGCCGTCCATCATCTGTTTGGTTGTAGCCTGATGCGGTGTTTCAAACTGTGGAACCAGTTGCGGCGGCCTTACGATCGGGCCTGCAACGAGGTGTGGGAAAAAAGTGACGAACAAGGAAAAATCCAGCATAGATTTCACCGGTTGACTCTTTTTTTTATACATATCTATCGTGTAGCACAGGGTTGTAAACGTGTAAAAGGATATGCCTGCCGGTAAAATGATGTTCGGTTTGGCAGGGTGGAAATCCATGCCCAGGGCATTCACCAGCAACACGAAATTGTCGAGGAAAAACGTGCCGTATTTAAAAAAGCACAACATGCCCAGGTTGCCGATCAGACTTACAACGAGCAGCAATTTTTTCTTCTGCGGATTTTCCTGGGTGTACAGCGCACTGCCTACAAAAAAATCGACCACCGTTGAAAGCCAGAGCAAAAGGATGAACGGCGGGTTCCAAGCAGCGTAAAAGATGTAACTGGCCAGCAGGAGGTTTATCTTTTTTACCTTCCAGGAAAAAGGCAGGTTGTGCAACACCAGAATGACGGCAAAAAAGGCCAGGAAAGTATACGAATTGAAAACCATGTTGCAGGATGGGTTGAAAGCCTTACCGTAAGGTTTGAGTTTGTAAGGAAGGGAAACGCCATGGTGTTTCATTCACCAGAATATCGGCGAAATGCCGGGTAAATACAACTGCATCCTGTGGACTCAGGTGGGAAAGTTCAGGGCAAACAAAGTGATTGATGGGCTCATAATCTGCAAAATGAATGCCTTTACTATTGGTTTCCTTCAGCAATCTTTCCCAAAATTGCTCCCTCGGAAATGCCTTGTTTTCATCGGTCAACATGGGATCGCTCGAAGGCGTTCGTACAAAAACCACATCACCACCCCTGCTTTTGATCTTCTGTACAGCAACTTTAACCGACGAAAAAATGCTGTCCAGCTCACCGGCAGGCATGGGTTTGTGTGGGAAGGAGGCAAAAAATGCCCAAATATCTTTGACTTGTTGTTGAAGGCTGGAATCGGAAACAAACCGTTCCGTCATGCGTGTTTCACGCCTGAATGTTGGCCTGCTGAACTCCATTGGAAAAATGGGCATCATAAACACGCCAGGCCGACTGGGGATTTCCAGGGCATCCAAACGCGCATTGAACGATAAGTTTTCTTTGTCCAGCAAAACCAGACAAGGTTCCACGACACGATTGATCTGAAAACTCGCCTTTTGTGCAGGCGTCTGCTCGTGGAAATATTGGATGTTTTTGTTGAAACTCTCTATGTTAGGAGGGGCATTGGAAAAAAACAACCCTTCTGTAACGTCCACAACGAGGCGTCCCTTGAAATTAGGATCGTCGGCCAGATCATACAAAGCCGGTCGCGGATTGCTGCCTTCAACGGCCAATTGTACGGCATGGGTACCTGTGAGCTTTTCCCAAACTTCAATGTTCAGATCAAATTTGATGCGCGATGAACCAATAAATACAACCGTACGTTCAGGGTCGCCATACACTTCAGCTCGGCTGTTGGACCACAAAGGCGGTCCGTCATCGTAAGAGTTTTCAATGCCTTGATGGCTCAAAGACATTTCAACGCCCAATACCACCACCAAAACGATGACGGTCATCAAAAGGGATGCTTTTACCATTGGATTTTCAGACATCGGTAGTTGATTGTTTTCAATGGGTTGCCAGGATGGCGCTTGGAGCGTTGAAGTATAAACAAAGGTTGCAACAAAAATACCGAATCACAAAGCGTAATATTACTGTTATGAAAAAACAGGTATTTCCCGCAAATGCACTTTTAGGAGGTGGACAAACAGTGTTTTCAACGTGTAATTTAGTCGTTGTGAGTGTTATGGATCTGTCTTTTTTCCGAATGGCTCTTACGGATGTCCCAAACACATACCTGGTTGTCCGAAGGCATCAGCCACACAAAAAACAAGAGCCACCCCCAATCCGGGATGGCTCTTGAAAAGAGTTTAACGATCTTCAATTATCAATAGTTGCTGTTGCCAGCTGCCTGCTAATTACGGTTTGCCTTTTTTCGCAATCGGTTTGCCGTTGGCATCGATCTGAATGATTTCCATACCAAGAGTTTCGAGCCCGGGCACCACTTTTTCTGCATCGGCGGCCATGACCCAACCCAGGTTGCTGGGCTTTATCACCGTTTTTGCGGTGTTCTGGGCGTCCTTCAGGGTAAGTTTTTGTACACGATCGCTGTAGGTTTTCCAGTAGTCGTCGGCCAGACCGTATTTCACTACGTTGCGCACACTGCCGTTTACGGCTGCATTGGTTTCCCACATACCTGCCATGCCGAGCACGGTGTTTTGTTTGGTCTTATCGAACTCAGCCTGCGTCATGGGTTTGTCGCCCACGAAGCTGTTGATTTCTTTCATGATTTCCTGTACGCTCTCCTTGGTTTTGTCGGTCTGAACTGGCGCAAACACGAGGTAAGGGCGTTGTCCCCGGGTGTTTTGAACAAACGAGCCAGCACCGTAACTCCAGTGCTTGTCTTCACGGATGTTCAGGTTGATGCGGCTGGTGAAGTCGCCACCCAAAACGTTGTTCATTTGTTCGAGGGCTGTTTCGTCCACTTCACCGTATTTTTTGGTAAGGTACCCGGCGATGATGAGGCTTTGTTGGCTTTCCGGTCGGTCGATGAGGTAAATTTTACCTGCCTGCGAGGTGCTCACGTCTGGGATGACTTTTTTGGGCGTGTCGCCTTTTTGCCAGGTACTGAAGCGTTTTTCGAGTTTGGCTACAAGTTCTTCCATGCTGATGTTGCCTGTTACCACCAGGGTTGCGTTGTTCGGACGGATCCAGCGGCTGTGAAATTTTTTCACGTCTTCGAGCTCCATGGCGCGCACCGATTCTTCATCGCCTGTGCCGCTCATGGGCATGGCGTAGGGATGGTCTTTGCCGTACATAAGTTCGGGCATGACGCGCATAACCATGCCGTTGGGTTGTTTTTTTTCATTCTGGATGCCGCTTACCTGTTGCTCCTTGATGCGGTCGAAATCGGCATCGGGAAAGCTTGGATTGAGGATCACGTCGGCGAAAATGTCGAGGCTTGGTTCGAGGCTTTGCAGGAGCGTGTTGAGGGTCACGTACGACATGTCGAGGTCGCTCGAAGTGCCCAAACCGGCGCCCAACAGTTGAAGTTTTTCATTGATTTGGAGGCTGTTCATCGACTTGGTGCCTTCGTCGAGCATGTTCATCGACATGTTGGCTAAACCCGGCTTACCGCCGAATTTATCGGAAACATAACCGGCATCGAACATCATACTCATCACCATGGTGGGGCTTTCCGTGCGGCGTGCAAGCACCACCTTCATGCCGTTTTTCAGCGTTGTTTTTTGCAAATCGGGGAAAGCGGCATTCAAACTACTTCCGAGGGCTGGTATTTTACTGCGATCGGCTTCTGTACCCGTAACCGAATACTCGGGGAAGGGATTGCACAAGAGGGTAAAACGGCCCTCAGACATCCATTCCTTGCAAACGCCTTGAATGTTTTTTGTGGTGGTTTCGTTGTACCACTTCAGCATCTTTTTGTAATAATCGGGGCTGCCGCCATATACTTCGTTTTGAGCGAGCAGATCGCTTTTACCACCGAAGCCGCCGATACGCTCAAGTCCTTTGATGTAATTGGCAAAGTATGCCGTTTTTACACGTTTGAGTTCTTCTTCGGTAGGACCTTTATCCAAAAATTCTTTGACGATCTCATTGATGGCTGCTTCCACTTCTTCCACGGTTTTGCCGGGTTTCACATTGGCCTGTATCATGATGTTGCCGGCGATTTCACTTGGGCCGAAAAAAGCAGAGGCACTGGTACAGATTTGTTTTTCGTACACCAGTTTTTTGTAAAGGCGGCTGTTTTTGCCTGCGGCAAGGATGTCGGTGGCGAGGTCGAGCCACGCGTGTTCCTGTGTTCCCCATTGCGGAGCGTTCCATACCATGGTGATTTGCGATTCGGGAACGCGGTCGAAGTATTCCGAACGTTTGTCCCCGGTAAGTTTGCTGATGTTCACTTCGGGGCGTTGGATGGCCGGACCGGCGGGGATGTTGCCGAAGTATTTCAGCGCTTTTTCGTAGGCTACATCGGGCGTGATGTCACCTGCAATCACCAAAACGGCATTTGCAGCGCCGTAATAGGTTTTGAACCACTCGTGTACGTCGTCGATGCTGGCGGCGTTGAGGTCTTCCATTTCACCGATCACCGTGTGACCATAAGGGTGGTGTGGTGGGAACATTTCTTTTTGGATGATGTCCCAACCTTTGGCATAGGGTTGGTTTTCGCCCTGACGTTTTTCGTTTTGTACCACGCCGCGTTGTTCATCGAGTTTGGCCTGATCGATGGCGCCGAGCAGGTGACCCATGCGGTCGCTTTCGAGCCAAAGCACCTGGTCGAGGGCGTTCACTGGTACGTTTTGAAAATAATTGGTTCGGTCTTCGTTGGTGGTGCCATTCAAATCGGTACCGCCGATGGCTTCCAAGGCCTGGAAGTAATCGGTGTTGTAGTTTTCCGAACCGTTGAACATGAGGTGCTCGAACAGGTGTGCAAAACCGCTTTTACCTAATTTTTCGTTTTTAGATCCCACATGGTACCAAATGTTGACGGCAACGATGGGTGCCTTGTGGTCTTCGTGTACGATCAAACGCAGGCCGTTGGGTAGGTTGAATTTTTTGTAGGCTACGTCAATGGAAGTAGGGTCGTACGTGGGGTAATCGCTTTGCGCGCCAAGGATAAGCGGCGAAGCGAAAAGCACAAGCAACAGTACTTTAAGGAAAAATTGTTTCATGGATGTGTGTAGCAAAAATGGTTGGATGAATGGTTGGTTTTCAAATTGTTGAAGCAAATCAGGTTGCTGTACCTGAAAATCTGTGCAACGGTAAATAAGTGTAGGCAAATTTCCTTGTTGCATAACGAAGCAAATGTGCACCTATTGCCAACCAACGACGCTTGGGAATGGATAAACGGACGCTTTTGTAGGGTTAATGGTTGGAAACACGCCCCGAAAGTACTTCCCACGTGTGGTCGCCCAATAGGCGTACCGAAGCAATGAAATCATAGGGATTTTTTCGGCCCCATTCATCTGGCCCAACCATCGACAAAACGGGTAATCCCGTGCTTTTACGCTCATACAAGTGGTAAACGTGGTGGATCACCGGCTGAAAATGCATGTCGGCATCGTAAATCATTTCCGAAATCTGTTTGCGTTCATGCAACGATTTGGCTTGTAGTGCCAGCGTCTCCATCTGTTGCCGCAATTGATCCATCTGGCGGTCCGTCTGGTCGTACATGGCCGTCATGGCATTGCCACGGATTTGCCCTTTGTCTTCCGGACGAATAACGGCTCCACCGGCCGTGTGCGCATAAGGAAGTAAACCGGGGTTTTCAGCGACTTTGTCTTTATCGATGGGATTGACGAAAGCTTGATCTTTCTTTTCTTCCATGGGTGCAAAATAGGGATTTGTGGAAATGTCTGGTATTGTTTTTCACCGCGGAGTTGCGCTGAGTAACGCAGAGGAAAATGCAAAGTTTTGATTTTCGCAAAACAACCTCTGCGTTTTTCTTTGCGAAACTCCGCGCAACTCCGCGGTGAAAAACGGAACAACCTTTAAGCACAGATGTTTCCAAAAAACAACCAAATTTGAAGTCAAACACCTCTAATTTAAGAAATACCTGCTAAAGTCCGGCCGTGTTGCCGGTGCTGGGGCCACTGAGTGAATGGGTAAATCCTGGAAAAGAGTAAGATTTTTTTAAACAAATGAGGCACATTAGGAAACACATTAAAAATTATTAGCTGGAGTAATAGTTAAGGAAGCAATCAACACCCGGGTCGCCTGTGTCCCTGACCAATCTATTGTTTTCTAAGGTGTTCCCTAAGGTGCCTCATGTGTTTAAATTCTTATTGCAGCTTCCGCAAAGACTCCTCAATAATCCCAATCCTTGCCATCGTGTCCGCTTGTTTTTTACGCTCGTTTTCAAGCACTTGCGCAGGTGCGCCGGCCACAAAACGCTCGTTGCTGAGTTTGGTGTCCACGCCGCGTAGGAACCCTTTTTGGTACTCAAGTTCCTTCGTTAGTTTTTCGATTTCTGCTTCCACATCCATTTCCTGTTCAAACTCCACGAAGTATTTCTCTGTACCGCTGATGAAGGATTTGTTGCTGGCCGGCTCGGTGTCGCTGATCGTGAGGTCGCTCAGCACGGCCAGTTTCACCACCATATCGCTCAGACCGGGCAAGGCATACAAGGACTGCGCAGAAGCGCTGTTTTGCACAAATACTGCAAGTTCTTCTCTGGGTTTGATCTGGTTTTGGTTGCGTACCTCGCGGATACCCGCGATCACCTGTTTGGCAGTTTCCACGCTGCGAACAAAGTTGTTGTCCACGGCGCCGGGCGTAGGGTAGGACTGGCGCATGCAGTCGTCGCCTTCCGCGCGGGTTTCCAACTGGTGCCAAATTTCCTCGGTGATGAAAGGCATGAAAGGATGCATGGCCACCATGAGGTCGGCGTAAAGCTTGTTCGTCGCTTCCAATGTGGCGCGATCGATGGGTTGTTCGTATCCCGGTTTGATCATTTCGAGGTACCAGGAACAAAAGTCGTCCCAAATGAGGCCGTACAGCGACATCAAAGCTTCGCTCAAACGGAAACTTTTGAAATTGCTTTCCACCTCTACAAGTGTCGCCGACAATTTTTCACGCATCCAGCGCACCGCCAATTCATTTTTGCGTGCGATGGACTCGTTTTCAGGTTTTTCGATCAATTCCCAACCTTTGATGAGGCGAAGCGCGTTCCAAAGTTTGTTGCAGAAATTGCGGCCGTTTTCACAAAGTTTGTCGTCGAAAAGAATGTCGCCACCTGCTGCAGCGCTCGACATGAGTCCGTAACGCACACCGTCGGCTCCATAAGTTTCGAGCAGTTCCAAAGCGTCCGGCGAATTACCGAGCGACTTCGACATTTTGCGCCGCAATTTGTCGCGCACCATACCTGTGAAGTACACCGATTCAAACGGTTTTTTTCCTTTGAACTCGTAACCGGCCATGATCATACGGGCCACCCAGAAAAAGATGATGTCCCAACCCGTCACCAAAACATTGGTAGGGTAGTAATAGTCGAATTCTCCCTCCGGGTCGTCGAAACCGTTGAAAACACTTATGGGCCAAAGCCACGAGGACGCCCAGGTGTCGAGTACGTCTTCGTCCTGGCGAAGATCGGCGAGCGTGAGCCCCGCGTTGCCCGTTTCTTTTTGTGCGATGGCCAGCGCTTCCTCTGCGGTAGCAGCTACGAATACGTGGGTTTCCTTGTTCATCGCTTCCGACGCAAGGTACCAGGCCGGAATTTGTTGTCCCCACCAGAGCTGGCGCGAGATGCACCAGTCGCGCAGGTTTTCCATCCAATTGCGGTACAGGTTTTGGAAACTGGGTGGGAAAAACTTGATTTGTTCTTCGGCCACAGCGCGCAGGGCCGGTTCGCCAAGCGAGCTCATTTTTACGAACCACTGCAACGACAGCTTGGGCTCTACCACGCTGTTGGTTCGTTCCGAGCGACCGATGTTGGTGCGGTAATCCTCGGTTTTAACCAGACTGTCCACGCCTTCAAGGGCGGCTTTCATTTTTTTACGTGCATCAAAGCGCTCCAGACCCACCATCGGGGCGTATTCGCAGGCCTCGTTGATGCGGCCGTCGTCGGTCAGGATATCAATTACCGGCAGGTTGTAGCGCGTGCCTATTTCATAGTCGTTCTGGTCGTGGGCGGGCGTGATTTTGAGGGCGCCGGTGCCAAATTCGCGGTCCACGTAATCGTCGGCGATGACGGGCACCGGACGGTTGATCAACGGCACCATCACTTTTTTACCCACCAGATGCGCGTAGCGTGGGTCTTCCGGGTGTACTGCTACAGCTACGTCGGCGAAAATGGTTTCCGGGCGTTGCGTAGCGATCACCACGCCATCCGCGCCGTTTTCCTGGCGGTAATGGATGTAATAGAGCTGCGCGTTTTCTTCCGAATAAATTACCTCTTCGTTGGAAAGTACGGTTTTGGCTTCCGGATCCCAGTTCACCATGCGTAAACCGCGGTAGAGTTTGTCTTTTTTGTAAAGCTCTACAAACACGCCAAGTACGTCGCGGTAGTACTGTGGGTCCATGGTAAATGCCGTGCGGTCCCAGTCGCAGGAAGCGCCGAGTTTGCGCAATTGTTGCAGGATGATGCCGCCGTATTTGTCTTTCCATTGGTAGGCGTAGTCCATAAATTCCTCGCGGGTGAGGTCGGCTTTGCGCAGTTTTTTTTCTTCGCGCAGCCAGCGCACCACTTTGGCTTCGGTGGCTATGGAGGCGTGGTCGGTGCCCGGCACCCAGCAGGCATTTTTGCCGTCCAGGCGTGCTTTGCGTATGAGGATGTCCTGGATGGTATTGTTGAGCATGTGGCCCATGTGCAACACACCCGTTACGTTTGGCGGTGGGATGACGATGGTAAACGGTTCGCGCTCGTCGGGAGTGCTGCGGAAATAGCCCCGGGTTTCCCAGTGTTTGTACCAGCGGTCTTCGGTTTCAGCGGGGTTGTAACGGGTTGATAATTCCATGGACGTTGTTGCAAAAAGGTGGTTGCGCAAAGTAAGGGCGCAAAAATACATCAGGTTTCCGGGATGGGATGATTTGTGGATTGATTTTTAGGAAACAGATGCGTTGGGGAGTGCGGGTTCCCGGGCGACCGGCAAAAGGGGCTTCAGTCGTGTGCACCGTTCAAAGACAACCTTGTCATCCCAGCCTGCGCAGCGGGCGTAGGATCAGCAATCAACCGCATCACACCCCACCGAAACGCATTCCGTTTCAAGCGTAGCATGTTGCACCTTGAGGTGTTCAAGCACGTGACGGAACTTGTGTTTGACGGCGCTGCTGCGCTCTGGGGTGGCATGATCTTCGCGCAGCACCAGGTGTGCGGTCAGCGCGTTTTGGGTGGTACTCATGGCCCATACGTGCAGGTGGTGGATGCCTGCCACACCATCAATGGCCAGGGCTTTTTGTTCGATTTCCTGCAAAGAGATGCCTGGAGGTACGCCATCTAGGCTGAGGCGCAAACTGTCGCGGAGCAATCCCCATGTGCCCCATAAAATGACTGCTATAATTGCAAAACTGACGGCAGGATCAAGCCATTTCCATCCGGAGTAATAAATCCCTAAGCCTGTAACCATTACACCCAGCGACACGGCGGCGTCGGCCAAAAGGTGCAGGTAAGCGCCGCGGGCGTTGAGGTCGTGTTCCTGATCGCGGTGGAAAAGCCAGGCACTTACGCCGTTGATCAGCAAACCGGCAAAAGCCACGGCGGCCACACCCAATCCGGGCACGGACGAAGGATGGCTCAACCGTTGCCATGCTTCCCAGCCTATCGCGCCCGACACTGCCACAAGCAACAAAGCATTAAACAACGACGCCAACACCGTGCTTTTGCGGTAGCCGTAAGAATAAGTTTTGTTGGCACTCAAAGCCGCCAGTTTGAAGGCCAGCAACGAAAGCGCAAGTGTACCCACATCGCTCAGGTTGTGCCCCGCATCGCTCAACAAAGCCAGGGAATCGAACCGCAATCCTGCTGCTACCTCAATGACCACAAACACAATGTTGAGAGCAATACCCAAAACAAAGGCGCGGTTCAAGGTGCCGCCGGCAGGCGCGTGGTGGTGATGGTGGTGGTCGTGCATGAATAAGTATGGTAAAAAATCTTGTTAAATCAAGCAATCCGTCCCGGAATCATTTGATCCTGATTAAACGGCAAAGAAATGGATTGGTTGGTAAAAACCCAGGTTATTGTGTCAGGTTAAGGTGTTTTTGCCCAACACTCCTGAAAGTTAAGCCTCCCTGATGTTGTAAACGGCTAGCCGTTTACAACATCAGGGAGGCTTAACTTTCAGGAGTTCAAATTCAATGCCACAACAGCAACCCCACACCCGAAGCCACCAACGTAAGCCCCGTGATCAACCCCGCGTTGTGCTCCACAGCATGCCAGTCGAGGCGCTGCAAACCGCCGAGAGCCAAACGCACCCACAAAAGCATACCAAGGATCGTTACCACGCCGTAAACCAAGGCTACAAGCAATACAAAATTCCAACCATATTGTCCGGCCGTAAGAAAGTAACCTTCAATTTCAAGACAAGGTGAAAAAAACATGGCCACAGCCAGTGAAAACACCACACCCCAGCGCATGTTTTGGCTGTGCAAGTGAAAGTGGTTGTGGCGGTAATGCTGGTAAAGGTAAAATAAGCCGAGTGCGATGAGCAAAGCTGGCGAAACCCAGTGGGTGAATGCTTCGGCCTGTTCGGCCAAAGCCCCGCCTAGCGCTGCAAGCACAAGGCCCAGCGCCACGGTGCTGAGCACGTGGGCCGAGCCAGCCAGGAGGGTCACTCCCAAAATGCGCCCATTCGACCAGCCCTCCTGTTTGCCGATGGCAAGCACCGGCAGCCAGTGGCTTGGAATAAGGGCATGAAATAAACTCAACAGGGTAGCCCCCGTCAAAAGTGTCAACATGAGGCAAGATTAAGGAGATTTTCCGACCTAGTGCTGCGTCCGGTGAATAACATACCGTTTGGCGGCCCTATTTTTCGCTCCATGTCGTTATTCGTCGGTTAAAATGTCCCGCATTGCGCCCTCCTCATGCCTAATTGAGCAAAATATAGGTCTCGCCAAACTGCACGTCATTCACTGGACGCGGCACTAGCCCACGACTTCCGCCTTAAACCCCGCTTTTTCAACGGCATCCTGTACGGCTTCGAGCACTTCATCGGTCTCTACTTCCACGGTGAGCCATTTGTTTGGATCGGTGATGTCCACGTTCCACGACGCCAGACCTTCCACTTTCTCCAGATGGGGCGTCACCGAAGCCACACAACCCATACACTTGATGTTCGATTTAAATGTTCTCTTAGTCATCGTGTTTGTTGTTTTTATTTTCAAAAGTTTAATAGGTCCATCAGCCAATTCCCCATCCCTAATTCTTGCGCCAAAGCCCAGAGCCCAAAATCCCCAACCTTAATTCTTGCACCAAAGCCCAAGGCCCAAAATCCAATCCAATCATCCCAATCCTCAAATCCCAATAAAATCCCCATCCCCAAAATCCTAAAAATCCAGGTCAATTTTTCACCACCGCAACCTCAAACTGTTCATCACCACCGTCACCGAACTCAAAGCCATGGCGCCACCTGCCAACATCGGGTTCAGCAAAAAGCCATTCATCGGATACAACACTCCGGCCGCCAAGGGAATGCCGATGAGGTTGTACACAAACGCCCAAAACAGGTTTTGCCGAATGGTGGCCACGGTGCGCCGCGACAACCTCAGGGCTTTGGGCAAACTTTTCAAATCCGAAGACAAAAGGGCCATACCCGCTACGTCAAGCGCAATGTCTGATCCGTGTCCCATGGCGACGCCAAGTTCGGCTACAGCAAGGGCTTCGGCGTCGTTGATGCCATCGCCGACCATGGCAACTACCTTACCCTGCGCTTGGAGGGCTTTGATGTATGCTGCTTTTTCCGAAGGCATCACACCTGCTTTGACGTTGCTGATGCCCACTTGGCGGGCCACGGCTTGGGCACTTTTTTCATTGTCACCGCTGAGCAAATGTACTTCCACACCTGCCTTCTGCAGTTGTTGAATGGCCTCGGCCGAAGTTGGTTTCAGCGGATCGGCGATGCCGATAAAGGTAAGTACGGTATCGTTTTCGGCAAAAAATACCACGGTTTGGGCGTCGTTTTGCCAATTTTCTATTTCTGTGCGGTGTTTTTGGGGAATTTGAAGTCCCAAGTCGGTAAGCCAGGTCAAACTGCCGGCACGGTAGGTGTGACCGATAAGTTTCGCCAATACACCTTTGCCGGTGATGCTTTCGAAATCGGTCAGGATAAGTTCCTGCCGTTCCTTTTCCCGAAGGTATTCGGCTATGGCAGCAGCAAGTGGGTGCTCCGAAGCATTTTCCAGTTCGTACAGTACCGAAAGGCGCCGTTTGGTAGCTTCTTCCAGCCATTGCCAGTTTTCAGCACTCGGTTTGCCCCGGGTGATGGTACCGGTTTTGTCGAGCACCACAGTATCCACTTTGCGCGCCGTTTCCAGACTTTCCGCATCGCGGATCAAAATCCCATACTCGGCAGCTTTGCCCACGCCTGCGATGATGGCGGTGGGTGTAGCAAGACCAAGGGCGCACGGACAAGCGATCACGAGCACTGTAATACTGCTCAGCAAGGCATGGGTAAGGGCGTTTTCGCCGCCAAAAACCATCCAAACCACAAACGTGAGGATGGCAATGCCGATCACCACCGGCACAAAAGTGCCCGCGATTTTATCCACCAGTTTTTGCACCGGCGCTTTGCTGCCCTGCGCTTCTTGTACACTTCGTATGATTTGCGCCAGCAAGGTATCGGCGCCTACGTTTTTGGCTTTAAAACTAAAACCTCCTTTTTGGTTGATGGTGCCGGCATACACCAGATCGCCGGTTGCTTTTTCCACCGCCACGGGTTCGCCGCTGATCATGCTTTCATCCACGTACGAGCGACCGGAAACTACGGCGACGTCGACGGCTATTTTTTCACCCGGTCGCACCAAAACTTCGTCGCCCGGAAGCACAGCTTCAATGCTGATTTCCTGTTCCTCACCGGCACGTCTGATGCGTACGGTTTTGGGCTGCAGGCCCATCAGTTTTTTCAAGGCCTCCGAACCACGCGCTTTGGCGCCGTGTTCAAGCATTTTTCCCAACAAAATGAAAAACACCACCACAGCGGCCGCTTCGAAATACACATGCGCTTCAAGACCTCTTTTTTCAAAAAATGTAGGATAAAACGTGTTGAAAGCGCTGAAAACGAAAGCAATGCCGGTGCTGAGCGCCACCAGGGTGTCCATGTTCGCTTTTCCGTAACTTGCCTGCTTCCAGGCGTTTACGAAAAACCGTCGGCCGAACCAAAACACCACGGGTGCGGAAAGAGCCATCATGATGTAGTTGGCGTAAGGCATGTGCATGAACACCATGCCGATGAGGACCACGGGAACGCTGAGCAGTCCGGCCAGCAGGGTGTCGCGGCGCAATACCTGGTAAGCCTCAAGTTCGTATTTCTCCTGTTCCGCCGCAGCATTGGGCGTATTGATGATCAGATCGTACCCTGCTGCCTGCACGGCTTTTTGCAATTCGGCAGGTTGCACCACCATGGGATCGTAACTGACTTGCAGTTGTTTGGTGGCGAAATTCACGGAAGCATCTTCTACACCTGCCACTTTTTTTACGGTGGTTTCAACGGCGTATGCGCAGGCGGCGCAGGTCATTTCCAGCACCGGGATGTTTTCGTGTTTGTTTTTTGCCGAAGGCGATGTTGTTTTCATAGCGTAATATTTGCGGCACAAAAGTACGGTAGGAACCAACGTGCCATGTTACACCATTGTGGAAGTGCGTTATACATTTCTTGGAAACTACCTCAAATAATTTTTTCCACTTCGTAAATGGAATTGATTTTTCCGGCGAACAAACAATACAACCTCGGGGTTTGTCTCAAAATGGAAATTTCGGTGGGCCGCCCATCGTCGATGTAGCTGGCTTTCAACTTCGATTTTATGGTGAAATAAGAAAAAAGATGCTCAAAATGCACCGAATCGTCGAAATATTGCATCATTTGCCCCAACATTTTTCGCGCGTTGCTTTCAGGTCGGCGCACACAATCGGTGCAAATACCGGGTGCTTCCGGCCTGCATGCCGGGTCTGTTTCGGGCTGCATACAGTCGAAATGCGGCACGTTGTTGTATGAAATTTTGTGGTGCGTATAGGCCACCGACGACAGCGACAACAAACCGCTCAACCCATAGGGCATGATGCTTCCGAACGGACCGTCCATCACCGTTAATCCCTTGCCCCGAAATTGTGGCGAATCTACAAAGGCGATTTCCGAAATCTCATGGGTAAGTTCAATGTCGGGCGCTTCAAACAAACGGTTCAAAGCATTGCTCGCTGCATAGGTGGCATTAACCACCACAGGCGTGCGCATGTGGCTTATTTTTTCTCCAGTTTTATAGGAAATAAGCCAATCACGTCCTTCGGATGTGGCTTTAAACACCTCAGTGCCCGTCATCAGCATGATGCCGGGATGTTTTTCCACTTTACCTTTGTAATGTTCTCTTAAAAGCACAGGGTCAAAGGAATATTCCTCTGTTCTATAAATAGCCTCCAGGCGTTCAAAATTGAACAACGGATGTTCGCGTACGCGTTCGCAGCGCAGGTGCAGGTAGTCGCAAAAACGCTCAAATTGTGCGGCATCGGTGAACGACCCAAAACGCTTGATGGCGTAATATTTTTCAAAGGAAGCATGCACAAACGCTTTGTGTTCTTCGGTAAAACGCTTTTTGTGCTCGTCGCTCATGGCCGCCGTTGCCAAACTGCGCGGGTAGTGGTAGCCGCTGTGCAAACGGGCCTGGTTTACCAGCGAGGCTTTTTTGAAAAGTTGCTGCTCCTTTTCAATCAAAGCCACCTTCGCCCCTTTACCCGCGAGGTAAAGCGCGGCATAGCAGCCAAAAATGCCGCCGCCAAGAATCACAAAGTCAAAGGAGGGTTCAGGCATGGTGTGCTGGATATTTCCGCAGATTTAAAAAGAAGGTTCGCGCAGATTTGACGCAGATTTAAAAGCGAAGATTTTACACAGAAATTTGATTCAAATTGATTTTAAATCTGCGTAAAATCTGCGCCTTTAAATCTGCGTCAAATCTGCGTGAAACCCTTCTGTGTAATGCATCAATCGAAAACGCCCACCACGATGCCCTCGTTGGAAGGAATGTTCCTAACATTCAATACCCTGCTGTTCAACTGCAAACTGATGGTGCCGGGCACCGCCGTTGGGAAATAAAAATCCACACCATTCAGAAAAGGGAAGGTATTGAAAAGCCCCACAGGTGTAAGTTCGGTCGTGTTGTCGCCATCGTCGTACAGGAAATAGGCTATGCCCGTTTTGTCGTTGCTTGCGTATACCGGTGTGGAAATAACCGTGCCGTTTACGCTCAAAGTGTCGCGTGGCGTAATCACCGCCTGACGGGCTGAAAAAACATTCATCACAGTTTGTCCGGGTGTGTTTGGTAAACCTGCGAGCAACAAACCGGCCAGCGACGGCGGCGGCGGGATGGTGCGCAGGTAGACCAGTTGGTTCAAATGGACGAAGTCTTCACGGAAATAAAACACTTTTCGGCTGCCCGGATTGGCGGAAGTTACTGCAAATTCGTAGCGTTGGTTTGGCGCCACGTTGGTAGGGCCCCAATTGCCGAGTGCATCGCTGAACCAGGTTTCAAAAGGCTCGGTGGAGAGCCGCTCGCCGGTGGCAGCATCAAGCGGATAGATGTCTACACGGGCGTTTACCATGGGCGTGTTTTCGCCAAACGTGAGCACCTTGCCTCCAATACACACGGGGTTTTGTGGCACAACACTCAACGTTGCCGGTGGTATGCCATGGAAAAACGTGTAAATGGCAGCAAACGTCTCGGCGCTTGTAGCAACCTGATAATGGTCTTTGCCGCTGAGCTGAACATTTTCTGCACCAGGAATGTCGCTGCCGGCCACAATGGCATCGTCGGGCGACCAAATGTTGAGCGTAGGCACCGAGCCGCCTGGTCCGGCCGGACCCGACTGTGGATTGGACCCAATGTGCACATACGCCTCAACTTTGGCGGCACGAATGGGGTCGGATAAATACGTGTAACCCA
Source organism: Chitinophagales bacterium (assembly GCA_038249605.1). GTDB lineage: Bacteria > Bacteroidota > Bacteroidia > Chitinophagales > Saprospiraceae > M3007. Next base: position 10,995 of record JBBSDH010000025.1, on the reverse strand, counting down.
CGCCGCCGCCGGCGGAGTGGCCGATGAGGCGAACTTTGGGTTCACCCGTTTGCAGCAATACTTTATCGATGAAGGCGTCGAGTTGAGCAGCCGTGTTGGCGCCTTGCGCAAGCGAGTTCCAGTCGAAGGCTGCAACGCGGCTGCCATGGTAGCCATTGGAGGTAAACAATTGCGAGAGTGGCGCCCAGGTATCGCCGGATGCCAGAAAGCCGTGCACCATCACAACAGGGTATTTGCAGGTGTCGCAAAGGTTGAAGGAAAGGGGCTGTTGGGTTTCCTGCAGATCAACTGGATTGGATTCGTTGCTGCAACCGAAGGCAAGCAGGAAGAACAGCGTTATGTAGGTTAGTCGCATGTTTTTTGTTTTTAAAAAAGGGATAAACGTGTAATGTACGTCAAAGTTTGTTCAAATCACGGTACACGTCGGTGTAGTCGAAGGTTTGCAGGTCGCGGATGTGCTCCAGGGTTTGCTCCAACTGGCGTACCGAAGAAAAACCCAAAACAGCGCCGTTTAATTGAACATTACCCAAGGTATACAACAAACCCAATTGTGTCATGTTTTGCACGGGCGGACGCACAAACGCCAAGTTCCAGGCACCCGTTTTTTTCCGGATTTTTTCCACGGCGTTGTTCACCATTTCCGGATTGCCGCCACGTGCCAGCAGGGTGCTTTCGGCAGGGTAAAGGCCCTGAAGTTTTAACCCGCCTGCATTGATGCTGTAGGCGTAAAAACGGTGCCCTTGGCCATGCAAAGGCGCATAACGGGCCACATCGGATTGTATGATGTTGTGTTTGGCCTGAATGTCGAACTGCAAACCGTAATCTTCGTTGGCGCGTGCGTACACATCCGGGTGGTCGATGCCGCTCAATCCGGGAGCGATGCCTTCTTCGTTTTGAAGGGCAAGCAGGGCTTCTAGCGAAGCGCGTATGGCGGACTCATCGCTCCTTTTGTCCCAATGCAGCATGACCGTTTTCAGGGTTGATCCGAAAAGCCTGCGGTATTCTGCGCCCATCATGAGCAGGAAAGAAGGGGCCAGGTTGATGTCGGGTGTGCGCAGGTTGTCGAGGCTACCGATTTTCATTGTGATTTCCAGCGGGGCATTCGGATGGGCCTTAAGGTATTCGAGCAGGATGTTTTGCGCAGCTCGGAAATCGTTGGGATTTTTATTGATGGGGTAGTTGGTGGCACAGTCCACACGGCGCAAACCGGCAACGATCCATGCGTCGAGTTGGCGGAAAGCTTCGTCACGGTCAACCGTCCAGCCCCATTGTGCGGTGCCGAGCAAAAAATCGTGTGTCATGTTTTTCGTTTTTTGAGTACGGCCATGGCCTGTAAGTATTGCCTGGCCAGACGTGGAATGTTCACCTTGCTGTTGGCAGCATCGTCGGTCCAGGTAACCGGTAGTTCGCAAAGTTTCAAACCCTGCCATTCGGCAACGGCGAGCAGTTCGGTGCTGAAAAACCAACCTTTGCTTTCAGCCCCGCCGTCGATGAGTTTTTGCACGTGTTTGCGTTTGAGCCATTTAAAGCCGCACATACCGTCGGAAAAATGTGTGCCGAGATAACCACCAACAATGCGGTTGAACATCCTTGAAGTGATTTCACGTTTTACCGTACGTCCAATCACACGTGATTTTTTGTGCAATCTACTGCCATAAACCACATCGAACCCTTCGGTATCGATGGCATTGTAGGCCTGGATGAAATGGCGCAAGTTTGTCGCCAGGTCGAGGTCCATGTAACCCACCATGTCGGCTTCGCTGCTGAGCCAGGAAGTTTTGAGCGCCAGTCCGACGCCTTTTTCGGGCAAACGCAGCCAAAAGATGCCCGGCAGCGTTTGTTCAAGCCCGTGGGCAATTTGCCCGGTGCGGTCGGTGCTGCCGTTGTCGGCCACCACGATGCGCCATTGTTTATCAGCATAGTGCTCGCTTAAAAAAGCATGCACCAGCCTCACCTGGCGTTCCAGGGTTTCTTCTTCGTTGAGAACGGGAATGGTTACGTCGAAAGTCATGTTCAGCAGGCATCAGGCAGCAGGCGGTAATCGGCAGGCGGCTTACATTGGTTTAATGTTAAATTGAGCGTGGTAACAGTGCAGGTTGTAGTAAGGTTTTTCAAAGCCCAAAAATGGGGAGAATTCCTTTAATGAATACTAAACTTCAAACAATCGTAAATACCGACAGTTTCAAGGTTTTTTGCTTTCCGACAACTTTTTTTTAAGCTGCTGCCCGCTGCCTGCTGTGTGCTGCCTGCTTTTTTCCTTACTTTGTCGGAAATTCCGGGACAGTGGACGACGATTTGGGTACAATATGGTGCCGGGACATCATTTTTGCGTAAAGACCACAGCAGGTCAAAACATGTTTTGAGATCTATGAGCGAATACTTGAAAAAATTCAAATCCATTTTTGTCGTCGAAGAAGGAACGAGGACGCAGCCGCAACCCAAAGTTGAAAACAAAGCGCGCGCTGAGCCTCCTCCCGTAAACGTCGCTCAAGCAACCGTGGCGCAGCAAGGCAAAACGACCGAGAAGTTTGTGGAAATTTTATCCGCAGCGCTTGAAAAACAAAACCAAACTGGTTTTGACTACCTGGAGTTTAGTCAGGCATTGAAAAACCTTGCCAAAATGCCGATGGACGAGTCCACCCGTTTCCAATCGACTTACGCCATGGCGCAAACCATGGGCGTAACGGCGCCTCTGCTCATCGAATCGGCCAAAGGATACCTCGTGGTTTTGCAAGGCGAACAAACCCGGTTCAACGAAGCGCACGCCCAGCAACGCAGCCGACTCATAGGAAACCGCGAAGAAGAAATCAAACAGTTGGAATTGCAAATCAAGCAAAAGACGGAACAGATCGAGTTGCTGAGCAAACAAATCGAAGAGCACAAACAACAAACCGAAAACATACGCAAGGAAGTGGGTGAAAGCACCGTTAAAATTGAGAATACCCGCGCCGACTTTGAAACTACCTACGAAACTGTGGCTGGACAAATCAAAGAAGATCTTGCCAAAATGCAGCAATATCTGCAAAGCTAAACTACCTTTGGATACCAACTTTTCACACAATAACCTTTTTGAAAATGAGCTCTGAGTTGCAACCCATCAAACCCAAAAATTTCTGGGAACGCCCCGAAGGCATTACCGGTGCTGTTTTTATGGGCGCCATCCTGCTTGGTGGCGGTTACCTACTGTATAAAGCTTTACCGACGCTTATCACATTAGCCTCCAATACCCTTTACCTCGCAGGCATCCTGGCAGCACTCGCAGCATTGGTGTATGTAGTACTCGATCCCAAAATGCGCAACCTGGTTTGGTACGTGTACAAATCAATCATGCGCTCGATCACCGGTATGTTTGTACAACTCGATCCCATAGGCATCCTCAAAAGTTACATCGAGGATTTGCGCGACAACCTGGGCAAAATGAACACCCAGATCAGCAGTCTGAAAGGCCAGATGTACAAGCTCAACGAGATCATTCGCCAAAACCAGAAAGACATCAAGTCAAACCTCGGTATGGCGAGCAAGGCACGCGAGACAGGCAAAGAATCACACATGGTGCTTATGGCCCGCAAAGCCGGCCGCCTTCAGGAAAGCAACATGAAACTGGAAGACCTTTACAAACGCATGGAGCTGCTGTACCGTGTGCTTACCAAAATGTACGAAAATTCTGAAATCATGCTCGAGGACCTTAAGGACCAGGTGCAGGTGAAAGAACAGGAGTACAAAGCCATCAAGGCAAGCCACAGCGCCATCCGTTCTGCACAGTCGATCCTGAGTGGTAACAGCGACAAAAAATACATGTACGACATGGCCCTCGAAGCCATGGCAGAGGATGTGGGTCAGAAAGTAGGCGAAATGGAAAGGTTCATGGACATGTCGAAAAACATCATGGAATCCATTGACCTCCAAAACGGCGTTTTCGAAGAAGAAGGTCTCGATATGCTCGAAAAATGGGAAAAAGAAGGTGTTTCTTTCTTGTTGGGTGGTGAAAAAAGCAAAATCATCGCCAAAGCAAGCAACAACGCCGAAGTACTTGATCTGAACAAACCCGTGTCTGTTCCTTCCAAAACGGAACGCGGCGGCAACCAGTACGATACGTTTTTTGAACAATAGTTTGGTCGGTTGGTCGGGTGACCCCTGGTTTGTCGACAACTTTAGTTAGCCTTTTAGCGTTCTAAATTGATATGGTGGCACAACCTACCATCTGACCAACCGACTTACCATTTAATCCAAATGATTACAACTTTTCATTCAAGTTTCAGCAGGTTCCTGTTGTTGGGTTTCATCCTTTGTTGTCCGTTTTACACAACGGCTCAACTTGCACCGTGTTGGGACCGCACTCTTGGTGGCTTCCAATACGAAGAACTCAACGCGATGGTTCCCATCCCCGACGGCATCATCGTTGCCGGTTCGTCGCGTTCTTTCCCCTACGCAAGCAATCCTTCCGATCTTTCCTGGAACATCCATTTTTATGAATTGAACCTGAACGGTGAAGTGCGTTGGTCACGTACCTACGGTGGCGAGCAAGACGATCGTTTGTGGGAACTCATTGCAACTTCCGATGGCGGATACATCTGTGGTGGTTATGCCTATTCGGGTGCAACCGGCGACAAAACACGGCCATCGCAAGGAGATATGGACGTGTGGGTACTTAAACTTGACGCCGACGGGCAACTGGAGTGGGAAAATTCCTTCGGAGGTTTGTACCGCGACGAATTGTTTTCCATACGCGAAGTGCCGGGCGGAGGTTACTTACTCGGATGCCATTCAGAATCGGATGCAAGTTCGGACAAAACCGAAAACAGTCGTGGTGGACAAGATCTTTGGATCATTCGACTGGATGCGCAGGGTGAAAAATTGTGGGACAAAACCATTGGAGGAAACAGTTTCGATCAAATTCACGACATCGAATGGGCGCCGGATGGCAACATCTACCTCTCCGGAGGAACCTATTCGACACCGGGAACTGGTGAAGTTGGTAACCAGCCAACGGGCGGCGCACTTGATTTTTGGATCCTAAAATTTAACCCCAATACGCAGACCATCCTTTGGCAAAACCGTTTTGGCGGCAGTGGGGAAGAATTCGCTTACGCCCTGACTTTGTCGGGAAACCGCATTTTTCTCGGAGGGCGATCGGGCTCTCCACAAGGCACAGGCGACAAAACAAGCGCCTTTTACGGTGGTCCAGCCGATTTTTGGTTGCTGGAACTAAATGACTCTGGTCAAAAATTACAGGAATGGAGTTTCGGTGGCGCCGGACTTGACGACCTCTATTACATACTTGAAATGGCCGACGGGAAATTGTTGCTGGGCGGCTTTTCCGATTCGGGTATTTCGGGCAACAAAACTTCCGAACCGATCGGCGGTTACGATTATTGGCTTGTGTGTTTGGATAACCTTGGAAATTACCTGTGGCAACAAAGGTTAACGGGTTCCGGCAATGAAGCGCTTACCAAACTGGCTTTGATGGCCGATGGCTCCGTTCTTGCAGGAGGGCATTCCGACAGCAATGCAGCCTGGGATAAATCGGAGGATTGCCTCGGCGCCAATGACTTTTGGGTTGTTTGCCTGCGTATGGACAGCATGCCTCCGGAAAAGGAAACAAAACAAAACTGGTACGTGCCCAATGTCTTTTCTCCCAACGAAGATGGGCTCAATGATTTTTTAGGGTTTTACGCCGACGAAAGTTTGGTCAAGGTAAACTTATTTACCGTAGTTGACCGGTGGGGAGAAATTTGTTTCCAACGTGAAAATCTGCCTGCCAATAATGACTTGGAAGGTTGGGATGGTACTTTCCGTGGAAAAAAAGCGCCTCCTGGTGTGTATGGCTGGTACGCCAAAGTACTTTTTACAGATGGTAAGGAGCTGATTTTAAAAGGCGATGTCAGTATTGTGCGATGATTTGAAAATAAATTCTTGGTAAAAAGTAATTGTTACGTACTTTTCGACCCGAAAAACTCCACCAAATGATGTTTTGGGAAAAGTTTAATCTGCTTTTTAATCACAATCCATTTGTATGCGCATCCAATTCAGCCTTTCATGCCAGAAAGGCACCATCATTCCAATCAACTACCAATCGGAAATTTCGCAATGGATTTTCACTGTTTTATCCAAAGCGGGAGCCGAATTGTCTACCTGGGTTCAGCAGCAAGGTTTTGATCTTAGCTCAAAAAACTACAAGCTGTTTACTTTTAGTCCACTGGCCATTTATCCTTATGAAATGGACCAGGTGAAGCAAGAGTTTAAACTGCTTGGTAATCAGGTGAAACTAAACATCTCCATTTACCTCGATCCTGCCTTTGAGCAGCAGATCGTTCATTTGTTTCGGCAGGTTCCACTGAACCTGGGAACACTTGAAGGTAAGCCAGCACAGTTTGAAGTGAAGCATTGGCAAATTATGCCCAAGCCTCAATTCAAGGAAACCATGCAGTTCAAAGCCATTTCGCCCATTTCTGTGACCTCTGTGGAAGAAATTAAGTCGGTAAACCAATACCTTTTGCCGGACAGCGAAACCTACGACATCAGTTACTTCAGCCACCTTGTTCGCCGTTTCAAAGCCGCAGTGCAATACAAGTCGCTTGCCACCTTGAAACTGATCGATCCGGCTTTTGCCATGCATTACCGTTTGCAGGGGCAGGCTAAATCGAGGCTTATTCACCTGAAACCCAACCCGGATGGCATATCGCAACTGCGTGGGTTTGTTTACGAATTTGAAGTTAGCATGCCTTTACCCCTCATGGAATTTTGTTATTTTGCAGGCTTTGGTGAGTTTCCCCATTTGGGTTTTGGGTTTGTTGATATGAAATAATCGGATTAAAAGCATCCCAATACCAACCAAATCATTCACTACCATGCGTTTTAGCACTTTCCTGATTGCGGTTTGCAGCCTATCCCTTTGTATGCTGGTGTTAAGCACCGGTTGCGAAGACGAAAAAACTAAACAACAGTCCTTGCTGACAGGGCGTTGGGATCTTGTGCGCGGTTTCCGCAATGACAAAGAAACGGAAACCTTGGCCGGTACCTATTTCCGTTTTGAAGCGGAAGGTAAAATGCAAACCAACCTTCCACTTGGAGCCAATGAGGAAGCGATGGATTTTACCCTGGATAAAAACGAAATCATCCAAAGCGGTCCAATGCCCATTAGGTACACCATCCAAAAACTCACCGAAAACGAACTTATACTCGTGCTCGAGCTGCGCGGTATGCAGTTTGAAATGCACATGGAGCGCACTTCCAAAGACGGATCTGCCAGGCCTGTTGAGGCGCCCATGTAAGTGCTACCGAGAATTTTACACTTTTTCCAGTACCACAGCGTATCCTTGTCCTACACCGATGCACATGGTGCACAGGGCGTAACGTCCATTAGTGCGCTGCAACTCATTGGCTGCAGCGAGCATAATGCGTGCGCCCGACATGCCAAGAGGGTGCCCTAGCGCAATGGCGCCACCGTTGGGGTTGATGCGCTGGTCGTCGTCGGAAAGACCCCATTGGCGTATGCAGGCCAGCGCTTGGGCCGCAAAAGCTTCGTTGATTTCGATCACATCCATTTGATCCATCGTTAAACCAGTATGGGCCAGCACCTTGCGTGTAGCCTCCACAGGACCGATGCCCATGATGCGTGGTTCTACACCAGCGACAGCCGCGCCAACAATGCGGGCAAGGGGGGCGGAAGACAACTTGTTTTCGGCGCCGATCAGAAGTGCTGCTGCACCATCGTTGAGACCCGAAGCATTGCCTGCCGTTACGCTGCCATCTTTTTTGAAAGCGGGTTTCAGTTTGGCCAAAATGTCGGGCGTTGTGCCGGGTTTGATGAATTCATCGTGGCCGAACACCATGGCCTCGCCTTTGGCTTGCGGAATGGGCACAGGTACGATTTCTTCTGCCAAACGGCCTGATTCGCGGGCTGCAGCAGCTTTGTGCTGGCTGCGCATGGCAAACAAATCCTGATCCTCACGGCTGATGCCGTACAGCTCCACCAGATTTTCAGCCGTCATGCCCATGGCGTCGATGCCATACATGGCTTCCATACGTGGGTTGACGAAACGCCAGCCAAAACTCGAGTCGAACATTTTAGCGTCGGTGCCGAATGGTTTGGCGCTTTTGCTGATGACGTAAGGAGCGCGGGTCATGTGCTCTACGCCTCCTGCGATGAACAAGGCGCCGTCGCCGCTTTCAATGGCCCTTTTGGCGTGTACCACTGCCGCCATACCACTGGCGCAAAGGCGGTTGACGGTTTCTCCTGGAACCGAATAGGGCATGCCGGCAAGCAACAAGGCCATACGGGCCACATTGCGGTTGTCTTCTCCGGCCTGGTTGGCACACCCAAGCAATACATCGTCTACACTTGCGGGATCAAGCAAAGGGTGGCGGAGCAGCAGTTCCCGGATAACGTGGGCCGCCATGTCGTCGGTTCTAAGAAGAGACAATGCGCCCCCGAAAGCGCCGATGGGCGTACGTACGCCGTCGTATAAAAATGCGTGGTGTTGTTTGGACATGGTCAGAGCGTTCAAAAATAGGTTGTAAAGGTAGACCAGAAAAATTTAACGGCTAAAATTGAAACCCGCTTTCACCTTTTGCGTTTAAATGTGTATATTTGCATGCATTAATTAAAAAACACGATTTGAAACACCTTTTGGCCGCATGTTGTTGTTGCTGTTGTCCCTCCATTTCGGAAAGGGGTGAGCAACCGTGTGGCTGAAGCATTTAACTTCTTGTTTCATCGCATGTGTTTTAAAGCACCCTTTCCCGAAGTTATTCGAGAAAGGGTGCTTTTTTATTTGCGCGAAGCGCCACTTCATTTTAAATTTTGGAAACCATGTCAGAGACCCTTGAACATTTTTTTCAACGCCTCGATGCCGAACAAGTGCGGTTTGAAAAAAAGCTACCCCCCAAAGCTGCGGCGCACCAACTGGTGGATGAGTTGTTCAACCTGTTGTTTCCGGTGCAATGCAATGACCCAAAGCCAGCTCGATTGCAGTATGCCATTCTGAAACACGACCTGGAACAATTGCTTCTTCCGGTATCGTCCAACCAGGACCCTGCCAAGGTGAGCGAAGCTTTTTTCCGCCGTTTGCCAGCCGTCCATGATGCGCTCATCGAAGATGCAGAAGCCATTTTGCAGTTTGACCCGGCTGCCACCTGTCTGGAAGAAGTGATTGCTACCTATCCCGGTTTTCAGGCCATATCCGTGTACCGCATAGCGCATTGCCTGCATCAATTGCAGGTGCCGTTGCTTCCGAGGGTATTTTCAGAATACGTCCACGGTAAAACAGGCATTGACATCCACCCTTCAGCTACCATTGGCCGCGCATTTTTCATCGACCACGGCACCGGTGTGGTGATCGGCGCAACGGCTGTTATCGGCAACAACGTGAAACTTTATCAAGGCGTAACGCTTGGCGCTCTTCACGTGGACAAGTCTTTGGCAGACATAAAACGCCATCCAACCATTGAAGACAATTGCATCATTTACGCCAACAGCACCATCCTCGGCGGCGAAACGGTCGTAGGCCACAGCTCCGTCATCGGCGGAAATGCCTGGTTAACATCAAGCGTTCAACCGTATTCCATAGTGCTCCACCAACCCCAAGTGAAAGTGCGTACCAAACCTTTTGAAGAACCCATCAACTTCATCATATAAACAAAAACCATGAAAATCAACAACATCCTCGATTCCATCGGCAACACGCCGCACCTTCGCATCAACAGGCTTTTTGGAAAAAACCATGAGGTTTGGATCAAACTCGAACGCGCCAATCCGGGCGGAAGCATCAAGGATCGTATCGCCTTATCCATGATCGAAGATGCCGAACGCCGCGGCGAACTCAGGCCCGGAAGCATCATCATTGAACCTACCAGCGGCAATACCGGCATCGGACTGGCCATGGTGGCAGCGGTTAAGGGTTACCAACTGATCCTGGTGATGCCCGAAAGCATGTCGGTGGAACGCCGGCGACTCATGGCTGCCTACGGCGCCAGGTTTGACCTCACTCCCCGTGAAAAAGGCATGAAAGGCGCCATCGAGAGGGCCGGTGACCTTGTGCGCGAAATTCCCAATGCCTGGATGCCGCAACAGTTTGAAAACGAAGCCAACATCGCGGTGCACAAAGCGACGACAGCACAGGAGATCCTGGAAGATTTTCCGGAAGGGATCGATTACCTTATTACAGGTGTAGGAACGGGCGGACACATCACCGCCGTGGCGCTAGTCCTGAAAAGCCATTTCCCCAACCTCAAGGTATTTGCCGTTGAACCTGCATTGAGCCCGGTGATTTCAGGTGGCAGCCCGGCGCCGCACCCCATCCAGGGCATTGGCGCAGGATTTATTCCGCGCAACCTGCATACCGATGTGCTCGACGGGGTGATCCAGGTTACGAAAGATGATGCCTTCGAATACGCCAAACGTGCAGCCATTGAAGAAGGCCTTTTCGGGGGTATTTCGTCGGGCGCAACCCTGGCCGCCATCGCATCAAAATTACCTGAAATGAGAACTGGCGCAAGGGTGCTCGGGTTCAATTATGACACCGGCGAACGCTACCTGTCCATTGAAGGCTTGTATGCCTGGGAGGGCGCTCAAACCAATGTTCCAACCGTCTCATCGTGAAAAAATAGGGGTGATTCTGCTCATTGGTCGAAATATTGAAAGTCGTTCAGGGTGAAGGTTTCTTTTATACAAAAAAAACGGTATTTTTGCACAGTTTTTGTTATAATCTTAATACCCTTAAACAACAAAATCTCCATGAAAAGACTTTCACTCCTGAAATTTTTCCTGATTTCAGCCTTATCAACGGTGTTTTTCCTGCAATCTTGTACGGACAACGCACCTTCTCCGGCATTGGATCTCAATTCAGCCCATTTGTACGACAGCGAAGTTTACCTACGCTGGAACAACCTTTTCCTCGAACTCGATCGTTACGCTGGTGGCTACAGGCCCGGTCCCGCGCCTCGCGCATTGGCATTTCTGGGTTTTTCTGCCTACGAATCTATCGTAGCGGGTAT
>JBBSDH010000024.1:0-28979 GCA_038249605.1 Chitinophagales bacterium | reverse complement strand
GTTGGGGCCAGACAGCAGTATCGACCCCCATTTTTCCACCCCAGTTTCCGCCGACTGCAATGTTTAAAAGCAGGTGAAAATTGAGGTCGAAAGGCCAGGCATCCGGTCCTTCGTGCTCGTTGTAAAACGTTAGGTACTTCTGATCGTCGTAAAAAAAATCAATTTTTTCGGCATCCCATTCGATGCTGTAATTGTGAAAACCGGTGCTCAGGGTGGTTGAAAGCACGCCGGCCGTAACCTGGGTTCCAATGCTGTGGTTGAATCGTTTGGTATGAACGGATCCGTACACGCTGTCGGGCAGGTAACCCACATTTTCCATGATGTCGATTTCACCGCTCGAGGGCCAGCCGCCGTAGGCCCATTCGGTGGGCAGCATCCAGATCGCAGGCCATACACCGCGTCCGCTCGGCAATTTTGCCCGCACTTCAATGCGCCCGTACGTCCAGTCGCCTTTGCCTTTGCTCACCAGGCGTGCGGAGGAATATTCCTTCGTGCCCGCTATTTCCCTGTGCGCTTCGATGATCAAATTTCCGTTTTCAACCCTTGAATTTTCAAGCCGTTTGACACTGTAATGTTGCAGTTCGTTGTTGCCCCAACCGCAAATGTTCGGACAGCCGTCGCCGATGTCGTAACCCCACTTCGTGGAATCCGGAAGGCCCGAGTAATTGAACTCGTCGGACCACACCAGCTGCCATTTCGCATTCACCGGCGCCGATGTTTTTTGGGCGCAAGCCACGCTACCCAACAGCAACGCTACCCCAAACAGCATGATGTCGGTAAATATCCCCTTTTTCATGTTGCAAACCTATTGAGGAACAAAACGCAATTCAAACCATCCCTGTGCAAGGGGTATGCCGTTTTGGGCACGTTGGCGGGTACGCACAACAAGTTCGGTGCTCGTAAGCGTGACTACATCCAACAGATTGTCGGCATCCCAAACCCCCATAAACTGGTTATCGGGAATCAAAATCTGGTCGCGGTTGTTGATGCCCGTTCCTTCCAGAAAGACAAATTCACTGACGCCCGGGTCGTAAGGAATAGCGGTGTAACCGATCCATGGATCAACCGATAAAACATTGTTTTTATTTTGAAAAACGAGTCCGTCGAAGGTGAAACAAAACCCGTCGTCGTACTGCTCGGCCTGCAAACCGTCCACAGGTGATGTGAACCAGGAATAGTCATCGTAGGTCGGACCCACTTTTACGGCGCCTGCCTCCCGTGAAAGCGTCCAGCATTTTCCCTGGGGTTCGCAGTTGGTGAGCAGTTCCAGTTTGGGGCTGCAACTCAACGCGGCGTCGTTCAGGATGGTCACGGTTTGGGAAGCGGAAGGTGTACCACTGCCATCAGACTGTGAAGCAAAAAGGGTGATCACATATGTGCCTGCGCGGGAGTAAGCAACCGTGTCGACCGCTTTGGTGGAGGTTTTTGGCTGGCCGCCGGGCATGCCCCAAACCCTTTGAAAACTTCCCGTCGACAAATCGCGAATAATGAGACGGTTCGAGTCGCCGGGAACAAACTCCACACTTAGCATCGGGTCGGCAGGCGTGGGTGGCAGTTGGATGTCGTCGTCGCGGTCGGGCGTGCACCCAAACCACAAACCAACCAAAACCATAGCAAAAAGTATCTTTTTCATTTTTTCAGTCCATTTATTTGAAAAATCGAGATCAGCCTTCAATAGTTGGGGTTCTGCGTCATAGCGCCGTTGGTAGCTTGTATTTGCGACTGCGGGATGGGAAACAGTTCGTGGGTGCCAGCCACGAAGCCAAGGCTTCCGAGTACCTGAGGCGCCCTTCCTGTACGTACCAAATCGAAGAAACGGTGGGCTTCCAAACCAAGTTCCAAACGCCGTTCGCGGTAAATGGCATCGAGCAGCAATTGTCCTGAAAATGAGATGGACGGTATGTTCACCCTTGCACGCACCAGGTTGAGCGAGGTGCGGGCTGCGCCTTCATCACCTGCGTGAAACGCCGCTTCGGCGTGCATAAGCAACACATCGGCAAAACGGATCACACGGTCGTTGGTGCCACCGTTGGGGTTCGCATCGCCAAAAGGCGCGTCTTCGCTTTTGTTGCTGAAATATTTTTTAGGATAATACACGAATGGCAGCCCACCCGTAGCGTCGATGGTAAAAACACCACGGTCGCCCATGCCTTCGCCAAGTCGGAATACCGTGGATGCAAGACGCGGATCTTCAAAGCCTTCCTTAAAAAATTCGTCCACAAAATCCTGTGTGGGAATGTTGAAACCATATCCGGCAAACTGTCCGCGGGCCCGGGTGTACACATTGGTAAAACTGCCTTCATTGGCATTGTTTTTTCCAAAATTACCGCCCGAGGCATTCATGTATTGGATTTCAAAAATTGACTCTTCGTTGTTTTCACCATAAATCGGGAAAATATCGGCATAATTAGCCACCAGTTGGTATTCGTTCGAGCTCACAATTTCCTCGGCGGTGGTTTTGGCTTCTGTCCATTTTTCACGCCACAGGTACGTTTTCACCAGCAACGCCTGCGCCGCGCCTTTGGTAACGCGACCAAGATCGGCAGCCGGATATTCGCTGCGTACCCACAATCCGGCCGAGGCTTCCTTGAGGTCTTGCTCAATCAGGTTCCAAACCTCCTCGGCAGAAGCACGTGGCAGGTTGTACTCCGAAGGCGCTAGTACATGGTCGGCCAGCGGCACGCCGCCAAACATGATGACCAGGCTGTAAAAATTCCAGGCGCGGATGAACTTAGCTTCCGCAAGGATGCGTGCTTTCAGCTTTTCATCCATCTGGATGGGCGGCACTTTTTCAAGCACCACATTTGCGCGGTAAATGCCTTCGTAATTGGCGCCCCACTCCGATTCCAGCAATTCCGTATTGACCGGCCCCTTGAAGGTCTCTAACTGAAGTAACGTATTCGTGTCGTTGTCGCCAGAGCCACCTTTTTCGGAGTCGTCGGACATGATGTCGCCCCAAAACCAACGGAAATGCCCCGCAGGCGAAAGCTGAAATTGCAACGTCGCATACGCCGCATTCACGGCAGCAATGGCATCTGCTTCGGTTTTGTAAAAATTCTCCTCCGTAATGCCTATTATAGGATCTTTTTCCAAAAAATCCTTCGTGCAGGCCCCGAGGAAAAGGCCGGCAAAAACGGCTATTAATGCAATGGTATGTTTCATCTTTGAAAATTTTTTTTGCAAAAAACAAATCCTTCAATCCGCTTTTGTCATCCCAGCGTAGCTTAGGAACCAATGCCCTACGTTACGCAAAATCCAATCCAATCATTCCAATCCCTTTTTGATCCCTAAAAATCCTCCATCCGGAATATCCCAAAAATCCAGGTTAAGATTTAGAATGTCACGCTCACGCCCCCCATCACGGTCCTCGCCTGCGGGTAGAAACCGCGGTCGATGCCGATTTCCAAACTGCCACCCACGTTGCCGATTTCAGGATCCAATCCGTCGTACTGGGTAAAAGTTAGCAGGTTTTGTCCGGTTACGTAAACTTTCATTTTTTGCATCCGGACTTTTTTCAGCCAGCTCCTAGGTAGATTGTAGCCCAATTGCAGGGTTTTCAAGCGTAAGTAAGAACCGTCTTTTACAAACCTGTCGGAAATGCGCACATTCTGGTTTTGGTCGCTCAGGTTCACGCGGGGCTCGTCATTGGACGTGCCCGGACCAGTCCAGCGTTTCAGTACAGACGATGGACGGTTTACGTACGCAAAGTCGTAGCGAACGGTGTTGTCAAAAATATCGTTGCCTTCTGTTCCTTGGAAAAAGATGTTCAGCTCAAATCCTTTGAACTCAAAATCGGTGTTGAAGCCATAGATAATGCGCGGTGTCGGATTGCCGATGAAAGTTTGGTCGTTGATGTCGATCACGCCGTCGCCGTTCAGGTCTTTGAAACGGATGTCGCCGGGCGCTGTTCCCGTATTTTGGAAAGCATGTGCTTCCACTTCTTCGGGCGATTGAAAAATTCCGTCGGTCACGTAACCAAAGAACGATCCGAGTGGTTGTCCAACATCCGTTTTGGCGGCAAAAGCGGTCGCAGACTGCACGAAGCCGGAAAGCACCGGCTCACCGCCCCGTCCGAGGCCCGTTACTTCACTTTGAATGAAGCTGATGTTTCCGCCGATCGTGTACCGCAGGGCGTGGTCAATGTTGCGGTAGTTGAGCGTAAGTTCCAAACCGCGGTTTTCCGCTGTGGCCACATTCTGAATGGGTGCAGCCGTACCTGCTACGAGGGGAATGGGCGCGGCATACAGCATGTCCGATGTTTCTTTGATGTAGTAGTCGGCAGTGAAACCAATACGGCCTTGAAACATCTCCATGTCGAGACCAATGTTGGTCTGGGTGCTGGTTTCCCATTTCAGGTCGGGGTTGGCGGCAACGAGCGCAACGCTACCGTTGGTGATGGTTTCGTCCGGACCAAAAGTATAGTTCTGCCCGTTCTGCACCACGGTACTGTAGCTGTAATCACCGATGCGGTCGTTGCCGTTTTGGCCCCAACTGCCGCGAAGTTTGAAAAAATTCACGGCGCTGATGTTCCAAAAGTCTTCGTGGCTGGCGATCCAGCCTGCGCTGAAGGATGGGAAATAACCGATGCGGTTGTTTACACCGAACCTTGAGGAGCCGTCGGCCCGAAAGGTGGCGGAAAACAGGTACGTATTGTTCAGTTCGTAGTTGGCTTTGCCGAACCATGAAAAAAGCGACGACTCATTGGCGAATTGAAAAGCGCTTTGCGATTCAATAGGATCGATGGTGTTGCCGATGTAGGCGTCGTCGGGGTCGTTGGAGGGCAAATTGGTGTTGGCGCCTCCATTTCCATCGTAGCGGTTACTGAGTGCCGTTGTGCCTGCTATGAGGGTAAGGTCGTGTACCTTGTTGAAGTTTTTCGTGTACGTCATGACATTTTCCCACTGCCAGTTTTTCCAGGTATTGTTGGCCAAACCCACGCTGTTCACGAGGTTTTTTTCGGCAGCTGGCGCATCGCTGATGGAAGGCACGTTGCTAAGGTCGAAACGTGGGAAAAAGCGGTCCTGCACGGCAAAGGTCACGTCCATGCTGAAAGTGGAACGGAAGGTGAGTCCCTTGGCTAGTTTTACATCGCCGAACACATTGCCCACCAGGCGGTTGCTCGTCCACGTATTGTACGTTTGTTCGATGGCATTCACGGGATTCGCGATGTCGGTGTCGGCGTATTGGGAATAGGCAAACGTGCCGTCGGCCTTGCGCACCGGTGTGGTTGGGTCCATGTTGAGCGCACGGATAAGGGGAGAATTGTATTGACTGTTTTCGGTAATACCATTGCGCTTTAGCCAGGTGAAGCCCAGGTTGTTTCCAAGGGTCAGCCACGGTTTGAGGTCGTGCATGGCATTGAAACGCGCGGTAACGCGCTGGAAATTGGTTTTATCACCGCCCACGATGCCATCCTGGGAAAAATAATTGCCCGAAAGTGTGTAGGCCGAACGTTCGGCGCCTCCGGCAAAAGTGAGCTGGTGGCTCATGATGGGCGCTGTTTGGAAAATGGCTTCCTGCCAGTCTGTCCCTTCGCCCAAAGCGTCGGGGTTGACGAATTCGGGTCGCGGCGCTTGTCCCGCAGCCACAAATGCTTCATTTTGCAAAATGGCGTATTCGCGTGCGTCGAGCAAATCGAGTAGGCGTGACGGACTTTGGATGCCGTAATAAGCGTCGTAACTGATGGTGCCCGTTTGGTTGCGTTTTCCACCTTTGGTGGTAATGAGTACTACGCCGTTGGCGCCGCGCGAGCCGTAAATGGCTGCCGAAGCGGCATCTTTCAAAACGTTTATCGTTTCAATGTCGTTGGGATTCAGGAAGTCGAGTCCTTCCACGGGTACGCCATCAACGATGTACAATGGGTCGCTGTTGTTGATGGTTCCTACGCCGCGCACGCGCACGGTAAGTGCGCTGCCGGGTGAACCCGATACAGCAGCCACCTGAACACCTGCGGTGCGGCCCTGGAGGGCCTGCTCCACACGAAGGATGGGGCGTTCGGAAATGTCTTCAGCGCTCACCGACGATACGGCGCCACTGATGCTGGACCGTTTTTGGGCGCCGTAACCGGTTACCACCACTTCTTCAAGAGTAGACAGGTTTTCAGACAACACTACATTGATCGTGCTTTGGTTGCCCACGATGATTTCCTGTGCAACAAAACCGGTGTATTCAAACACCAAAACGGTGTTTGTATTGGGAACGGTGAGGGTGTAGTTGCCGTCGTAATCGGTTACTGCACCGCCAGTGCCCTCTTTTATTTTAACCGAAACACCGATGGCTGCTTCGCTGTCGGTTTGCAGGGTTACCCTGCCGGTTACTTTTTGCTGGGAATAAACAGCAAATGCAACGAGGGAAAACAGAAAGGAAAAAAGAATGCGCATGTGGTTGCTTTGATGTGCCGCAAAAGATTGTTTTTGTGGAATGAAAATGGGGAGAGTGCGTTGCCGCACCCTCCCTTATTAAGATCATTTCACTAACTTTCTTGTAAAGAAGCGATCGCCTGCGCTGACTGTCACGAAATAAATACCGGGCTGAAGAGCAGCTGTATTCATTTTGAACGAAACTTCATTGCGATCCAGGTGCCAGGTGTGAACGGCTTGGCCGATGCCATTGAAAAGCATGACGGTTTTGGCATCGTTGATTTCGCTGCCAAATTCGAGGATGGAATATCCGGCTGTGGATGGGTTGCCGATAAGGGCAAAAAGCTGGGCGTCCTTAACAGGTGTGTTGGTTCCCGATACGCATTCCACATTGTCGAAGCAGGTGCCGAAACAGGTGGCTACCTCCGTATCTGTATTTACTGCTGGCAAAAAGCGGTCGTTGAAGTTGAGCGTATCGCCGCATGGCAAACCGGTGAGGTTTTCTTTGCAGCTGTAGTCGGGGCAAGGACCGTTGGCAAACGTATAATACGAGCTGAAACCTGCTTTGCGTGGTACAACAAGTTCGTACACGCCATCACCGTCGTTATCGTTCATTTTGTACCTGCCGCCGGGCACTTCAAAAGCACCGCCTCCTGCGAGCCAAACACCGTCGGGGTTGGGTGTAACGCTGCCCATGCCAAGTTTGAAGATGATTCTCACTTCTTCGCCGCAAGCGTAGCAGCTGTTGAAGCAAAACTGGGGCAGATCGGTGTCGGCGCTCACGAGCAGCAAACGGTTGGTGAATACATCGGTTGTTTTGGTGCATTCTTCGGTACCAAGGAATTGCTCTTCTGCAGCCCAGTTGTCGAGCGTGACCTTGTATTCGTACGAGCCATTGGGCACGGCAATGCTGCCTTCCCAGATGCCGTCGAATTCGGGATCGGACAGCGGATTGGCGTCGCCCGACCAGTTGTTGAACGAACCGCTCACGTACACCTGGTTGAAGTTGGGCTGGTAGTTGTTCATGTCTACCTTGAAATTCACCGTGCGGATGGCAGCTACGCCGCCAGACTTCACCACGACGTCGTCGAAGTACGAGGTTACGTCCGTTCCGGTTCCGGCTACGCCGAAATCAAAAAATACAACTACGGTTTGGAAAACGCCTGAAGCGGCTTCAAAAGGAGGTTCGAGTGAAGGCAGACTGGCGTCGAAACAAAGTTCTTCCCATTCGCCCACTTTGGTGTTCGAAACCTGGGTGATCCAGTTGGGTTGTCCACCAAGTCCACCTTCCAGTTTAATGGCAAGGCTGCCAATATGATCCATGTGAACTTTCACGCAAACCTGTCCGCCATTGCTGAAGTCGATGGGCGTGGTTGGGTTGGGGTTGGAAAAAGCGCCGGCCCAAACTTGAGAAACTGCTGGCTTTACATAAGCAACCACCGAGTCGCTGGTGTTGATGGTGGAAGGGTTGGGGTTGAAGATAACATCCGTCAGAGAGCCGTCGAGGGCACTGCCAAAATACTGGAAATTGGTACCTGTGGCAGCAGTTTCGAAATCGAGGATGTTGGTGGTTACAACCGTACCGGCCGGGGCCGCGACGATGTCGTCGAAATACGAAACCACATCCGTACCTGTTCCAACAGCTCCGAAGTCAAAAAACAGAACCACTGTCGAGTAGGTGTAACCTGCTGCGGATGCAAACGGAGCTTCGAAGGAAGGAAGGCTCGCATCAAATTCAAGTTCTTCCCATTCGTTCACCTTGGTGTTGGGTACCGTAACGGCCCAGTTGGTGCCGCCGTTGGTGGAACCCTCCAGTTTAAGGGAAACCGACCCGATGTGGTCCATGTGCACTTTCACCTTTACTTTGCCGTTGGCCTGAAGGTCGACGACGGTAGTAGGGCCAGGGTTGGAAAAAGCGCCGGCCCATACCTCGGCAACGGCGGGTTTGATGAATTTGCCAACCGAACCACTGGTGTTGATGGTGCTGGGATTGGGGTTGGGGATGACTTCATTCAATGTGCCGTCCAAACTGCTGCCGAAATACTGGAAAAGCGTGCTGGTGGCAGGAGCCTCGAAGTCAAGAATGGTCGTTTGTGCGTTTGCAAACGCTACGGCAATAACCATTGTGAAAATGGAGAATAGAATTTTTTTCATACGTTGAACCTTATGGGTATTTGAAATAAAATTTCAGACAATGTTGGTTTCAGCAGTAAAGATGGTGGCAAATGATACCTAAGTTGTAATTTTGTACTACAACTCAACTACGACAGATCAAATTTTTTACTACAGCAACACTACGGCAACACCACACAAGCCTTTCAATAACATGCTATCTTTACCCCCAAAGCCGCATACCCGAACAAGTATTTCCAAATGAATTCAACACGTCTTTTTTCCTGTTTTTTCACCCTTTCTTGGGTGCTTTTTGGGCAAATAAACCTGACCGCACAGGGCGTCAACCTCGGCATTCCACCCATGAACAACTTCCCCAAAAAGTTGTACAGCGCAGGCACCCAAAACTGGGAGGCAGCACAAGACAAACACGGGGTGATGTACTGGGCCAACAACGATGGGTTGCTGCGCTACGATGGCACTTACTGGACATGCATGCCGGTAGCCAACAATACCATTGTACGAAGCGTTGCCATCGACAAACAAGGGAGGATTTTTGCAGGCGCTCAAAGTGAATTGGGATACTTCATGCCAGAGCGCAACGGACGCCTCAAGTACCATTCCCTTTCCCGCTTGCTGCCCGAAGCACAACGCAATTTTGAAGATGTGTGGGACATCGTTTTCAGCGGTGACGATGTTTTTTTTCGGACAAACAAGGTGGTTTTTCAGTATTCCGACGGCAAACTCATCACCCATACGCCCGGAGGCGAACTCACCGCGTTGTTTGTCACCTACCTGGGTTTGTTGCTGCAAAAAGATTTCAGCACACTGCTCACTTTTGACAACGGAACGTTTAAAACTGTTGTGCAGGCGCCCGAACTTAAAAGTGCCCTGACAGGCCTGCGACCGGGGATGGGTGATACCATCTTGTTCAGCTCGCTAAAAGACGGCCTGTTTTACCACACCAAAGACCAATTCAGCCGTTGGATTACGCCGCACGACGCGCTTCTTAAGGAAAAACGCATCTACAGTTCTACCCCTCTCCCTCACGGACATTGGGCACTTGGCACTTCTCTCGACGGGCTGATCGTGCTCGATGCTCAAGGGCGCGTATTCCGGCACCTGACCAAAAAAAGCGGTCTGCAGAACAACAACATCCTCCACACTTTTGCCGACAAGGCCGGCAACCTTTGGCTTGGCCTCGACAATGGCATCGATTGTGTGGTCATGGACTCGCCATTTACCACCATCGTGCCCGACGGCGAGTTGCAGGGAACCGGCTACTCGGCAGCTGTTTTTCAAAACCAACTTTACCTCGGCGTTTCCAACGGGGTTTACCTCGCGCCCTGGAAGAATTTTTACAACCCGGAACAAGAACCTTTTTTTCAAAAAGTAAAATCTACTGATGGACAGGTATGGAGCCTGCAGGTTATCAACAACGAACTGTTGCTCGGGCACCACGAAGGCGCCTTCCGGTTGTCGGAACAAAACTCCGCCCGCCTGAACTCCGAACCCGGCGCCTGGACGTTTGTGCAACTCAACGACGAATACCTGTTGGGAGGCACTTACAACGGACTGGTTTTGTACAAAAAAACAAATCAGGGATGGGTATTTGATCAAAAATTGAAAGGTCTCAACGAATCGTGCCGCATCATGGTGAAAGACGCCGACGGTTCGGTGTGGGTTTCACATCCATACCGCGGACTTTACCACGTCCACTGGTCGCCGGAAAATAAAAACAAACTCAACGTAACTTTTTTCAACGCAGCCAACGGATTACCCTCGTCGCTCAACAATTACGTTTTTCAAATTGCAGGCAAAGCCGTCGTAGCTACCGAACGGGGGGTGTGCAGGTTTAATCCGGCCACCGGAAAGTTTGTTCCCGATGAAGACATCAACCGGCTGCTGGGTGTCAAATACCGAGTCAGGTACCTTCGGGAAGATGGCAAAGGCAATGTGTGGTACGCCACGTCCCAGGAAGTGGGCATGTTACAGATAGATGATTTTGGGTTGAAAAAAGAAGTGCGGAAAAAAGTGTTTCCGGAACTCACAGGCAAGTTGGTTGGTGGTTTTGAGTTCATTTACCCCATAGACGAAAACAACGTCGTGATCGGAGCAGAACAAGGTTTTATCCTCTACAACACTGAGGCTTCTATTCTTGGCCTGGACAACAAGTTGCACATCATTCTCAGCTCCATCACTGCCGGGGGCGAACGCGATTCGGTGCTTTTTGACGGCGGCGTGCCGGATGCAACGGTAACCACTTTGCTCGACGCCGGTTTGAACAACCTTTTGTTTGTCTATTCCGCCACCGATTATAAAAACCCGCAATTTACCCAGTATCGGGCGCAATTGGAGGGGCAGGACCGCACCTGGTCGGAGTGGACATCCGAAACCAAACGCAATTATACAGGTCTGCGTCCAGGCAAATACACCTTTAAAGTGCAGGCGCGTCGCAAAGACGGGATCGAAAGCTCCATGACAACCTACACCTTCCGCATTCGTCCGCCATGGTATGCCAGTACCGTTGCCCTGATGTTTTATGCTTTGGCGATTTTGGGAGGATTTACCTGGCTTATGGTCCGACAGCGGCAAAAATTTGAAGATGAAAAAACGCAGTTGAAGGTCACGCACAAACAAAAACAGGCAGAACAGCAACGCGAAGTTGAACAATCCAAATCAGCCCTGACCGACATACTCAATGAAAAACTGGAGGCGGAAATCCAATACAAAAACCAGAAACTGGCATCGGCCACCATGCACCTGGTTCAAAAAGGCGAAATCCTGCTCACCGTTCAGGAGGCCTTAAACCATATCCTGGATAAATCAACCAACCCTGGCGTAAAAAAAGACATACAGCAACTTCTAAACCTGCTCAATTCGGACACCAAGCTGGATGAAGACTGGGAGCAGTTCGCTTTCTATTTCGACCAGGTGCACGTGGATTTTTTGAAACGGCTGCGGGAACAATTTGCACAACTCAGTTTGAACGACCACAAACTGTCCGCCTACCTGCGCATGAACCTAAGCACCAAAGAAATCGCCCCGCTCATGAACATTTCCGTTCGCGGCGTGGAAGCGAGCCGTTACCGCCTGCGCAAAAAACTGGATTTGCCGAACGACGCGAATTTGACGGAGTTTATGATGGAGGTGTGATTCAACCCCACCCTCAATACTTTTTCAACGTCCTTTTATCCACCTCCGTCGCCACTTTCAACCGTACCGCCGCTCCGCCGCCGGAAGCAAGGTAAGGTTTCATCACGGTTTCTGAAGTAACCAGGTACGAGCCAATTCTGTACGCCTGAGGATTGAGCTGCCAGTGCGCATCAGCGGCGTCGGCGTACACGGTCGCCACGTAGGTCTGGTTTTTATCCAGAAACGAAAGCGGCAACACGGCTTTGCGCCCATTTTCGTCGGTAATGGCGCCGATGAACCAATCGCTGCTGCCCTTGGCTTTGCGCGCTACGGACAAGTAATCGCCCGGTTCGGCTTCGAGGTAGCGCGAGTCGTCCCAATCTACCGCCACATCCTTGATGAACTGGAATGCATCGAGGTGTTGCTCATAGATTTCCGGCAGGTCGGCGGCCATTTGCAGCGGACTGTACATCGTTACATACAAGGCAAGTTGTTTGGCGAGCGTGGTGTGTACCTGTTCTGTTTTGGCCGAATTGTAGTAGTTGAGTTTGATCTGGAAAATGCCAGGGGTGTAGTCCATCGGGCCGCCCATAAGCCTGGTGAAAGGCAGTATGGTTTCGTGTTCGGGCGGATTGCCTACGCTCCAGGCGTTGAACTCGTTGCCCCGCGCGGCTTCGCTGGCCAGCCAGTTGGGGTACGTGCGGTGCAGCCCCGTGGGGCGCACGGGTTCGTGGGCATCCAGCATGATGCGGCGCTCGGCGGTTTTGGCCGCCACACGGTTGTAGTGGTTCACCATCCATTGTCCGTCATGGTGTTCGCCACGTGGGATGATTTTGCCCACATAACCTGTTTTTACAGCCGTATAACCGTATTTGTTCATAAAATCGTAGGCCTGGTCCATCCACCGTTCGTAGTTGGTTACCGAGCCCGAGGTTTCGTGGTGCATGATGATTTTAACACCTTTACTTTTGGCGTAAGCCGAAAGTTCGGCCACGTTGAAATCGGGGTAAGGGGTGATGAAATCAAACACATCTTCTTTCCATTGCCCGAACCAGTCTTCCCATCCGGTGTTCCAGCCTTCCACCAGCACGCCGTCGAAGCCGTGTTTGGCGGCAAAATCGATGTATGTTTTTACCCTTTCCGTGGTAGCGCCGTGTTTGCCGGAAGGTTTGAGGGTACTGGCGTTTTCCATGTTGGTACCGTCTTGTGTTCCTGCATAGTCCCACGTCGATTTTCCGACGTGCATTTCCCACCAAATGCCCACGTATTTGGTAGGTTTGATCCACGATGGGTCGGCTATTTTCGATGGTTCGTTGAGGTTCAGGATGGTTTTGGAAGCAAGGATGTCGGTCGCTTTGTCGCTTACCAAAATGGTGCGCCAGGGTGTGTTTGCCGGCGCCTGCAGATAAGCCATGTTGCCCACGGCGTCGGGCACGAGGGCTGAGGTGAGCTTGAATGTGGTTTTGTCGATTTCCAGATTCATGGCTGGGTAGTTCACCAGGGCCGCTTCGTGGATGTTGAGGTACAAACCGTCGGATGTTTTCATCATCAGCGGCGTTTGCACGAAGTTGGCACCTATGGGTGAACGGGCGTGGATTTCGTTGGCTACGCCTCCGGCCAAACCGTTGACAGCACTTAGAGCACTGGTGTTGTAGGCGTATTCGTTGGTATCGTAATCGCCTGGAATCCAGAAAGTTTTGTGGTCGCCAGTGAGGTCGAACTCGGTTTTTTCCTGGGAAACAATGAAGTGCCGGAACCCTGGCTGCGCCGGAAACTCGTAACGAAAACCCAGTCCGTCGTCGTACAACCGAAACCGAATCACCCATTTACGGTCGTTAACCGAAGCCTGTTTCAAGGTCACGGCCAACTCTTTGTAATGGTTTCGGATGCTGGCAACTTCTCCCCACACAGGTTTCCAGGTCCCATCGTACACCAGGGAATCTACTTTTACAATGGAAAAACCCATTTCAAATGCGGGCAAATCTTTGAGTATTACAGCCATGCTGCTGGTTTGTACCACCTCTTTTTTTCCGTAAAACAAACGGTAAGTGGGCGTACCATTGGCATCAAGCGCAAAGGAAAAACTGCATTTGCCGGCAGGCGAAAACATGGTTTGTCCCGCAAGGGCAAACGAAAAAAGGGAAAAAATCAGGAAAGAAACGAGCTTTTGCATGGCGGTTGGTATTGGCGTGAAACAGCCTGGTTGTTACCACCGCAAGGTACTACTCCGCAGGTTCCTAGTGCCGCATCCAGTGAATAACATACAGTTTCGCGGCCCTATTTTTCGCTCAATGTCGTTATTCGTCGTTTAAAATGTCCCGCATTTCGCCCTCCTCATGCCTAATTGAGCAAAATATAGGTCTTGCAAAACTGTACGCCATTCACCGTACGCGGCACTAGTTTTCCAAAACCTTGCGAAAGCTGTACCCTGACACTTCCAACCTACGCCTGGCCACATTGCCGGCCCAGCGGGGATTTAAGGAGTCAATCGGTAACAAAACTGCGTACACATCCCCTACCCCAGCCTTCCAAGCAGCCAGTCCTTCTCAGCTAGTTCCTTCGTTTCAAAAATTTGCTCACGCAAAAGGTTGCGTTGCGTGCGGTCGCCTGGAGTCAATTCAAGCAGGCGCCGCACCAGTCGGATAAAATGTTGGTAATTGAGCCGGTGGTAGCCCATTTCCTTTTTGCGGGTGATGAACGATTGCAACGCCTGCAGGTGGGATTCGAGCAAATCGAAGGCATCCATTTCGTAATACAATTTTGCCTGAAGTGTTTTGGCCGCAAGGCCCAGCATCACGTCGCGCATGTCGGCATCGCGCAAAAACCTGAGCGCCTTGTCGTGCTCCCCAAGGTGGTAAGCCAGCCGCGCCCTATTGAAGCTGTACAAACCATAGCGTTGCGTTGGCAAAAGCTGTTCCCGGTAATCGTGGATGAACTGTTCGGCCCAGTCGTAACGCCGCGCCAACAGCGCGGTGGTCACGGCATTGAGGTAGGTGTAACGCGGCAGGTGACCATCCACCGTAAAAGCATTTTTTTCCAAACCCAACCGGTACAATTCAAACTGTTCGCCCCGGTAAGCCGAGTTGCCTTCGTTGTTTTGACGGATGCAAAAATTGACGGCCATGAGAAACAAGTCGCGGAGAGAATCGTCGGAAAACAAACTTCCCTGATCCAAAACGATGGTTTTAAACCGGTTGAAATGTTCGGGTTCGTCGGGATGTTCCAGGGCTCTCAGGTAATGGAAATACACCGCAATGGCCGGCTCCTGTGGCACCCCGCGTAGCTCAATATGACGCATGACTTCGCCCAGCAAACCAAAATCGTAGGACGCATTGGAGACAGACTGGTGCGACCACATGCTGCATGCCTGCCAGAGTTTGCGGGCCATAAAAGCGTGGTCGAGCGCCTCAGAAAACGTTTGCACCAGCGGACTGCCCGCCCGCAACTGAGCCGATTCGCTTTGGTATTGTTCGAGCGCCAGTCGAAATTTTTCCTCCAAAAAAACCACGTCGCGTTTGTCTGTTTCGCAGTGCTTTTCTAGTCCGACTTTTAAGGCCTTGTCGCTGGCATCGTTCAAGTGACGGCGGCGCAGGGACTGGGCGACCAAAAACTGCGTTTCCACCCGATCAGCACGCAACGACTCCAGAGCTACAAAATCGAGCGCATTGCGGTACAAAAAACTCATGGCCATGCGCAAACGGTGGTCGTCGAATTCCGGAAACTGTGGAAAAACATGGCGAAAAACCGCTTGTTTGTCCGGCCCGAATTGCAACAAGGCCTCGTACAAATGTTTAGCTTCGTTGCGAACTGCGAAATAAGGCGACTCGAGGTAAGCCGTAAAAGCGCGTTTCTCCGTTTCGGAAAAGGTATTTATCAGTTCCCATAACGTGGATTTATTCATTTTCTGCAGATAAAATACGTTTTAAAATGCTGATTTTAAATTGTTTAAAATAATATTTAGAAAAATTTTGTAGACAAATGTAATAAAATGTTTTTTCACAGGCAAACTAATGGTAGCACCTTTGTTTCATCAAAAAAAATGGAGGCTATCAGCAGTTTCCCACTAGTGCCGCATTATCCTTAACGGTTAACATCCCGACATGAAACATTTTCTATTGTTACGGTTCTTTGGACTGTCCTTGCTGGCAGTTTTATTTTTTACCCAATCCTTAAACGCTCAAGGCATTGTAAGCGGACGCATCACCAAGGAAAACGGCGTACCCATCGGTCAGGCTGAGGTGCACATTGCCTATTCCGGCCAAACAGATACGGTGCTTACCGACGGCAACGGCGGCTACAGCGCTTTTGTTCCTGTTGCCGGACCGATCACGATCACGCCTTCCAAATACGGTCCGCCCGGAGGCCACCTCAACGGCGTAACCCTGGCCGACACCTCTGTCATGTTGCAACACATTCTGGGCCTGCAACCCCTTGCATCCCCCTATTTGTTGATCGCAGCTGACGTCGACCAATCGTTTAGCGTTTCCACTTTCGATGCCGTTTTATTGGCCGAAATCATCAACGGCGTGGATTCTGCCGCGTTTTTCAACGACGCATGGTGGATTTATTTTGAAACATCTTTCATTTTTCCCAATCCACCAAACCCCTTTGGAAATCCAAGCAATGCGATGGGATTCATCCAAATAAACGATCTGAACGGATTCTCACCCAACAACGACTTCATCGCCGTGAAAATGGGCGACCTTAACCTCGACGCTGAAGGCGGTGGCGCATCCGACCTCAGCCAGATTCAAGGAACGGTACGCGCCGATGAAAATGCCGATTGCCTCAATGATACCAGCGAAACCGACTTGAAGGGCTGGCTGGTACGCGCCACCGGCAGCAACAATGTGGTGTACAACACCCTCACCGACAACAATGGTTATTACCAATTTTACCTGCTGCCCGATGGCTATACCGTGGAAGCCGTGGAACCCAATTACGCCTGGGCCTTGTGCATCGGAACGGCAAACGTCGTGCTCGACCAGGCAGAAATAGAAACCGTCGACTTCGCTGCAGGCATCAATCAGGAATGCACGGCGCTTTCCATTAGCCTCAGCACACCTTTCCTGCGCCGCTGTTTTCCCAGTGCTTACACCGTGTACTACCACAACGACGGCACCATCGCGGCAGAAGGCGCCTACGTGGAAATCACGCTCGATTCGTTGCTTGTCTTCAACAACAGCAGCATCCCGTGGTCGGCCGTAAACGGCCTCACCTATACCTTCCCGCTGGGCGACGTGGCCATAGGCAGCTCTGCCTTTTTCAACATCGGGGTTACGGTAAGTTGCGATGCGGTACTGGGTCAGACGCACTGCTCGGTGGCCACCATACTGCCTGAATCGACGTGTGAAGATCCTTCTGCCCTGCAACTCGATGTACAGGTGGAATGTGCAAATGGTCAGGTGGTTTTCCAGGTGGAAAATACCGGCGCCGACATGACCCAGTCCCTCGAATACGTGATCATTGAAGACATCATGATCGAAACCGTGTGGGGCGGTTCCTTGCAACTTAACGGCGGACAAACGCAAAACATCACCATACCCGCCAACGGCAGCACCTGGCGTTTCGAAATTTGGCTCGCCAACGAACTGCTTGCCAGCGCCGCCATCGAAGGTTGCGGCGGATTTCAGAGTCTCGGTTTCATCAACCAGTTCCCGCTCAACGACAACCGGCCCGACATCGATGTAGATTGTCGCGAAAACATCGGCGCCTACGACCCCAACGACAAACAAGGCTTCCCGCTCGGTGTGGACGAAGAACACTGGGTCCCTACCGGACAACGCATGGAATACCTCATCCGTTTCCAAAACACCGGCACCGATACCGCCTTTACCGTGTTGTTGCGCGATACGCTTTCCGATTTGCTCGACCTGGCCACGCTCTCCATGGGCGCCGGAAGCCAT
Organism: Chitinophagales bacterium; assembly: GCA_038249605.1. Taxonomy (GTDB): domain Bacteria; phylum Bacteroidota; class Bacteroidia; order Chitinophagales; family Saprospiraceae; genus M3007. The sequence continues at coordinate 11,467 of JBBSDH010000024.1, read as the reverse complement.
GCTTACGATTACAGGATTGTTCAACCCAATGTTTTGGAATTCCTTTTTGCAAACATTATGCTGCCCGACAGCAACGTGAACGAACCGGCATCCAACGGATTTGTACGCTTCAGTGTGGCGCCGCGGGCAGGTTTGCCCAACGGCACCGTGATTCACAATTCGGCCGCAATTTATTTCGATTTCAACGAGCCGATAATCACCAACACTACGAAACACACCTTCGGGGAGCAGTATTTGTCGGTAAACATTTTCGAAACACCGGATAACCTGCTGGAAGTAAAAGTATGGCCCAACCCGGCGGCAGACAAAGTAACCTTCCATCTGTGTGCCACGGAACAACAAGGCATTTTCCGACTGTACAACAGTTTGGGCATACAGGTGCAGGAGCAGCGGTTTACACAAAGTATGTTCGAGGTTCCGGTGCGGCAGCAACCTTCAGGATCCTATGTTTATCGCATTGAAGATGAAAATGGGACATTGATGGGGATGGGGAAGATTGTGATTTACACAGATTAAAAAGTAAGGTTTATTGCGTCGCCACCTGTGCATTGATCCTTCCCCAACCGAAATTCGGGTGGCGGCTGTTGGCGTTGCTTGAGCTGGTTTTCAAACGGTTGAACACCTGAAGGCGCGTCCAACCCGGGTATTTCGCCCACACGAGGGACGCAATGCCGGCGATGCTTGCCGTGGAAACCGATGAGCCGCCCACGGTAGACGGATCGTCGCCCTCCATCGCAAGTGAAAGCGGATGCAAACCGGTGCTTGTTTTTTCCATCACCAAAACAAAATCCACTTTACTGCCCTGGTGGCACGATGCACAACGGGTGGTCAGGTTGTCTTTGATGCCCGTGATGGCAATGCATTGTGTGAGATTAGCCGGGAAAATAACGCCCACGAAACCACCCGTCCAGGAAAACGATGTGCCCGCTGCCGCGAAAATCATTTTGCCCTGGTTGTGGGCATACGCTACGCCGTCGGTGATTTGGGAAGCACTGGTGAGACGGCCAAGGCTCAAACTCACGATTTTAACACTGGAGGTGTTGCCTGCCAAAACGAACGCATCGGCCACGCCTTTTACTTCGCGGCTTTCGTTGAGCAGTACATCTACGGCCGCACGTACCGAAGTGAAGTTGCAGTTGTAGGCCACACCTGCCGCAGCGCCGTCGGTACCACGTGGAGCGCCACAGGCGCCAAGCATGGAGGTGCCATGCCCACACACATCGATGGGCGTTTCGGCCGGACCGTATGGTATGCCGAAAATGGTTGGACGGGGAAGGGTAACCAGTTTGCTGATGCTGCGTCCGCTGGAGTTGCCTTGGTTGAAAGCTTCCCCCAGGTTGTCCTGATCGGGACTGCATCCCGTGTCGATGATCATCACCCGCACACCGGAGCCGGTGCTGCTTTCCCAGGCCTGGTTGATTTGGTGGAAGCTGTGGTTCCACGACTGTTTGCAATCGGGCGCGATGTTGGTGTAATCGGAAGGGGTTGTGAGTCCACCTGCCGGCGAATTGCTGCCGCAACCGGAATCGCTGCGATCGGCGGCGCCGAAACGGGGTTCGTAGGCCATGGGCTCTGCGTAGCGCACCAAGCCGGAAGCCCGCAGCAGGGTTATGGTGGCAGGGTTGCGCACAACCACATCCACCACGGGCAATACTTCTTCGGTGAATGCGGTAAGAGACTCGGCTGTGACGTCCGGATCGAGTTTGCGCTCGCTTTCGAGGATGAGGCCGAGTACTGATTGTCTGGCGGCCGACCAGCGGCTGTCGTTGATGTCGATGGTATGGATACGGTCGCGCACGTTTTGTTCGCCGGCAGGCTGGTAGCCCACAGACATGACGTAATCGACGTTTGACACGGCCGCCCAGATTTGTTCGTCGGTGGCCCATTGCCATTCAAAACGGCCTTCTGTTTCGAGTTTGGCCCGGATAAGTTCGTCCAACTCGGTGGTGTTGCCGCCAGGTACAAGTTCGGTGGCAGGTTCATTTTTACGGCAGGCACCGACCAACAAAACGAAGGCGAAAAGGAGGGATAGTTGATTTTTTCTCATTGGAAAATCGGTTTTTTTAAATGAATAATGCGGCGGCATGCCCCACATGCGCCATTTTCTTTGGATAAAGTTATTGATAGTATTCCGATGTATTTCCATCTCTTTTACAAGAACATTAAAATTTAACACAGCGCGTAAAATTTACATTTTGGGAGGGCTACAGATTTTCCAGGCGCCGGTTTCAACGGCATGTCCTACTTTTGGGAAAATTTATGGTTTATGAATCGTTTTTGGTTGTTGTTCATGCTGCTGGGGATTGTCACAGGGCTGTATGCCCAAACTTCAGAGGGGTGGCAACTGATTGAGGGCAACCGATTTGCCGAAGCCAAAACGGTTTTTGAAAAACAGTTTGCCGAAGGCGACCGATCGGAAAACACTTTGTGCGGTTTACTTTTCCTGTCCGAAACCACCCGCGATTACGATACCTACCTCCGTTATGCAGGCGAATTGGTGGCACAAACCCGCCAGGCTCCCTTTGCTTGGCTTTTTGGTCACCTCAACCCACAGCTTGTCCCGGCCAACCTGCCCGAATCGCTGTTGCTGCCCCAAATGATCTGGAATGCTGATTCTTTGTTTTACCACAGGAAAACAGAAGCTGCCGGCGTCCTCAACCGCCGCCTTGTACCCGATTGGTTGTGGTCGGTTACCGGTCCTTTCCTCAACATAGCTGGCAGTGGTTTCGTTGAAAATGCCGAACCACAAACCCGGCCGTACCATGCTGCCGATTCGTTCCTTACCACCACCGACATTCGGGTAGGCTGGTTGCCACTTTTACATGCCAAACCAGGCGCACAAGTTGATTTTACCCGACTACCACAAACCCGCGATTACGCCGTTTATTTTGCCCATACCTTCATCGAATCGCCAGAAAAGCAAACGGTCGCCATGCGCGTCACCCGAGCCGAACCAATACAGGTATGGCTCGACGGACACCTGATCGCACAATGGCACAAGCCCGGTGTATCAGGCGACTGGGATGCTGAAACGGTGTACTTTGAACTTGGGAAAGGCACCCACAGTCTGATGGTCAAAGTGGCCGAATTCCCTTACGAAGATAAAGAATCAAGACTGCAATTGGGGTTTCATGAGTTGGAAAACGAGGGCGACGACTGGTATCAAACCACACGTACTCTGAGCGATCCTGAAAGCAGTTTTGAATCTATGCTCTACAACAGGTTTGCCGGAACCGGATTTATCCTCCGGTTATGCGATCCTCAAAATGGCCGTCTTTTGCAAAACATTACGTCCGGAAAAGCTGAAAACTACCGTGAAGGCGTATGGCCACAAACCAGCATTGTTGAAAAAGAAAACCCTTACCTGTTTCATTTCCTCAAGCAGGAAACCGACGCGCAAGAGGTATGGATGAACAGCTACCTACTCGCCAAAGCTTACTTGCGTAGCTCCGCTTTTGAAGCAGGCGAAGGGTGGATGGTGCAACGTCAGCGCGAACACCCGTCGTCGGATTTCCATCGGTACCTGCTCGCCAAGTTTTACGATAGGAACAACAAATCCGATCGCGCAGAAGGCTTGCTCAGCGCCATGGACGGCCTTACGGCACCCACATTTGCCGGACGGTACATACACCTGCTCAAGCTCGACAAAGACCGCGATGGGGATGCTTACCAAACCGCACTCATGGATTTGCTTACCATCAGTCCGTACAACGGCCTTGCTTTGGACCAATACCTGAAATTTCTGACCGAAAAGGGCCGAAACGAGGAGGCAGGCGATTATGTACGTCTTTTTTTGTCCAACAACCGCGATCCCAAATGGGAAGACCGGTTGTCGGCTTACCTCGAAAAAACCAGTTACAAGCCGTCAACCAGCAAGCCGCTTTCGGATGCCGAACGAGAAAGGGATTATCGAAAGGCCAAACGCACGTTGAAAAAAAGCTTCGATACGGACGCCTACTTAACGGTGCTCCAATTCCTCAAACGCAAAGGCGAACAGCGCGAGGTATTGCAAACCTTTGATGCCATACTCGCTGATGCCCCCTGGATGCGCCGTTTCGCTTATGCAAAAGCCAGTTATTTGTTTGAAAACGGCCGCACCGTTGAAGCCCTTGCGCTTATAGACGAACTTTTAACAACCGAGCCATACCATCCGGATTTGTACGAACTGCGCGGCGATGTTTTTTATGAAAATAAACATTCCGACAACGCTCTGAAAGATTACCTGTTTGCAGAAAAATTGCAGGGAGAAACAGCTTATGGATTGCGTGAAAAAATTGAGAAAATTGCCGGAAAATCTTCATTTAATACCTTTTTCAGTGCCTTTACCAACGAAAAGGCATTGCGTGAACAACCCTGGCTTTCGGATTATCCGGGCGCAGAATCGGTCATTTCACTTTACAACCAGCAAAGTACTTACCACCCATCCGAGCACAGGCTCGAATCGCGCAAACGGGTGGTCATCCACATCCTCAACGACGCTGGCGCCAAACGCTGGACCGAGGCCGACCTCAGGCAACTCGGCAACATCAGCAATGCCAGGGTGTTCAAAAAAGACGGCTCGGTTACTTCGCCCGATCTGGGCTGGGGGCTGGCAGTTTTCAAAAACCTGCAAGCCGGCGACATCATCATGGTGGAAGGCAAAAGCGAAAGCAACATGCCCGACGACATCAAGGGAGAATTTCTCGACCTCAATCTGGTGTCCTGGGAAGCTCCCGTAGTACAGGCCGATTTCGAACTGCTGCTGCCCGATACCATGACCCTCCACGCAGCCTGCAACAGACTGGACTGCAGTTACCAAACGCGCGACAGTGCGTCGATGCGCCTGTACCGGTGGAGTTGGCAAAAGGTGCCCAAAATGGAAGATGAAACAGGCACACCTGCCAACCTCGACGTTATGGCCTGGCTGATGCTGAGCAATGCAGCAAACTGGGGCCATGTGGTGGAATGGTACGAACGGACCACCTATTGCCGCAGCGAACCCAACTATGAGGTGCTTGACAAGGTGCGTGAACTGATCAGGCCGGAAATGTCGGAGACGGCCATCGTACAAACCCTGCACCATTTCATCACCTCTGAGATCAACTACTCCTACGTCCCCTTCCTCAACAGCAATTACATACCCAAAAAACCAGGCGCCACCCTTTCGGCCAACATTGGCGATTGCAAGGACGTTGCCACGCTGATGATCAGTCTGTTGCGCGAACAGGGCATACCTGCCTGGTACACCCTGGTGAGCACCCACAATTTCACCAACCGCGAACCTCGACCCACCATTTATGTGTTCAACCATGCCATCGTAGCCTACCAGCTCAGCGACGGCGTTTTGCGTTTTGCCGACCTGACCACAGACTATTTCCCTACCGGCGTGTTGCCGAACAACGATTGCGACGCCTGGGCTTTGGTGATTCGTCCGGGTGAAAAAAACCTGCAACGTTTGCCAAACCATGCCCTCGATCCCGCCGTGTCGGGCATGAAAATTGAAGCTTCCGCACGTATAGACGAGGACCACAACGTTTTGGTGAACAGCACCCTGACCTGTACGGGAACGGTTGCCGGGAATTGGCGGGAAGAACTTTCGCGCAGAACAGAGGAAGAAAAACACAAAAAACTGACCGAATATTTCAGCGGAGGCGTGTTGAGCCACCTGAACCTTCAGGACCTTCAATACGAAGCTTTGGACAGCTTTGACGCTCCACTGAAGCTGCATTGGAAGGCGCAGGCTTTTCACCAATTCGACCGTGTAGCCAACCTTTGGATTATGCCGCTGCCCTTGCCGATGAGTCTGCCGGTGCAAAAGGCGCTGTTTGTCTCCCAACGCCACAACGACCTCGATCTTGATGTATTTTTTGAATTGGCGCCCATCACCGAAACCGTCGAATTTGAAGTCCCCGACGGTTTTGAATTGGTTGAAATTCCAGAAAACCGGATTGTACGTACCCCTTTCGGCGATTACGAACTTATTTTTGAAACCACTCCAACGGGCCTGCGCATCCGTAGATACCTTGCCTTCAAACAACGGTTCGTGCTGAACACCGACTTTCCCGAATTTAAAAAGTTTTACCTCGATGTGCTCGACGGCGACGATGTAAGGCTGGCGATGGAACTAGTTCGGAGTTCAAAGTTTGGAGTTCAAAGTCGGGAATAACTCCGAACTCCGAACTCTAAACTTTTTCTTACTTTCACACTTAGAATGAAGTTGCCCATGCACATTTTATTGATAGAAGATGAGGTCAAAACCCTGCAGTCGTTGCAACAGGGGTTGGAGGAATTGAAGTGGGAAGTTACCATCGCTTACGACGGGGAAACGGGTCTGAGGCTTGCGCGCAGCAAAACCTTTGATGTTGTTGTCTCAGACATCATCATGCCGCAGCTCAATGGTTTGGAATTGTGCCGGCGTTTGAGGCAGCAGGGCATACAAACACCCGTGCTACTGCTTTCTGCCCTTGGTGAAACCGACGACAAAGTGCTTGGACTGGAAGCCGGCGCCGACGATTACCTGAGCAAACCTTTTGAATTTCGTGAATTTTTGGCTCGAATCAAGGCCCTCGCCCGCCGTCCACAATCCGGACAATCAAAAAACGAGACGGTGCTGCATTTTGCCGATCTGGAATTGGATACCATGTCGAAAACCGTACAACGAGCCGGCAGGCCCATACACCTCACGCCCAGAGAGTTCGCTTTACTCGAATTTTTCCTGCGCCATCCGGGAAAGGTTTTGTCCAAAACCGAAATTGCAGAAAAAGTTTGGGATGTGGATTTTGACACCGGTACCAATGTCATCGAGGTTTATGTGAATTACTTGCGAAACAAAATGGACAAAGGGTTTTCGCAAAGGATTTTACACACACAATTTGGACAAGGTTATGTGCTGCGGAACGAGCGTTAAAACGTGTTTTTCACACCCTCGAAAACAGCGCTTTGCGAATTTTCGCTATAAAAGTCATTTGTATCAGACTTTTAAATTTGGAATCAAATTTTATTCCTTTTTTTGCAGAGCGAATTGCATTTCCCGAAACTGACCTTTTCACATAGTTTATTTTAAAAAAGCCTAATCCTACGTATGAAGCTATTTTACAAAATCATCATTTTCAGCATTTTGTGTTCCGTACTTGGAAGCGTTTCGGGGTATGGGCAAACGACGCTCCGAGGCAAGGTTAAAGATGCCGAAACAGGCGAAGACTTGATTGGCGCTGCCATTGCCATAATCAACGGAACAGGAGGTACCATCACCAACTACGATGGCGACTTCACCCTCAAGGTTGAAACGTTGCCCATTACGCTGCGTGTTTCCTACACGGGTTATACCACAGAAGAAGTGGTGGTGAGCACTGCAACCGATCGCCTGCAAATCAAACTCGGCGCAAATGCAATCCTCATTACCGAAACCGTTATTCGCGGACAACGGATAGACGACAAACAAAAATCGGCACCGCTAACGGTCGAAAACCTCGATGCCATCGCCATCAAAGAAACACCTGCCGTCAACTTCTACAGCGCCCTCGGCAACCTCAAAGGCGTGGACCTTACCACCGCCAGCCTCGGATTCACCATCATCAATACCCGCGGCTTCAACTCCACCAGTCCGGTACGTTCGTTGCAAACCATCGACGGCGTGGACAACCAGGCGCCGGGACTGAATTTTTCGCTCGGCAACTTTTTGGGCTCCAGCGACCTCGACGTGAACCGTGTGGAACTCATACAGGGCGCCAGCTCGGCGTATTTCGGCCCGAACGCCTTCAATGGCGTGATCGCCATGGAAACCAAAAACCCCTTCATCCACCGCGGCCTGTCGGCAAGCATCAAAGGCGGCAGCCGCAACATGCTGGAAACTGCCGTGCGTTATGCCGATGCCTACAAAAACAAGGAAGGGTATTACGCCTTCGCTTTTAAGGCCAACCTCTTTTATTTGCGCGCCGACGACTGGGAAGCCACCAACTTCAACCCCATCGACGGCGCCGACAGTCCGGCCAGCAACCCCGGGCGCTTCGATGCCGTAAACATCTACGGCGACGAATACTACTCGCTAAGCGACCTTTCCGACCCCAACAACCTGGGCCAGGGCACCGCAGGCCTCGGCACTTTTTACCGTACGGGTTACAAGGAAGTAGACATGGTGGACTACGACACCCGCAACGTGAAAGCCAACGTCGCCCTGCACTTTCGCACCAATCCGGCCAAAGAATTCGAATCACCTGAACTCATCATTTCTTCGAGTTACGGAACTGGCACCACGGTATACCAGGGCGACAACCGTTTCAGTCTGCGCGGCATCAATTTTTTCCAAAACAGGCTTGAATTCAGAAAAAAAGACAAGTTTTTTCTCCGCGCTTATGCCACGCACGAAGATGCCGGTAATTCGTACGACCCGTATTTTACGTCGCTGCGCATGCAGGAACTGGCCAAATCCAGCGAAGAATGGTCGCTGGATTACACTGATTACTGGCAAAGTGAAATTTACCTGAAAAGGATGAAGGTGTCGACCGGACCTAACGACCCTGTGTACCCCACCGAAGTCAAATTCATACCCGAGCCTCCGTTTGTGATTTTCGATACGCAGCCTTCGCTCGACTGGCTGGCTGCCAACCAGGATTCACTTACCTACTGGCATACGCTTGCGGAACAATACGCCCAACTTGCCAATGGGCAGAACCCGGACGGCACCCAGGATTTTTTCGTACCCGGTACTGCGCGTTTCCAATCGGCGTTCGACAGCATCACATCCTTAAAATCGACCGAAGGCGGCACCCGCTTTTTTGACCAATCAGCTTTGTACCATGCACATGGGGAATACATTTTCAACCCAAAGTGGACGGAGCGCATTACCGTGGGCGCCAACGCTCGTTTGTACGCGCCGAATTCGGAAGGCACTATTTTCAGTGACACCGTGGATAAAATCACCAACTTTGAGTTTGGCATGTATACTGGCATCGAAAAACATTTCGCCAACGAACGTTTGATGGCAAGTGCTACCCTGCGCATAGATAAAAACCAAAATTTTGACTTGTTGGCCACGCCTGCTGCATCTTTGGTTTGGAAACCCAGCGTGAACGATTACCTGCGCTTTTCCTTTTCCAGTGCCATCCGCAACCCTACGCTCTCCGACCAATACCTCAACCTGAACGTAGGACGAGCCATTTTGCTCGGCAACCTCGACGGCTTCAACAACCTGATCACTGTGGAGTCGTTTCTCGATTTTCTGAATACTCAAAATTTCGATACCCTCCAATATTTCAACGCGCCTCCGATCAAACCTGAAAAAGTTAAAACCTTTGAGCTGGGTTACCGAACCACTATTTTTGAGAACCTTTATGTAGATGCAGGATATTACTTCAGCATCTACCGCGATTTCATCGGTTTCAACATCGGCGTGTTCTCCGAATTCGATACCGTTTTTGCATTTCCGATAAATACCCAGGTCTACCGTGTGTCTGCCAACTCAGTTAACGAGGTAACCACCCAGGGTTTTGCCATCGGGCTCAATTATTTTTTCAAAACCTACTACATGGTGGGTGGCAACTACTCGTGGAACAAACTGAACAAAACTTTCGAAGACGACCCCATCATCCCCGCATTCAATACCCCGGAACACAAGTACAACCTGACCATTTCGGGCCGCGACATACCTGTAAACCTCGGTTTTGCTCGGTTGCGCAAATTTGGATTTAATGTTAACTATAAATGGATACAAGGATTTACCTTTGAAGGATCACCACAGTTCACCGGTGCCATACCAACATATGATCTTGTTGACGCTCAAATCAATGCAGCTTTTGACAAAATCCATACAACCTTCAAACTCGGCTGCTCCAATCTGCTCGACAACCGCGTGGCCCAAACCTACGGCGGTCCACGCATCGGCAGGTTGGCTTACGCATCCATCGTTTACGATTTTGTTAAGAGATAACACACCCACACACACACTAAATCATTTACACCATGAAGTATCTTAAACACTACCTCCTATCGTTGGTTTTCATTTTGGTAGCCTTTGGCCTCCAGGCTCAAGACCGTCGTTATTTCGATGAAGTATTCGATAATGTAACGGTTCAAACCAACATCACTTACGCCGTCAATGCTACGGCACTGTTCCTTGCACAGGCTGGACAAGCAGTTCCACAATCACTGAAGATGAACGTGTATAGCCCAGAAGGCGATACCGAAACCGACCGTCCGTTGGTCATCATCCTGCATTCGGGCAATTTTCTGCCGCCTACGTTCAACGGTGGCTGTACAGGTACCATCGGCGATGCCGACAACGTTGAGCTCGCTACGCGCCTGGCCAAAATGGGTTACGTAGCTGCTGTTGCCGACTACCGTCTCGGCTGGAACCCCGTTGCTACCGATCAAACTACCCGCGTATTTACCCTCATCAATGCCGCTTACCGCGGTGTTCAGGATTCGCGCGCCTGCATCCGGTTCTTCCGCAAAAATGTGAATGTAAACGGCAATGAATTCGGCATCGACCCCGACAAAATTACGCTTTGGGGATTCGGTACCGGCGGTTACATCACGTTGGCCTCGGCTACTTTGGACACCATCACCGACACCTACGTTCCCAAATTCCTCACCCCGGCTGGTCCGATGGTCCTGGAGGCTGCTAGCGGCAACGTAGACGGCACTACCGTAGGTATTACGTTCCCCGGTTACCCTGGTTTCCCGGTTGGTGACACCCTCAACTACCCCAACCACGTTGGTTACAGTTCTGAATTCGCCCTTTCGGTGAATGCAGGCGGCGCCATGGGTGATATTTCATGGCTACAGGCCGGCGAAACGCCCATCATTTCCTTCCATGTACCGCTTGATCCATTTGCACCTTGCGGAACTGGTATCGTAAATGTGCCCCAACCGCCGCTTCCTGTTGTTGAAGTTATGGGCAGCTGCGTGGTACAACCCCTTGCCAACTCCCTGGGCAACCACGACATTTGGGTAAACGCCAATTTCAACGATCCGCTTTCAACTTACGTGCGCTCGATCAACGGCAACCTCGAAGGTTTCTTCCCCTTCCTGCAACCCGCTGCAAACTCGGGTCCATGGGCATTTGCCAACAGCCTCGAGCCTTACGGCGTGGCCGGCTCCAACTGCGATACCAACTTTACCGAAGCCTCGGCTTTCCTCGACTCCATGATCCAGTACTTCGCACCGCGTGCCTGTGCTGTACTTGGCCTGTCGAACGACTGCCAGTTGAACTCCTCGGTTAAAAACCTCAACGCCGCCGAAGTAGGCATACTCGCTTCGCCCAACCCGGCCGATGAATCTTTCACGCTACAGTCCAATGTCAACTTCACGATGCAACACATCGAATTGGTCGACATTTCGGGCCGCACCATGCGCACTTACCGCGACGTGAATACCAGCCAGTTTCAGGTGCAACGCGCCGGACTTGCTCCCGGTCTTTACTTCGCGCGCATAACCTTTAAAGAAGGTATTGCTACGCAGAAAATTATACTGCGATAAGGCCCTCGCTTTT
>JBBSDH010000023.1:0-29660 GCA_038249605.1 Chitinophagales bacterium | reverse complement strand
GGAAAAAACCGATGGACCCATACTGGTGGCATCAAGGTTGGAAAACGGTGTGTTTTCGGTGATTTTTTTGCGTTGTTCAAAACCCTGCAATCGGGTTTCAGCAGGGGTTTGGCCATAAGATTTGAAAATGAGCAGCAGTAAAAAGAGGAATAAAAAACGCATAACATGATGGTTTAAAGATTGTCAGGAAGTTTCATCCAATTTTCCAGGATGTCGCGGATGCTGCCGTAAAGCACCGGTGAGGAAGCCAGCCATGCTTCGGGTTCTACCCATTCGATGAGGCTGATGTCTTCTTCGGTTTGGGGAATGAGCGTGGTATCGGAGGTCTTCATTTGATACCACCATGTTGTTTTGAGCATGCGTTTACTTTTCATGTTATAGGTGTGCAGGGTATGGTCGATGAAAGGACCCAGGTCGATGTTTTTGATGCCGGTTTCTTCCTGAACTTCCCTTACCGCCGCAACGGGCGGCGTTTCACCGGGATCAATTTTACCTTTGGGCAGGTCCCAGGAACCGCGTCTGAAAAAAACGAGCAAATGTCCGGCCGGATTAAAAACAAGTCCGCCAGCGGCCTCGATGGGTTCGAAACAAGCCTGAAAATCAGTCCACAGTTGTTGCACGTTTTCATGAAAAAGCACCACAGCGTCCACTTCGGTGTTTTTTTCAAGCAGGTCAATGTACTGCCTGATTTGCTTTTTTTTACCCAAATAAGGTATGGAATAGGCGCTTTTGCTTTGTTTTACGCCCAATATTGCAGCGCCTTCAGAGTTTGTAAGAAAAACGGGCGTTCCGTTGACGTAGATTTTGTAAATTTGCCGCTTCATAGGATTCAGATTTCTTGCGAAAAAAACGACCTTTTGGCCGTTTGAACAAACCATATTTAACATCGGATGACCATAGCTGCCGAAATAGCCCGACGACTGTTGCAGATACGAGCTGTAAAACTCAATCCACGCGAGCCTTTTACGTGGGCTTCGGGTATTTTATCGCCCATTTATTGCGACAATCGTGTGGCACTTTCACACCCTGCCGTTCGTTCGTTTTTGATCGAAAACATGGCCGCCCAAGCAGGTGCTTTCGGCGAGTTTAATGTGGTTGCCGGTGTGGCAACAGCCGGGATTGCCTACGGCGCTTTGCTTGCAGACCGCCTTGATTTGCCTTTCATCTATGTGCGTTCGAGCGCCAAAGACCATGGCCGCAAAAATCTTATTGAAGGTGAATTGCCCGAAAATGCGCGTGTTTTGGTTGTGGAAGACCTCATCAGCACAGGGGGCAGTTGCATCAAAGTGGTGGAAGCTCTGCGCGATGCTGGCGCGCATGTGGTGGGCGTTACAGCTATTTTTCAATACGGATTTCTCAAAGCTGATGACGCTTTTGCCACAGCCGGCCTGCCTTTTCAAACCCTCAGCAATTACGAAACCCTGGTGCAGGAAGCCGTAGCCGCCGGCTACGTCTCCGACGAAGACCTTACGGTGTTGCGCCAGTGGCGTGAAAACCCCGAAGGCTGGGGCGCACTTTATGCCTAAAAATCATCGTACAATAGCATCTCACAAAATTTAATCGATGTACGTTATTTCACCCGATTCGGAAAAATTTCTTCGTCGCTACCTCAACAACGCCAGCCCTACCGGCCATGAAGCCTCGGGCCAAAAATTGTGGTTGCAATACCTTGAACCGTACATCGATGAGTGGAAACTCGACAATTACGGCACAGCTTACGGCATCATCAATCCCGGAGCCGATTACAAAGTCGTGATAGAAGGGCATGCCGATGAAATTTCCTGGTTCGTCAACTATGTTACCGACGATGGTTTTATCCACGTCATCCGCAACGGCGGTTCCGACCACATCATCGCCCCCTCCATGCGCGTGTTCATTCATTTGCGTGACGGAAAAAAAATTGAAGGCGTATTCGGCTGGCCTGCCATCCATACCCGTACCGATAAAGACGCGACGCTTAGTCCCGCCATCGATAACATCACTGTTGATGTAGGCGCCAAAGACCGCGAAGAAGTGGTGAAAATGGGCATCCACGTAGGTTGTGTGGTCACTTTCCGCGACGAGTTCTCAACACTGAACGACCGTTATTACTACGGTCGCGCCCTCGACAACCGTATGGGCGGCTTTTGCATCGCTGAAGTGGCCCGCCTGCTACACGAGAACAAAATAAAATTGCCCTATTCTCTGTATGTGGTCAACTCCGTACAGGAAGAAGTGGGCCTTCGCGGTGCAGAAATGGTGGCCCGCAGCATCCAGCCTGATGTTGCCATCGTTACCGACGTTACGCACGATACGCACACACCGCTGATCAGTATGAAAAAACACGGCGATGTACGCTGCGGCAACGGCCCGTCCGTGACCTACGCACCTGCCGTGCACAACAAACTGCTCGACCTGATCATCGGCGCTGCCGAAGAAAACCAAATCCCTTTCCAACGGGAAGCTTCTTCGCGCGTCACAGGTACCGATACTGATGCATTCGCCTATTCCAACAGCGGCGTACCTTCAGCCCTCATTTCCCTGCCCCTGCGTTACATGCACACCACGGTGGAAATGGCCCACAAAGACGACGTCGCCAACCTCATCCGTCTGATTTATGCCTCTTTGCAAAAAATCAAAAACGGACATGACTTCCATTATTTCTCAAGCATCTGAAAACGTCCCTTATGTACGCCGCCTGCCAGGTCAGCATAGCGCCCATGCGCGCACAAGCATCTGACAAAAGCGAAATGGTCAGCCAGCTTTTGTTTGGCGAAACCGTGGAGGTTTTAGATTATAAAGAAAATTGGAGTTTGGTAGTGGCCAATTGGGACAGCTACAATGGATGGGTCGATTCCAAACAACTCAAACGGCTCACACCCAGCGAATTTGAGACCTACAGCGCACAACAATCCATGAACCTGTCGCTCGTGGAAGGGCTGATGGCCGCCGACCATTTTATTCCGCTTACCCTCGGCGCCGTTTTACCACATTTCGATGGACTGCGCTGCCAGCTCGGCGATCAGTCTTTTCAATTCTCAGGCCCGGTTGTTACGGCAGGACAAGTGCCTGCTGCAAGCAACTGGATTGTTAAAATCGCACGCCGTTACCTGCACGCACCTTACCTATGGGGTGGACGTTCACCCTTCGGCATCGATTGTTCGGGACTTACCCAGATGGTGTATAAAATGGCAGGCATCAAACTCCTGCGCGACGCCTCCCAGCAGGTTACGCAGGGACGGACTGTTGATTTTATGGAGCTTTGTCAACCTGGCGACTTGGCCTTTTTCGACAATGGCAAAGGCGACATCGGCCATGTGGGCATCATTCTTCCCGACTGCCATGTCATCCATGCCTCTGGTAAAGTCAGGATCGACAAACTTGATCATTTTGGCATTTTCAACAAGGAACAAAAACGCTACACACACCAGTTGCGTATTGTGAAAAGGCTCATTGAGGACGATTCGAACAACATACCCGCCAACCAAACAGCTGAATCCGTAGTTGAAGACGAATTGCAAAACCAGACGGCACTTTTCGATTAATATTGTAAAATATGTCTACAAAGGCCATCCAGCCAAAGCTTAAAATGGCAAGGTTACACGGCCAGCCGGAAATCTTTTTTTCCATACAGGGAGAAGGGAAAAGTCTGGGTATGCCTTCTGTTTTTGTGCGCAGCAGTTTGTGCAACCTGCATTGTATTTGGTGCGATACCGATTATACCTGGAACTGGGCGGGTACCCGTTTCCCACACGTCAACGACAACAATCCTGGATATAAGAAATTTGATAAAAAAGTTTGGATTGCCGAATGCGATGTGGCTGAAGTAGCAGCCGAAATAATCAAACATCCGTGTTTGAATGTTATCCTGACCGGTGGCGAACCCATGTTGCAACAACCTGCTTTTACCGCCCTAATGTTTGAGTTGCGCAAGCAAAACCCTGGCTACAGCTTTGAAGTGGAAACCAACGGCACCCTCATGCCCGAAGAAAGTTTTGATGCTGCCATCGACCAGTACAACGTTTCGCCCAAGCTTGAAAACAGCAACAACCCGCGAAAACTGCGTGAAAAGCCTGCTGTTTACCGATTTTTTGCAAGCAGCCCCAAAGCGCATTTTAAATTTGTGATAGCTACACCAACCGATTTGCAGGAGGTTTTTGAGCTTATTCGTTTGTACAACATCGACAAGGGAAAAATCTGGCTCATGCCCGAAGGGTCGGGCAGACAAGCGCTGGCACGCAAACGCAAATGGCTCGTTGAGGTTTGCAAATCAAACGGATTCAGATACACAGACCGATTACACGTACAAATTTGGGGAAGTAAAAAAGGTGTGTAATTTTACATCTGTAGAAACAAATCAAAACAATCAAAATACAACGATATGTCCGTTCAACTCGACAAGGTTAAAGCCACAGCAGGCCGTTGGTGGCGTATTTTATTATGGGTGCTTTTCTTTGTGTTCATAGGTATCGGCATCGGCTACTATGTTTACCGAAACTATACCATCAGTGAAGGCTCGCGCACGGGCACATTGGTGAAAATGTCGCGCAAGGGTGTGATGTTCAAAACTTACGAAGGTCAATTACACCTGGCAGGCAGCACCATCATGAACAACCAAAGTTCGTGGGAGTTTTCGGTGGCAAATACGGCAACGTACGACGCGTTGCAGAAACTTGAAGGCAACGATGTTACCGTGTATTACAAAGAAAAAGTGCAGGCATTTCCCTGGCAGGGAGATACCGACTACCTTGTGTACAGGGCCGAAAAGGCCAACATTCAATCCAAATAAGGAATCAGCCCACGCAAACCCATGTCGACGATCTGCTCCGTCGGCGTGCCGTCGGCATAGATGTCAAGTTGCCCGTTGCCATTGGTATCCACCCATTCGAAACTTTGGTTGATGGAGAACGACAGCGTTAGCAGTCTGTCGGTGGTTTCATCACCCGTCACAACAAGAGGTTGGGCCAGTTTTCCGGTAACCACACACGATCCTGCGGGCACGGGGCTGCTGTTGAAAAGCGGGTTCACCACCGTAGTTGCTCCTACAGGGGCCTGACCGCTGTAGGTTTCGTTGTAGAGGTTGTAAGGAGGCGCAAGCTGGGTCTCAAAAGTCCAGAAGCCTTGTTTTTTGTTGGCATTTACCGGAAAATTGCCTTGAGCGAGCGGCACCGATTCGATGAAGGTATTGAATCCTACGAACGAAGAAACCCTGCCCGACTGTTGCAACAGGTCACCAACTACGGGGATGTTGCGTATGTTGAATTTTACATCGAAGTTCTGGTAAGTAACACTGGCGCGCACCCACTCGTACGTTCCGGGAGGTATATTGGACAAGTTGATTTCCAAAAAAACAGAATCCTGGCCTGAACGCACGGCCTTTTTGAAATCGACAGCTGTTTCGCCGCCCTGGCTGGTTTCGGTGGCATGGTAAACAACGGCACCCTGACCGAGTTGGGTAAATGCTCCCTGAGCCAGTTCGATGTAGTGCACGCTCATTTGTTTGAAATCGGGCGTCAATGCGGCATTGCCTTGTGGCAGTGCTGCCGGCAATCCGATGTTGTTTTGCCGTACCTGGGCAGCGTCAAATTTGAACTGGATGCCAAGTTTGGCGGTGTCGTTGTTGCCTTCTTCCTTGCTACAAGCGTTAAATACCACAGCTGCAAAGAACAGAATGAGAGCGTGTTTCATAAAAACTAACAATTAAAATCTACTTGATTTTCTTTTGGTCACCGCTCCTGCTTGTTGTCGCGCCTCCGGAGTTTACAGGTGGTAGTGGCGTATCGGGTACGTCGCTGGGCACGTCGTCCGGGTTTTGGAGTGGTTCACCGGCATCGGGTGTGGCTTTGGCTTTGGGTGCCTGAATTTCTGCACCAGCCACGATTTTGTCGGCCAGGTATTTGTCGGTGAGGTTGGCCTTTTTCATCCTCTCTTCAATGGGCAGTCGTGCGGTGACAATGGAGTCGTTGATGTATTTTTCGATCATCAATCCGGCAATGGGCGCAGCGTAAGAAGATCCCCATCCTGCATTTTCAACGTACACGGCGATGGCTATTTTGGGATTGATTTTTGGTGCAAATGCAAAAAACACCGAGTGGTCTTCGCCTTGCGGGTTCTGGCTCGTGCCGGTTTTGCCACAAACCTGTATGCCTGGCACTTGAGCGATACGCGCCGTACCACGGATGACGCATTCCGACATGCCCTCAACCACCAGTTCAAAATGACGCTTATCGATGTTTACAAGGCGTTTTTTCTGAAACTGAGGCGGAATGGAAGTACTGTCCTTGAAATTTTTGGCAAGGTGTGGAGGTATCCAAAATCCGCGGTTGGCAATACACGCCGCAAGGTTGGCCATTTGCAGGGTAGTAAGTTGGATCTCACCCTGTCCGATGCCTACCGACATGATGGTAGGCGAGCGCCATCCACCCAGGCGGCGTGGGTAAATTTTATCGTAATAGGCCGATGTTGGAATGTTGCCGGCACTTTCATTCGGGTAATCGATGCCAAGTCTTTCGCCAAGTCCGAACTGTTTGGTGTATTCCACAAATTTGTCCAGCCCTGCTTGAGGGTTGGAAAAGCCGAAATGGTCAACAATGTTGCGGAATTCGCGGAAATAATAAGTGTTGCACGAATAGGCCAAAGCGTCGACGGCATTGCCCACGCCGCCGTGGCGGTGGCATTTGTACAACCTGCCTGCATAAAAATAACCGCCGTTGCAGCTGATGCCCGCTTCAGGATACAGGGTGCCTTCCTGAAGGCCTACCAGTTCGATCACCGTTTTGAAAATGGATCCCGGCGGGTATTTGGCCATTACGGTGCGGTCGAAGAAGGGTTTGAGCGGGTCTGTCAGCAGTTGGCTAAAAACGGCGCCTCGCCCCTGTGTCATGGTGAGCAGGTTTGGATCGTAGGTTGGACCGCTGATCATGGCCAAAATTTCGCCCGTAGAAGGTTCGATGGCCACGATACTGCCAGTTTTACCCTGAAGCAGTTCTTCGCCGTAGCGCTGCAGTTCAATATCGATGGTGGATCTCAGGTCGCTGCCCGCTTTGGCAGGAATATCGTTTTCGCCGTTGCGGTATTTGCCGACAATTCGACCGAGGTTGTCTTTCAGTAAAGCGGTCACGCCTTTTTTGCCGCGCAAATAAGGTTCGTATTCCGATTCGAGGCCTGCGGCTCCGATGTAATCGCCGGCAGCATACACGTCTTTTTCGCGTTCAATGTCGCGTGGATCCACCTCATTGATGTACCCGAGCACGTGGGCACCTACACTGTAAGGATAGCCGCGTATGTTGCGCACCTGAACGAAAAAACCCGGAAATTCATACAGGCTTTCCTGCAGACGTGCGTAGGTTTCGATGGATAATTTTTTGAGGAAAACAAAAGGGACGGAACGGGAAAACTTACCGCTTTTGAAGTCCTTTTTTAGGTTTTCCTCGTATTCCTTGCGGGTAATGTTGAGTAGTTTGCAAAACTTATCAACGTTCATGTTTTTGTGATCCACAAGATTGAACGTGACCATGAGATCGTACATGGCGTTGTTGTTCACAATCAGTTTGTCCTTGCGGTCAAAAATCAGTCCGCGAGGTGGATACACCGTCAGGTTTTCAATGGTGGTAGCGTCGGCCCTGCGCCGGAACGAGTCGTCGAACAATTGCAGCTGTGCAGCTCTAAGCACCAGCACGACGGTGCAAATGATGATGACGATCTGAATGTTCTTTTGCCGTTCCAGCAAAGCTTTCATAACAGCAATTTATTGTTTCGGATAAAACAGAAAGCCATAAAACACTACAAACATCAAGCTTAGTATCCAGCTTGCCAGTGTTTTTAAGGTGATGGCACCCAAATATACCAAGGTAAACGAATCGACGGAGAAATACCAGAAAATGTGCAGCAGGAAAAAAACGGTGGCAACCTGCATAAACCATGCCCAGCCGAAGTACGCCGGCGAGGCTATGGGTTCTTTGCCTGAAAATCCTCCTTTGGGTTGAAAGGCAATCAAAACGGTGTTGCGGATGAATCCCGAAAAAGCACCGGCGCTGGCGTGCAGCCCAATGATACCGGTGGAAACATCAACAAAAAGTCCGATCAGAAAACCCAGAAAAACAGCGTAAAACGTCGGCAATTTGATGGGCAGCAACAGAATAAACAAAGGATACAACAGTACGCTGAAATACTGCCCAGCTTGCGGTGCAATGGGGTTGAAGATCAGGATCTGAACGGCGGTCAGTCCTAAAAAACGCCACAAATGAGGCAAAAAGCTGACACTATTCATCTTTTATGCGCTTGTGCAAACTATCGATTTGAGAGGCAAACAGGTTTTTTACGATCATCACGTCTTTGGTTTTTGACATGTCGTGCCTTAGCTTGACTCTGATGGCGAAAAAATAGGGGTTTTCAGGATCTATCGTTGCCGGGGAGTCGATTACGGTGCCAATCATGGCATCACGGGGGAACATTTGAGAAAAACCGCTCGTGACCACCGTATCGCCTTTATGAACTTCGATGTGTTTAGGGATGAATTTGAGGGTCATGACTTGAGGATCTTCGTCTTCCCAAATTAAGGAACCGAAAGCGCCTTCCCTTTTCAGCATGGCCGAAATTTTTACCTGCCGGTGCAACAACGACATGGCCATGCAAAAGTCTTCATCCACCAAACGAACGATGCCTACCAGACCTTTGGTGGTGATCACCCCGCTGTTGGGCGTGATGCCATCGCGTCGGCCGCGGTTCAGCATGATCCAGTTGTTGTTCAGGTTGATGGAGTTGCCGATGGCCTCAGCAGGGATGTAATCAAAAGCCGGTCTGACGTGTTTGCGTATCAACAGGGAGTCGCCAAGCAGGATGCTGTCGGCTATGGTAAGCAAAAAGGTGTCGCGGTAGGGTATTTGGATCAGCCTGGAATTTCGCCACAGGTTTTCGAGGCGGGAATTTTCTGCTGCCAGACTGTCTACACGTTCCTGTAGACCGATGTAATCGGCGTAATGTTGCCAGCGTTTTTGGATGGCTCCACCCATACGGCCTGCGGAATAGTTGTAGATCTCAGCCCGTGGTTCGTTGTACCGCACGATGAGGTAAAAGCAAAGCACCTCAAGCATGGCGAACGCGAGAAAGCCGCCGCTGCGGATGAGGAGCTGAAAAATGGAACGCATGTGCGGACGTTACACGCTTTTACGGTCGATCAGGAAGGAAAATTTGTCGGAGTTTTTCAAAGCCATTCCCGTGCCGCGAACAACAGCGCGGAGCGGATCTTCCGGTACTTGCACGCTGAGTTTGGTTTTTTGTTCAAGGCGTTTGTCGAGGCCGCGCAACAAGGCGCCGCCGCCGGTGAGGTAAAGGCCTGTTTTGTAAATGTCCGAAGCAAGTTCGGGTGGTGTCATTTCCAGGGCGCGCAAAACGGCGTCTTCAATTTTACTCACGCTTTTATCGAGGGCATACGCCACTTCCTGGTAGCTAACCTTGATTTGTTTCGGGATGCCGGTCATAAGGTCGCGGCCGTTCACGGCATAATCCGGGGGCGGGTTTTCAAGCTCGTGCAAGGCAGATCCGACGTGGATTTTAACCTGTTCTGCCGTACGTTCGCCGATGAGGATGTTGTGCTCACGTTTCATGTAATTCATGATGTCGTTGGTGAGCTCGTCGCCGGCGATGCGGATGGACTGGTCGCAAACGATGCCCGACAAGGCGATTACGGCGATTTCGGTGGTGCCGCCGCCGATGTCGATGATCATGTTGCCGATGGGTTCTTCGATGTTCAAACCGATGCCCAGGGCTGCTGCCATGGGTTCGTGTATGAGGTAGGTCTCTTTGCTGTCTACATGGTCGGCCGAGTCAAAAACGGCGCGTTTTTCTACTTCGGTAATACCACTGGGTATACAAATCACCATTTTGAGGTGACTGAACATGTTGCTGCGTTTGCCTGCCATTTTGATCATACTTTCGATCATGGCTTCGGCAGCCTGAAAATCGGCGATAACACCGTCTTTCAATGGGCGTATGGTTTTGATGTTGTCGTGCGTCTTTTCGTGCATTTGCATCGCGCGTTGGCCCACGGCGATGGTCTGACCAGTTCTTCGATCGATGGCTACAATAGAGGGTTCATCTACAACGACCTGACCGTCAACCATGATCAACGTGTTGGCAGTGCCAAGATCAACGGCCAGTTCCTGTTTAAACAACTTAAAGAGATTCAAAGCAAAACGGTATTTAAAGTGTATCGGGAGGTAACTTTCAATGGCTTACGCCGTAAGGCGCGCAAAACTACGCAGGTTTTTGCGCAAATTTGTGCGTTAAAGGTGTTATTTTAAAGTGAAAAATTGGAAAATTTACAACGGAAGCCGTAAATCATCCTACCGTAACGGTAAGATACGTCTCCGGTCGCAGATAACGCCTAGCCAGCAACATTAATTGTTCAGGGGTGATGTTTCGTATGGTAAACACCAGGTTGTCGAACTCTTCCAGCGGCAAATCATCCACAACAAGACTTTTAACCACATCGGAGCTGTTGAGCGGACCGTCGAGGCCGTTCAGCAACATGCCCAGCAGGTAATTGCGTACCATACTGAGTTCTTCTTCGGGCACAGGCTCATCGCAAAGCGCTTGCATTTCGGCTTTGATGTGACGGATGGTGACCGCTTTTTTACCGTTGTTTACTTCGGTGGCTATGTACATACAACCGTCGTGCTGCATGGCATCGAGGGTTGAATAGATGTTGTAGGTAAAACCGCGTTTTTCCCGGATGTTGGTCATGAGCCTGGAGCCGAAATAACCTCCTAGGATGGTGTTAAGAACAAACAGCCCGTTGTAGTCCGGGTGTTTGCGGCCAAACATGCGTTGTCCGATTTTGATGGCGGTTTGCAAAGAGCCGGGATGTTTCATGTGCACCTTGCCGGAGGGCTCCATTGGAGGTGGTGTAGGTTCTACACGAGTCGGACCTTCCCTTCTGAAGGCGCCAAAATTTTTGTTCAAAAGTGCAAGCACCCCGGCGTCGGCATGTCCGCTGGCAAAAATGAGACAATTGGCCGGAGTGTACCAATTACGGTGGTACTCAAAAAGGTCTTCAGGCGTCAGTGCCAGGTAGTTTTCAAGAACGGAGTTGTAACCGTAAGGGTGGTTTTCGCCAAAAATAAGCTCCGTTATTTGCCGATAGGCCAAAACCTCCTCTTTGTCGAGGTCCAACAGCAACTCCTGGGTACTGGTTTCTTTGAATGTTTCCAGCTCAGCTTCCGGGAAGGCAGGTTCGAGTATCATGTGTGCAAACAAGGGAATAAGCTCGTCGGCATACTTTTTAAGGGAATACAAAACAAAATTCGACGTGTCGAGACCGGCAGGGGCACTTACCGTACCACCATAAAAATCAATGAGTTCGGCCATCTCCGCCGCCGTATACAAGCGGCTGCCTTCGCGCAACATGCGGGCCGTAGCCCTGGAGGTAAGCCGCTTGGTCTCTTCAGCCCTGCCACAGTTGAACACCACTTCCACCTTCACAATGTCCTGGTCCGGGTAATCCATCAGGTACACGGGAATGCCATTGTTTAACGCCACTTTTTGCGGCGTAGGCAATACCAGGCGTGTAACTTCTTGGATGACAGGCGATTGTCGGCGGTTCAGCATGAACAAGTTTGTAGTTTGTAGTTTGTAGTTTGCAGTTCGCAGTTTGGAGTTCGGAATTCGCTGTTGGGAGTTCGCAACAAAGGCTCAGAATATTTACTCAGAATTTCAAACTTCAAACTCCGAACTCCGAACTCCAAACTCCGAACTCCAAACTCCGATCTTCAAACTCCGAACTCCAAACTCCAAACGCCGAACTCCAAACTCCAAACTTTTAAGGGGCGCAAAGATATGTAGGGTTTTTCCACATTTTGTGGAATAATTTCCACCAAAACCAGAAAGAGGCTATGTACTTTTGCATTTCAACCATCTTAGAAACATACGCCATCACACGATGAAATTCAGCGTTTCTTCCACCGAACTGCTCAAGCAATTGCAAATTGCTTCCGGCGCCATTGGCTCCAATCCCGTACTCCCCATTCTGGAAGATTTTTTATTCAAAATTGAAAACAAAATCCTCAGCATTTCGGCGTCCGACCTCGAAACCAGCATCAGCACCAGCATGGAAGTGTTGGCCGACGACGACTTTACGGTCGCCATCCCCGCTAAAATTATGCTGGAAACGCTTAAAGCACTGCCCCAGCAACCCGTAACGTTCACCATCAACGAGGAAAACTTCGGCATCGAAATCACCTCCAGCTACGGCAAATACAAACTCGCAGGCGAAAACGGTGCCGACTACCCGACGCTTCCCGAAGCCGATACCGTGGAAACGGTGAAAATCAACAGCCAATTCCTGCTTGAAGCCATCACCAAATCGGTTTTCGCCACCTCAAACGACGAACTGCGCCCTGCCATGACAGGCGTCTACTTCCAGATCGATCTCAACAAACTCATTTGTGTGGCCACCGATGCCCACAAACTGGTTAAATACGCCACCCACCAACTCGCCGGCGATGTGAGCACCACGTTCATCATCCCCAAAAAGGCGCTCAACCTGCTCAAAAACGCGCTTCCTGCCAACGAAGCCGTCACACTTTCGTTCAACAAAGCCAACGCCTTTTTCAGCTTCGGTACCATGAACCTCGTGTGCCGCCTCATCGACGCGCGCTACCCAGACTACAATGCCGTCATACCGGTTGACAATCCCAACAACATGATCGTCAACCGCGCCGACTTCCAGAACTCACTGAAACGCATTGCCATTTACGCCAACAAAACCACGAACCAAGTGGTGCTCGACATCTCGGACAAAAGTCTCACGGTTTCGGCCCAGGACCTCGACTTCTCCAACGAAGCCACCGAACAAATGAGCTGTACCTTCGACGGATCGCCCCTGCGCATCGCCTTCAATGCCAAGTTCCTCGCCGAAATGCTCGGCGTGCTCGACACCGAAGAAGTACGTATGGAATTTTCCACGCCCTCTCGTGCCGGCATCCTCACGCCCGTTGAAGAAAACAACGACAGGGAAATCCTGATGCTCGTGATGCCGGTGATGCTCAACAACTGATAACCATACCTCGTCATACAGGAAAGGGGTGTGTTTTGCCGGCTGAAGCTGACAAAATACGCCCCTTTCTTGTATGGCGAAGCTCCGGACGCGGTACCAGCTGTCGTTGGTCCGGGCCTCCAAATTCGGAAGGCCACAAGCCACGTATGGTTCAGAAAAATATCTGGTATTGCAACGTCACACTGTTTTTACGGTTGCCTTCCGAAATGCCGACGCCAGCAACCTCGTAGGTCGGCCTGTTTTGCCAATCCAGGGTGCATTTAGACTGGTGATTTTTAAGAAAATAATTGAGACCAAGGTCGAAGGTATTGGTCCATAAACCGATGAGCCGATCGTATTTCGACAGGGAGGCGCTGGCGTAAGGCATCAGTTTACCGTGGCCGTTGAGCAGTGATTTGGAAAGCAGGTAACCAAACTGACCGTACACCGTTTGCCCCGTACCGAACATCGGGTACGCGTTGCCAAAGGTCGGACCTTGTCCAGTTATGCTGTTTTCCGAAGTCAAGCTGGTACCGTTGGCGGTATTCATGATGCCGTTGTAACGCAGGTAGTTTTTGCCATATTGGAGGTTGAAATAGCCGAGGTAAGCGCTGATGGCCGTTTCTTTCTCCTTGTTCAGAGGCACATCTAAAAAGCTCTCAACAGCCAGGTGTATCATATCGTTGTACGTGGTGTCGCCTGAGATTTCCTTTAGCCAGGTTGCATTTTTTTGGTAAATACTGCCGACGGCAATGTTACAGACCTTCTTTTTACCCAGATAAGTACCTGTCATGTAAGGTGTTGTATGGCCTTCGTGATCAAAAAACTGGTAAATCAAATAGCTTTGAACTTGTTTTTCATGACCTCTTTGCGCAAAACTGGCGTTTTCGGAAATGGTGGGAGGCGTAATGCCGGAAGAAGAAATCGGGAACGGATCGCTTAATGCCACGCGGTAATCAAACTTGCCGACTTGTCCACGGGCATACATACTGAGTCTGCGGCTGAACTCGTCGGTCTGGTCTACCGTTGTTTGGGCAAATACAGGTACGTCCATGGTCATGATGGTCCCTATGCTGGGTTGTGAAAAACGCGACAAACCGTTGGCGATGGTCAAGCCGGCGCCCAGTTTGAGTTGGTTTTCCTTGCTGATTTTATATTCGCAAACGGCATCATGGAAAAATGAGGCCGCTTTCCTGTTTCCGCCCGTGTTGTATTGGGCATTGAAGTTGTTTTGCCCGTACTGGAAATACACGGACACCTTGTCGGACAATTGCCCGAGTATTTGAAAGCGTGTCCTGCGGAGCCCAATGTCAAACGTATTTTCATTAGGTGCACCTTCCACAAGCGTTCCAGGGTTGCTTTGGTTGTACCTAAGCCAAACCTGATTCAAAAGGGTAAACTGGAGGTAATGTGTGCCCTCTTCATTCAGATTAAACTTGAGCGCATCTTTTTCTTTCTGTTGTGCAAACAGGCCAGCCGTTAAAAAACACAATGCCCCGGCAAACAGGCTTCTGTTGAAAAGTATTTTCATGGTAATGGATTTTTTTTGGACAAAAGCATGGCCCTGCAGTGGCGGTAATTACCACCTCCGAACCCAATGCTGATTTTCTGAAATGTAGTGCGGCGCTTGAAATAGAATCAGGACGACCTGTATGCGACTTCGTGGTAGCCTTTTTCGTGTGGACCGAGGAACAGGCGGGCGTAAATCCGGAAAACCGCAAGTCCATCCAGGATGAGGCTCAATGCGATAAGGATTGTAAGCCCGAACTGGTTTTGGTGGATGTGGCCGAGAATCACATCTTCGCCAATGAAGGTTGGCGTAATCGGGAAACCGGCAAGACCCAGGCAAGCGATCAGGAAAATGATGGACAAACGAGGATACTCGTACGAAAGTCCCTGGAAACGATCCAGTGTGATGGGTTCGTTTTTCGTTTTCAACCGCACGATGATCAGGTAACCTACCACGCCAGAGATCATGATTCCACTCAGGTACAGATGTATTTGGGCAAAGTCAAATTGCTCGTTGAACGCTATGGCCAGCGCTGTGAACATCTGGTTGGTTACCACAAGCAGCCACGGATTGGTTGCTTCGTTCCTTTTGACAAATGAGCGCAAGATCATCATCAAGCCGATGACTGCGAGTGCCGTGGGCAGGTACGCCTTTACAACAGAAGGAACGACTTCCTGATGGTAAACAAGGTACAAACCGACCACATAAAACGGCAAAAAGAAAAAAATGACGCTTCTGGTAGAGATGAATCCAAAACTGTTGCCGAGCGCTTTCAACGGTTTCCAGAGAAAACGGTACATCATGGTGTCCAGATTCCACTCCTTGATGCTTAGGATGTAAATGGAGTTTTGTAACCTTCCCAAGAAATTGTTTTTAACCACGTGTTGGGGTGGGATGAAGTGGAAAAACTGGTCATGGATAAGGTAACTCAATACCGAAGGTGAAACAAGCAACTGGTACGTGCGCAGAAAGGCATTGCTGGCAAAATGGAAAAGCGCCAAAGCATGCCAACCGAGTGCTACTTCAACGAACATAATGCCTATTTGAGCAATGGACGAATAGGCAATTTGTGTCTTCACCGAAGATTGTACACGGGCTATCAGCGCCGCCACAATGCCGGTACTGAGACCGATGGTGATTACAAGCACCTTGAACAAAGTATTGTACTCCCACATGGGCCACGTACGAAGCAAAATAAACACGCCGATGTGTACCGATATGGAGCCGTAAAAAATGGCGCTTGAGGTTGTAGGACCTTCCATTGCGCGGGGCAACCAGGAGGAAAAAGGCAGCTGGGCCGATTTCACCATTGCCACCACCAGAAACAACATCGGTATGATCATCGCATAAGCGCTGTTGTTGAAAATGGGGATGTGCATCTCAGACATGTGTTTCAACTCCGCAAAAGAGATGTTCTTTTCGAAATAGTGGTGGCTGGTCCAAATGGCCAGCAACAGAATGACGTCGGCTATACGGTACAACGACACCACTTTAAGGGCATTTTTGACCGGCAGGTATCTGTCGCGGTAAAAGGCTATCAAAAAGAAGGACGTGATGCCAATGATTTCCAGACCGATGAACATGGTCTCGAAGTTGCCGGCGAACAACATAAAAAGGATGCCTAAATAAAAGAAAAGGATGTTGTTGAAAAACCTTTTGAACCCCTTTTCGCGGTGAATGTAATAACGGCTGAAAATCAATACCAGAAATGCCAATACCGAAGTCACCGCGAAATAAACGGCAGTGTACAAGTCGAAAAAGAAATCGATGGAAAAGTGTGTGGTATTGTTTTCATACAACACAAGGCCATTCATGTGGGCATCGGGGCTGCCCATGGAGATCCATTCGACCAGAAATACAGCCAGCATTAAGGTGTTTAACCCTACGGTAACAACAGCCGTTGAAAAAATCAGCGATTCATTTTTCGCGGGCATCAGGACGTTCAGGAGGTACCCAATAAATGGCACCAGAATGAAATATTGCAAAAAGTCGTTCATGAGCCTATTTTTTTATGATGTGAACCGCAAGGTTTTCCTGCGTTGCATGTACGATGTAATTGGTTTCCATCTCCTTGGCAGATTCGATAAGTTCGTGGATGTCCTGTGCAGTTGCGGTGTTGTCTTTCATGGGTACATAAACACTGAATTTGCCGTCCTCAAAACGGTAAAACTCGTTGGTGTCGGGGTGGATGGCAGCCAGGTGAACCCATTCTTTTTCAAACCAGGCGTACAGATCGGGTAAAACTTTGATGGTATTGAGCACCACCTCCGGGTAATGTTCCACAAGGATGAGCAGCCTGATGGGGTCGTGTACTTCAATCATCTGAAGCGGTAAACCAGGTCTGAGGTCGCCGTCGCTGCTGTTGGCTACGCCAATGAGTCCCATCACGTTGTGGGGTAATTTGGTGCCAGCTCCAAGTTTTTGGTTGTCAACCCTGGAGAAATAATATTCAAGGTTGATGCCGCCGCAAACCGGGGGCAGTGGTTTCATCACACCCAAGAGCAGTGAGCCGTCCGGGTCGGTGCGGTAATCGTAGGAGTTCATAAACGCCCGGCGATCCAGGAACAATCCTTTGGTGAGACTGCGGTGGCCCACAAAACAAAGGGCATTGGTGCCGTGGCCAAGTTCCGGACGGGGTTCGAAAAACGATACCGATCTCCGGCGGATGGCTTCACGCACTTTTTTGATGTCTTTTGTCGTATCAATTGATGCAAACCGGCGGGAACGTTCCTTGGCGTTCAGGTTTAAAGCCTCTTCAAACACCTGCATATTTTTTTTATGGGCCGTCAAATTGGTTGCCGAAAGAGTTTTGGTATCGTAAAATACGATCTCATCACTGGCCGTATCGTGCATCGAGCCAATAAACTGGGTGGCTCCGGGGATGTGCAGTCCCCTCAACGCCAGTATGGAACGCACTTTCTGGTGGTTCGCCATGAATGCAAAAACCCTGGCGTTTGTTCCGCCTGGCCGGCCGCTACAGGCGCCGCAGTCGTGGGCGCCGTGGTGTGGGTTGTTGGCACTGCTTGATCCGTGCGACACCACGTAGACGATGGGCGAAAAGTAGTCCACCATGCCGATACCGCGAAGCAAAGCTTCCACCCTGTCGGCCATTTCAGTAACCGTAAAACCAAGTTGCAGGCCGTTTTCCTTGTCTTCCGGATTGCGGTTTTCAATGATCAGCTCGGTGTCGAGGTTCATGTGCGCAAAGGCATTGGAAATGGCCGGGCTCATTTTAGGCCTGAAAATGTCGAGGGTCAGTTTGATGGCAGCCCATAGTCCGAGCGAGAGGGAAATGAAAAAACCGTTTAAGAAACCATGGGAATGTTTGCTGTAAAGCACTTCTTTTTTCCTTTTTCCTTCAGATTCTTCTTCCTTGATCAGGTATTTTGGGGTAACCGGCGCAGGACAAAGTTTTTCATAAAACTTGCCCTGGGCGGGATGGAAATAGAATTCTACGCCAAAAAATCCAGGTGAACCCAAAGTTTCGCAATCTGGATCCATAGTCTCGAGGTGCCTGCGCAAGGAGCATTCACGCTCGTCAATGCAGAAAATGGCCTGAAAGGACCTGTGTGATTCCTTTTCCACACCGGCTTCGCTGATTTGCATTTTGGAATGGTAAATGCCCGACAAGACCTCATCGTAATAGCTCCATTCAAAAGCTTCCTGCCAAAGGGTTAATACTTCCGTAAGTTCCGTTTTGGCTACTTCAGCAAAAAGTTCCACGGGTTTAAGATCAGCTTTTTGGCACAGAGGCGCCCATTTGTTGCCAAGTTCATGGTCGAGCGCATCAATTTCCATCAACATTTCAAACACGATGAGTTCCCGCAGTTCAATTTTTTTAGGATAAAGTAGGGTGTCGGGAGCGGTTTCTATGGCTCCGACCATACCCGACCATCCGCGGTGTGCAAATTGCTGATCAAAGATGTACTGTTCGTAAAGTTCCTTTTTGCCAACAAGAATATCGAGCAGCGTGGTGATCGAACAGGATTCGTCGAACAACAATGCCTTTGCCCTTTTGGTCTTAAAAAAGCTGACGTAACCGTTTTTTTCCAGCGCTTGAATAGCCTTAAGAAAGCCATCATCTACCAAGGGGAAATGCCAAAGCGCGATTCCCTGGTCCAGATAACTGCATAAAATCCTGAAAAGAAGTGGCTGTACAAGGTTGTCGAGGTCAATGTGGTAAAGGGTTTTCCAATTGGAACGCAACTGTCCAATCCTCGGTATGAAGGAGCTGTCATAGGATTGGTTGAGCGCCTTGTCGAGCCATAGGTCAAGCTGTTTTTCGCCTTTCCGGTTTTTGATGATGTTTTCCAGAATTTCCGGACGGATACGGTTGGTGCCGTACATTTTCCGGTATTCGTTGATGCTCAGGGTCGCCTGGTGTCCAAAGATCCTCGACGATTTAAAAATGGCATCAAAAAAATCCATTTCCTGGAAAGCATGAAGGGAGTTGTGGTGGATAAAATCCTTTAATGGCGTTTGAGAAGGCAGGTAGTGCATAAGCTCGTGAAGTACATGCGCTTCGTCAAAATGAAACTTTTTATCCATTTTTTTGGTATTTGAATGATCAACACTCAGGTTTTGTACAAGCCCAAGCGTTGATCACATCAATGAGAAGGGATGGGGGCTTTAGTTGTTGATGTCGAACTCGTGGACAACGGTGCTTTTTTTCGACTTTTTATGGGCCGCCAGCCGGTGTTTCGACAACGGCTTGTGTTCATGCAGTCCAACGATCGCAACAGTGCCGCCATGGGCAATGTAGTCGTGTTCAAAATGGTGTAGGTTTTCCATCACAGAGTGGTCAACCAGCTTGGTTTTAGACAAATCGATTTTAACGTGCATGCCTTGCGGGATGGATTCTAGTTTTCTTTTCAATCCCATGAAATTGGTGAAAAGTGCTGCTTTTTCAACCTCTATAAAGTAGTTGTTGCCTTCAAAGGAAACGCTTGCTGGCACTTTGAACAAAGCGCTCAACGGAGCGCCATTGATAATGTGGATGATCATTTTCAGTGCCATTCCGGCGGCAACGCCCACCAGAAGGTCCTCGAAAAGTGTGAAAAAGATGGTCACAAGGAAAATGGCCAGTTGCTCTTTACCGATCTGGAAAATGTGCACAAACTCACGCGGGTGGGCCAGTTTGATACCAACTGTGATCAACATGGCAGCAAGCGCCGTATTGGGAATCATTTCGATGTACTTCACTGCGGCCAACACAAAAACCAGGATGAAAAAACCGTGGAAAAAATTAGCCCAGCGGGTTTTGGCGCCGTTGTTAACGTTTGACGTGCTGCGCGCAACCTCGGATATCATGGGAAGTCCACCGAAAAAAGCGACAAACGTGTTGCCAATGCCCAGGGCAATCAAATCTTTGTTCGGATCCGATTTGCGTTTGTATGGGTCCAACATGTCTATGGCCTTCACCGTCAGCAAGGACTCAAGCGTTCCTACGAGAGCAAACATCACTACATATTTAACAAACACGCCCGTTTGAGCAATGCCAGAGAAGTCTACGTTAATTTTGATGTTTTCCAATAGGTTGCCGATATGTACAAGGGCATAAGCCGGTTCGGTATGTTGGAAGTCCATAAAAAGTTCTGCCGGAATGGCAATCATCAGGACCGCCAGAGGAGCAGGGATTTTTTTGATCCAATTGTTTTTAAGGTAAGGCCAGCCAAGCATGATGGCAAGGCTGATGACGCCGATGATCGTGGCTTTCGGATCCAGATGTGCGATGTAATATGGAATGCTGCCCAGCAATTCAAAAGGACCTTTGCCCTTGGTCATCGAAGGATCAATATCCAGCAAAACTGGAACCTGCTTGGAAATGATGATGATGCCAATGGCCGCAAGCATGCCGTGAATAGCCGACAATGGAAAAAAATCGGCCAGTCGTCCCATTTTGAAAACACCAAAAAGGATCTGGATCAGGCCAGCCACAACCATGGCGCCAAGTGCCAGGTGCCAGCCGGCATCACCACCTCCAAAATCAGCCACTGCACCGGCAACAATTACAATCAGTCCGGCAGCCGGACCTTTGATCGTCAATCGCGAGCCTGCCATGAAGCTGACAACAAGGCCGCCGACAATTGCCGATACCAATCCCATCAGCGGTGGAAAGTCGGATGCTTTCGCAATACCAAGACTCAAGGGCAAGGCCAACAAAAATACAATGAAACCGGACGTGGCGTCTACGGCAAAATTTTCTTTCAACCCGGCAAAACCATCGGCTGGCAATTTTATTTTTGAACTGCTTTTCATCGTGAAGTATAAGTTTAAGGATCGTTTCAGTACAGTACATGCAAGAAATACCTTGCTTGCCCGGTGAAACAACGGAGAATGCATGAAAAGAAATGAACGGGAAAGAGAAAGGTTAAACGACTGATTACAGACCACAAGCGACGTTGCGCATGTACATCAGTCGAAAAGGATTCACCTTTTACAGCAACCTGAAATGGATGTGGAAACTTGGTTGCTTAACCCAGCAACGGGAAATCCTCTTTGATGCAGCAGAACAAAATGAAAAACCTGGGAGGTTCGCAACTGCGCATGAAATTGAGCTTGAATTGCTTTGTGCTGCTTTTACCGGACTGGTATTGCCGTGCAATGTCGCTTGAAAAAGCATAGAAAACGAAAACATCGCAGGTAGAAGCCAGAAAACAAAAAGCGATATCGGGAATCCGCTGGGCGCCGCTTCCACTTTGTTTAAAGAGCTTTTTCTGTGTGGAAGGCTGATCGCTGTCTACTTCGGCATCATGATCATTAAACAGAGCGTATTCCTCTATCTCAACAGCCTCAGTATCATAATCCCAAGTTGCGTTGGCTCCAAGTTGGATACCAATAGCCAAGAGGGCAGATAAGAGTAAGTAGGTTTTGAAAAATGATTTCATGAAAAACTGACCGGGATTAACCGACAGGCGACAAAGGTATGTAGAAAAGAAAAAGGTGGACAGGAGACAGGCGGCAAATAAAGTTAACATGCTGTTAATCGGGTTGAAATTAGACTTTTCAACTCAAAACCACGAAAAGTACCCCAATCTTAGGTCGAAAACCTCGGCTATATGACGGTGCGCCTTCAGGGTGGTGCCGAATTCCAGGTGTTTGGTAAATCGGTAAAACAATCCATAGCGTTGGTAAACAGGGTCGGGTGTGCCAGCAGGATTGTACACGTAGGCACCAAGATGTATTGAAAAACGCACTCGGTTGGCAACCATTTCGTAACCAGCCATAACGGCGCCTCGTGTAGCGGGTGTGTCCTCGCCCTGGCGGTCGAAAACGGTGCGGGTCCAGCCATCGTACACCCATTCAGTGCCTATGGCCACACCGCTGAGGCGGGCGAACCGCCAGCCAGCCATCACTTGTGCACCCCAAAGCCAGGCAGGGGTGGGCGAGGGGTAGTCGGGCGTAGCCTGCACTTTTTTGGTGGTACCCGAAACCTGAACGTAGCTGTACCACCGCGGATCTTTTTTCCAGTCGTTCTTTTTTATGGGTTTGATCAGTTTGAGGGGGCGCAAGGCGTAGCTGGCACCGGCGTTCCAAGTGGGGTAGTTTATGCCTTTGTTGGGCTCCTTCATGCCGCCGTTGGAAATGTGGTTGAAGTTGAAACCGGCAGACAGGTACCATTGGTCGGTGGCGCGGAAGTGCAGGTGCGTATTTACCATGACCGGAAAACTCAGTTGGGTGCTGAAAAACAGGTTGGTAGGATTGGTTTCGGCATCGTAAACTTTGTTGAGGTAAGCCAAACCGAGTCCTGCTTGGATGGAAGCACTGAGCCGTTTATGCGGCCACAACAGCGGTTCGATGTACGGCACGACACTCATGCAATATCCCAGAACTTCCGGGTTGTCGAAATTCATGTATTGCAAAACAACGCCGCGTTTGGCAAGAATAGCTTGTGTTTTGAGTTGTTTGCTTTCACGCGGCAGCCACTGGATGTTCAGTTCCAGTCCTCGCGGATGGGAATCCGACACGTCGGCAATGGATTTGGAATGGGAAATGATGAACCCGTAATGGGCCCGGGCCCCAAAAAGCAGTTGAGGCGGCTCGGGGGCGGCGGTTTGGGCGGCAACAGAAAACAATTGCCCGCAGAAAAAAAGTAGTAAAAAAAGCCGTTGCATGGTATTACGGTAACCCGACGAAGATAAGGTATGTTCAGTTACTTTTCCAGCAGAGAATACTCATGCTCTTATTTCCTTGTATTATTGAAAGCCAAACTCAAGAACCGTAAATCCCCTTTAAACTCACTGAACTCACCCCGCCAACAACTCCTTCGCCGTACTCAATGCCGAATGGCTTGGCGGCTCACCACTGAGCATCACCGCGAGGTTGTGTGCACGCGCATCGTCGTCGAGCAGGCGTATGTGCGTTGCGGTGCGGCCGTTTTGCACCTGTTTGTACACGAAGTAATGTTTGTTGGCGCGTGCGGCAATTTGTGGCGTATGGGTGATGCTCACCACCTGGTGCCTGCTGCTGAGTTCGCGCAGGATCAGGCCCATTTTCAGCGATACGTCGCCGCTGATGCCCGTGTCGATTTCATCAAAAATGAGGGTGGGCAGCGGGATGGCGTCGGCCACAAGACTTTTGGTACACAAGGTAAGGCGCGAAAGCTCACCGCCCGAGGCCACGTCTTTGATGGGCAAAAAACGGCTGCCGACGTTGCTGGCAAACAAAAACTGTACCTCATCGCCACCGCTCTGACCGGGATGATCCAACGGTTTCACATCCACTTTCAACCGGGCGTGTGGCATGCTGAGTTGGGCCAGCATTTCCTGCACTTTTTGTTCAAAACCCGCGATCACACCCAAGCGGCGTTGGCCGAGTACGGCGCTTTGTTCGCGCAGTGCTTTTTCCTGGCGCGCAAGTTCCTGCTCCAGCTTTTCTATCGATGCGTCGAGGTTGGTGAAACCATGGAGTTTTTCTTCCAGATTTTCCTGGAGGGTAAGTAAGTCGGCCACGCTGTTCAGACCATGTTTTTTCTGCAATTTATACACCACGTTGAGTCTTTCCTGTACATCGGCGATGCGCTGTGGTTCGTATTCGGTTTGCTCTGCGATGCGTTCACATTCGCGGGCGAAATCCTCAAGGTCGATGAGTAGGGCATCGAGTCTTTCGCTCAGAGCGCCCAGTTGTGTATTGATGCGGCGTGTGGCGCCCATGCTCCGGGAGAGTTCCTGCAGTTGGCCTACCAAACTCATCTCGCTTTCGCTCAGTTGGGAATAAGCGGCGCCGTAGGTGCGTTTGATGTCTTCGGCATGGGTCAAGCTGCCCAGCGCAGTTTCCAACCTTTCCTGTTCGCCGCTGCTTAGTCCTGCTTTTTGCAGTTCATCCAATTGGAAACGGATGAAATCCATTTCCCGGGCGCTGTTTTCGCTTTGTGCGCGCCAATCGGACCGTTGTTTTTGCCCTGCGGTATATTTCCGGTAGTCGGTTTGGTATTTGCGCAACAACGTTTGGTTATCCGCAAGGGCATCGATCATGCGCAACTGAAAGTTCACGTTGTGAATGTCGAGCACGTCGAACTGCTGGTGCAAGTCAATGAGTGCTTCGGTAAGGCGTTGCAACACCTGGTTGTTGACGGGCGTATCGTTTACAAAAGCGCGGCTTTTTCCGGCAGGCGAAAGTTCGCGACGCACCACAAGTTCCTTGTCGTAATCAAGTTCATGGTTTTGGAAAAAATCCTGTAAATCGTACGTTGAAACGTCAAATTCAGCTTCAACCACGCATTTTTCACCTTCATTGTAAAAAAGCTTGTTGTCGGCCCTTTCACCCATTACGAGGCCCAAAGCACCCAGTAGAATGGATTTGCCGGCGCCGGTTTCGCCGGTAATGATGGTAAGTCCGGGAGAAAAATCGATGTCGATGTTGTCAATCAGCGCGTAATTGCGGATGTGCAGGCGTTTGAGCATGGGAAAAAAACAGTAGTTCGATGTTTATGGTTCCATCGGCGCAGTGTGGCAAAGATACAAAAGCGATGACCTTATTTTACCTCAATAGATCTCGTAAATCAACTTTTGTGCCTGATGTGGTAAAATCATTTCACTCCTCATCCCCTTTGGGGTGCGCTTTATCGTACACCGCTTTCAATCGCTCGATGCTGTTGTGCATGTACACCTGCGTGGCGGCTAAGGAGGCGTGGCCAAGCAGGGCTTTGATCGCGTTCAGATCGGCGCCGTGGTTGGAGAGGTGGGTGGCAAAGGAGTGGCGGAGCACGTGCGGACTGTTTTGTTCCAAGGCGCCCGACAAACGGAGGTATTTTTTCACAGCGTAGTAGATGTTGTCTGGTTTGATGGCTTCGCCTTCGCGGTTGAGGAAAAGTTCGGGGGCAGGGTGGGGGAAGGCGGCGGCGCGTTCGGGCAGGTATGCTTCCATTTGTTCGGCGAGGTAACGTGCCATGGGCACGAGGCGGTCCTTGCTGCCTTTGCCGGTAACACGGATGACCGAACGTTCAAAATCGACGTCCGGCAGCCGGAGTTGCGCCACTTCGCTGCGGCGTAGGCCTGTTCCGTACAACAGTTCGAGCAAAAGTCGGTTTCGCCTTCCGATGTAATCGTCGGGGAAAGCAATGTGGTTGAAAAGCGTATCAAGTTGTTTTTCCTGGGCGAATACGGGCAGGCGGCGACCTGTTTTAGGGGCCAAAACCTTGCGCATGGGATCTTTATCGATCAGACTGCGCTTTTTTAAATACTTAAAATACGACTTCAAGCAAGAGAGGCGGCGGTTGATGCTGCGTGGTGCGAGGCCCTCCTGCATTTGTGCCACTACCCACGTGCGTATGTGGGAATGCCTCAGTTCGTCGAGCGAACTGAGGCATTGCTTTTCCTGTAAAAAAGATATGAAAAGCGCTAAATCGTTGCGATAAGCCGTAATCGTGTGCGGCGAGAAACGCCGCTCAAGAGCAAGGTGGGCTAAAAACGCTTCTTCGTGAAACACCGTTTGTGGTTACTTTTAACAAACCCAATACGCTGTATGCGGTGAGTTCATGACAAAAGTAAACAAAAGCGGCTGGATCAGTCGTTTTTGTTGCCGTACATTTCCTCTTTGTACACGGCCTTAAGTACTTCAGTGCGGCGTTTTACCGAAGGTTTCGTAAAATTCTTGCGGCGACGCAGTTCTTTCAAAATGCCGGCCTTTTCGAATTTCTTCTTGTACTTCTTGAGTACCTTATCAATGGTTTCGCCGTCTTTTACCTCAACGATGAGCATGCAGTAGTTCTTTTTGAATGTTGATAAAACTGGAAATGTTTTTTCGGGCTGCAAAGATACGAAGTCCTCCGCACTTTTTCCACCAACAATCAGAAGAAAATTTCCTGAGCGCTGCGAAATGTATTGGCATGCGCCTCAACGATGTCGGCAATACGGGGCGAATAACCTCCACCCATGCTGATTACGAGCGGCAAACCGTTGTTTTTACAAAACTTCAACACCACACGGTCGCGTTCGCGGCAACCTTCGCGGCTTAAGGACAGACGGCCGAGCTTGTCGCTTTCCAAAACATCTACGCCGCTTTGGTAAAACACAAAATCCGGACGATGCTTTTCACCTACCCTGGGAAGTGTGTCGCGCAAAATGCCAAGGTATAAGGCGTCGTCGGCGCCGTCGGGCAGTCCTATGTCGAGGTCCGACGTCTCCTTGCGCAGCGGATAATTGCGCTCACCGTGCATGGAAAACGTGAACACCCTCGGATCGTTTTGAAAAATAGCTGCTGTGCCGTTGCCCTGGTGCACATCGAGATCTACCACCAGAATGCGTTTTGCCAATCCGTTGTGCAACAAAAAGTTGGCAGCCACCGCCTGGTCGTTGAAACAACAATAACCTTCGCCGCGGTCGGCAAAAGCGTGGTGTGTTCCGCCGGCAATGTTCATGGCTACACCGTATTCCATGGCAAACCGTGCACATTCAACGGTGCCTTGTGAGATGTGCCGTCCGCGCAAAACAAATTTTTCATTGATGGGAAAACCTATGGCGCGTTCTTCAGAAGGCGTGAGTAGTAAGAGGTTCAGCTTATCCCAGTAACCCCTCGTATGCGTAAGCATGGCCGTAGCTTCATCGAGCAAACCAGGGTGGAAAAAATGGTCGTCGTTCACGGTTCCTTCGTACAACAACTGCTCGGGCAACAGTTCGTACTTGGCCATCGGAAACCGGTGACCTTCGGGCAGATCGTATTTGTAGGTTGGTGAAAAAGCAATTTTAAGCATGGAATAGTTGAGAGCGGAAACATGATTCATCCCGAATTTTTTCGGGATGACTCATGTTTCTGCTATTTTACTGCACGGACACTGTAAACGCGTGAACGCCACTTTCGCCCTGCACATGCAGTTGGTACAGTCCCGCAGGCAGGTTCAAGCCTTCAAACCGCACGATGTTGGGGCCTTGTGTCAGCACTGTTTCCTTGCTGCTTAGCAATGCGCCACGAGCGTCGAACAGCTGCAACAGGACGGGTTCGCTGCCCGGTGCGTTGAATTCCACACGGAAATCGCCGCTGGTCGGGTTGGGTAAAACCTTGATGCCGAGTAATTGTGCCAGTTCGTCGGCCGAGGTGGTGAGTGTGACGCCGAGGGTTTTCACCTTGTCATTGCATTGGTTGGAGGCCGTCATGGTTACCTGGTAGGCACCGCCAGCGGTGTAAGTATGCACCGGATCTTTTTCGGCACTGGTGTTGCCGTCGCCGAAGTCCCACAGGTAAGAAGTTGCAAATGTGGAGGTATTGTTGAAGTTCACGGTTAGGCCGTTTGCCCCGAAATTGAAGTTTGCATTCGGGTCATTCAAAACCGCGAGCACCAATTTGGCGGTATCGCTTCCGATGGGATTTACAGTCACCAGGCGTATGTTTCGGGTGCCCGGTGTGAGGTATCTGACAGTGTGCGGACCAGGGCCGGTTGCCGTGGTGGGCATGGCGAAGGTGCCAAAATACCATTCGTAATCGGTGAGTGATCCGGAAAGCGTTGCGCTGTAAACCAGTGAATCGCCGCGACAGATGGTATCAGTAGCAATATTGATCACGGCTACGGGTGGATTAGCATCGTAGGCGAGTACATTGATGTTGTCGATGTACAGGTTGTTACCAAAAGCATTGGTAGAAACAAAACGGACAATGCATTTTTCACCTGCGAAGGCGTTCAGGTCGATCAACTCAGCCCGCCATTGGTCGGCATCGGTTGGGGAAAATTGATCGTTGATGGCGCCTGTTGTGGCAAGTTCAGCGCCCGATTTTTGCCAAACGATTTGAGGCGTTGCATTGGCATCGCAACCGGTTTGTACTTCTACGCGCAACCCATCTTCATATCCCGGTTGAGTATAGGGAGCATACGCCAACTCAAACGATATGGCCGGATTGGCAATGGCCGTAAAATCGAGTGGGACCATATTGATGTAATCTTCCTGGTCTGTTGAAGAGTAGCTGTAAAAAGGGATGTACAACGCCCTCGTATTGTTGCCCGAAGGCCCTGTGATGTTCGAAGGCGTACGCGCCCAGGTCAATTCGTCGTCAGGGTTAAAAATCACCCAGCCCACAGGTGGGAACGACGGACTTTGGAAGGTTTCCGTAAAATAATTGGTAGCGGCCTGGGTTACGACGGTATACGAATTGTACAAGGTATCGTTGAAAAAAACGTCTTCGTCAGTGAGTGTAGACCAAACACTGAGGTTGATAACACCATTGATATTGATGGCGAGTGGTGTCGCGAATTCGAAATCAAGTGTTTGTCCGGGCGTTAGTTCGGGTACGTTTTCGGTTACGGGGGCATCGTTGTTCACCTTGTAGGTGAGTTGTGCGCCGATGATGGAGTTGAGGCCTTCGTTCACGAGGCGAACTTTGATCTGCTGCAAAGCCTGGTCGCATTGAACGATGGCGCCACCGCTGGGCGAAAGCAATGCGCGAACACCGAGATCATCTGGTTGTTTGCAATCTTTCAACTCGCCTTCCCACCGCACCGCAATGGATCGTCTGCCGGTGAGTCCCGAAGGATGGCTAGTGCGTACTGCCACCCATTTTTCGTCACCTGCATTTTGTATGGGGAATGTGTAGCTGGTATTGGCCGTTGTGCCCTGGATTTCCATGTATTTTTCTCCAAGCAAATAGACATCGTATTGCAGGGTGTCGTTCACCATGTTCCAAGAAATGGTCATGGAATCGGGACAAACCTTCACGATCTGAATGTTTCCGGGGAGGGGAGAGATCGTAAAGGCGTGGTCCGACTGGTCGCTTTGTGCGCCACGTGTGACCCTCACTTTCACCTTTCCGCCGAGGTTGGCGCCGCCCGGTACACTCCAGTCGTACAGGCGTGCAGTTCCAGGCACGGAGGCGATGTTGTTCCAGGTTGCGCCGTCGTTTCTGGAGAATTGAACGTCAAACGTTCCGTCAGCTCCCTGGGCATCCCAGTGGATGCGTTCCACGGTGCCTGGCACAAGGCCTTCGCCGCCATTGGGGTAAGTCAGTTTGATTTCCTCGGTTCGGAATTCCCATACAAGGTAATAGTCCTGAGGGCCCTGTGGTACCTCAAAACCATTGATGTTGACGGTGTAGGTTCCTGCGGCGGGATTGTTGATCAGTACCTGCTCCACGTTGTTCAGGGAGTCGCGGCCTTTGCCGGCAGGTGTGTTAAGGATGGTTGGATTGGGTGAAGGGTCAAGTCTCCAGGGCAATTCGGTTCCGCCGCCGGGTGTGGTAACCGTCAGATCTAGGTCGTTGATTAGGGCGCGTTGCGAGCTTACGTTGGCGGCGGGTTCGGCCCAATACACCATAAGGCGGGCTTCCACAACGCCGTTGGGTACTGTGATCTGGTGGGTAGCGGCGCCGCCCTGATCAACGCTGCCGCTGAGGTAGCGGTTTTCTTCCAAAAGTGTGAGTGCGCGGTATGCGTTTACATGTCCCCACCCGAATCTATAGTCGGGGCCAACGTTTCCGAGGTCGTTGGCGGTGTTCAGCAAGCTTACTTTCAGCAGGGCCGTGGGTGCATCACCGGTGTTGTTCATTTCGCGGTATGCCTGGGTAAGTTGGGCCATGATGCCTGCGATGCCGGGAGCGGCGCCAGAAGTACCGCCGAAAACCTGGTAGGTATTGTTGTGGTCGGTGGATTCGTGGCTGTTGCCGTTGGCGGAAATGTCGGGTTTCAGTCGACCGTCGTTTGCCGGACCGCGGCTGGAG
>JBBSDH010000022.1:0-30635 GCA_038249605.1 Chitinophagales bacterium | reverse complement strand
GCAGTGAGACCCGTTATGTGCCTGGTACAACTTCCTTTGCGCCCTACCCTTCTTACGGTTATTATGGCAGCTACTACGGATA
Source organism: Chitinophagales bacterium (assembly GCA_038249605.1). Classification (GTDB taxonomy): domain Bacteria; phylum Bacteroidota; class Bacteroidia; order Chitinophagales; family Saprospiraceae; genus M3007. The sequence continues at coordinate 30,553 of JBBSDH010000022.1, read as the reverse complement.
CTACGGACACAACTCCATGGCCTTTTCCACACAGGGCTATTACACTACCGAGAAATACTACTTCCTGGAAACCAACGTTTACGATGCTGCAACCGAGGTAATTATTTGGTCGGGACAGTCGCAAACCTTAAATCCCGGCAGCCTGGAAAGCTTCGAGCGCGATTACATCCTTGCTCTGGTATCCCAAATGAAAAAAGACGGCCTTCTTAAAAAATAGATCGCATTACCCATATGCCTTCCAACAAAGCTCTAAACCGCGTAGCCGTACTCGATTACCTGCGCGGTTTGGCCGCTTTGTCGGTCATGTTTTTTCACACCGACAAATGGGTTTACGGCGTTTGGATACCCGGCACCCTGATCGGAAAATGCGGCGTTTATGCCGTATCCCTGTTTTTTGTACTCAGCGGTTTAACGCTCACGCTGGTTTACAAAAACAAACCCAATGTGTGGCCCACCGATTTTTTTCAGTTTTGGAAAAAACGCATCCGGCGCATCTTCCCTTTGCTTTGGCTCGCCACAACAGCTACCCTACTGCTTGAAGAACCTCTTTGGAGCATCCCGCAGTTATTTTTGAACTATACAGGATTGTTCGGCTTTTTGGACCCTTCTGGCGACATAGCCTTAGGCGCCTGGTCCATCGGCGATGAACTGGTTTTTTACGCCGTTTTCCCTTTTGTTTTGCTGTTTTTTCCCAAAAAATACTTTTTCCCTACGGTATTTTCTTTTTCCTTGCTGCTTGCTGCACTGTACGCATGTGTGTGGCTACAACCCGGTATACCCATCAAACAGCAGTGGTCCACCTATGTACAACCGGGCAATCATTTGTTTTTTTTCCTGGGTGGAATGGCCATGGGGCTTTACCCTACCCTTTTGCCGGCATGGAGTACCAAATCCTGGATGCTGGTTGCCTTGGTCATAGTAGTTGGTGTGTTGTATTTTCCCATAGGCCCTGAACCCTCGGAGCTTTTGTGTGGATGGCCACGCCTTTATTTTTCGCTTGCCTGTTTTGTCCTTGTTGCTGCCATGTATGCCTCCCATTTACAACTTCCTGCTTCATCACACAGGCTGTTTGGTTGGCTGGGAACCATTTCTTACGGTATTTACCTCCTGCATCCGTTGGTATTCAGGGTATTGAAAGCGTTGAATGTGCGGTCGTTGCAATTGCCCGAATATTGGTTGATTCCTGCAACCGTTTTGGTCACACTACTTGTGAGCCATGTAAGCTGGCATTGGTTTGAAAAACCTTTACAGAAATACAAATGGTCCAAAAAGTCATAAAAAAGGTGAATCAACCCAAACATTTCGGGATGATTCACCTTTTTTCAAATTATTGAACAAGTCAGTAGGCACCTGAAAATCCAACGTTAACACCAGAAAAGGTGGCATTCGCTTTAACCATTGTTGGGCAGATCAGACGCGCAGTCTTTTTTCCGGACGGAAAAAAGCCAACAGATCGCCGAGGGTCTCTTTCAGGTCTTTGCGGTTCACCACCAGATCGAGGAAACCGTTTTCGAGCACGAACTCAGAGGATTGGAATCCTTCGGGCAAATCGCGTTTGATGGTTTCGCGGATAACGCGCGGGCCGGCGAAGCCGATAAGTGCTTCAGGCTCTCCGATGTTGATGTCGCCGAGCATGGCGAAAGAAGCAGTTACACCGCCTGTGGTGGGATCCGTCATCAGGGAAAAATAGGGCAAACCAGCCCTGGCCAGCAGGGTCAGCTTTGCGCTGGTTTTGGCCATTTGCATGAGTGAAAACGCGCTTTCCATCATTCGTGCACCACCCGATTTGGAAATGATAAGCAAACCGGATTTGTTTTTGATGGCCTGGTCGATGGCCAGCGATATTTTTTCACCAACCACAGAACCCATAGAGCCGCCGATGAATCGGAAATCCATGCAGGCAATCACGATCGGACTGCCGTTGACAAAACCCTCGGCTACAGCCATAGCGTCTTTAAGACCTGTTTTATTCATGGTCTCTTAAAGACGTCGGGCGTAAGGTTTCAGATCGGTAAAGTTCAGGAAATCGATCGACGTGAGGTCGTCGTGCAGACGATTGTACTGTTGGTCGTCGAAAAACAGTTCAAAGTATTCCACTGATCCGATGGCAGTGTGGTAATCGCATTTCGGGCACTTGTGGTAGTTTTCACGCAGTTCTTTGGTGGTACTGGTTTCCTTGCATTTTTTACATTGGAACCAAATGCCTTCAGGAATGTCCTTTTTGGATTTGGAAGCGGTGGAGATGCCTTCTTTCAATCGTTTGAACCAACTCATGTGTTGCTTTTTTAAGAACAATACTGCCTTTTATGTTGGCTGAAGCAGAATTTTAGTCCACTTGTAACCTGCAAATCGGCCTACAAAGATACGACCCTGAGGCGAAGCGCTCCGCAGGGCAGCGGTTTTTTTTTAAACAGTTCCGACGCGGTGGCATTTGTGTGGTTAAATTTACATCAAATGACCTAATTTATCCTAAACCCTGAACTACCTTTACTCAAATGAAATGGCTTGTTTTTAAAACCCTGCTTCACAAAGAGTTTTTGCTTGAATTCCGGCAACGGTATGCCATCAGTGGCATTGTGTTGTACGTATTCAGTATGGTTTTTGTGGTTTACATCGCTTCGGTGAGGGTACAGCCGCCGGTTTGGAACATCCTTTTCTGGCTCATCATGCTGTTTGTTTCCATCAATGCCGTGGTCAAAAGTTTTGTTCAGGAAAGTGGGGCAAGGCAACTGTATTATTACCAGGTGGTTGATCCTGTGGTGTTGCTACTCGCCAAAATCACCTACAATACCATTTTGTTGCTGGTCATAAGCGCCTTGGCATTCGGCGCTTACAGCATGGTGTCAGGCAATCCGGTACAAGATTTTTCCTTGTTTGCCTTAGTTTTGTTGTTGGGCAGCTTTGGTTTTTCCATTGCTTTCACGTTTATCGCTGCCATCGCGGCCAAAGCCAACAACAGCGCCACTTTGATGGCCATATTGAGCTTCCCGATCATCCTGCCCATCCTGCTCACGCTCATGCGACTTTCCAACATAGCCTTGCGGGTGATCCAGGATACCTCTTACCAACGCGACATCATCAACCTTTTGGCCATCGACGCCATTTTGCTCACTTTAACTTTCGTGCTCTTCCCGTACATTTGGCGCGATTGAACCATCCTGTAAATTTCCCATACCCAAGCCCATGTGGTGGAAAATAACATCCGTAATATTACTCGTTTATACCTTTGTTGTTGGTATGCTGGTGCCGCTGAGGCCCGGTATTCTGACCGTGACGCCTGAAAGCGGTTTGACGCGCCAAACAACCGTACTTACCATCAGTGGCTACAACGCCCATTTTACGCAGGGTGAAGGACAAACACGTGTATGGTTAACGTACGACGATGAACATGCCGTGATGGCACGCCGGGTAAAATCCCTCAACGATACCCTGCTCGAAGCCGAATTCCAACTTCCTGCCAACCTGCCCAAAGGTGAAACGTCCATGGTGCTGAATTGCATTGTCGACAACCCAGCAGATGGCACCTCCGTGCTTCCCAATGCTTTTCAGCTCAAAACGGACAGCTCAGCCTCGTCTGAACCTGACCCTGCGTGGAAATCCAGTCCGGTGGAAAATCTGAACGTAAAAAAAGGTTTTACTGACCCTTACCGAAACGTGATTTACGAAAGCATACGCAACACGTATTTCCACGTTCCCATGTGGTTTGCGCTCATTTTCCTGCTTATCGCTTCGGCGTGGAACAGCCTGAAATACCTGCGCAATCCATTGCCCGAATACGACCGCCGAGCGTCATCCTACGCCGAAGCAGGCCTGCTGTATGGTTTTCTGGGACTGGTGACGGGCATGTTGTGGGCGCACTATGCCTGGGGCAAAGCCTGGAGCAACGACATCAAACAAATCACCACGGCCGTGGCTTTGCTTATTTACCTCGCTTATTTCATCCTCCGAAGCTCGTTTGACGAGCCGGAAAAAGGTGCGCGACTCAGTGCGGTGTACAACATTTTTGCTTTTGCCACACTTATCCCTTTGCTGTACATTGTACCACGGATGTTTGCCAGTTTGCACCCCGGAGCTACAGGCAGTCCTGCTTTTGGCGGACAAGATCTGGACAACACCATGCGCGCTGTATTTTACCCTGCCATCATCGGCTGGACCCTCCTTGGCTTTTGGATGACCACCCTTTATATTCGTGCCAAACGCATCGAAGACAAACTGGGTGGGCTCGATTAGCCGTTTTCAAATTCAACAATGGAACTTAACTTTTTTTATTTTTCATAACATGAAATTTTTTAAAACGCCGATTTTTTTTACAATTATTTTGTTTGCGGCGCTATATTTGCAGCCAGCAAACGCTTACGCTGCAGGTGATTTCATGCGTGAAACCGGAAAAATCAACGTAGTGGTCGGTGTGATACTGCTCCTGTTTTTTGGCATCGTAGCATACCTGATCCGGCTTGAACGTAAACTAACCAAATTAGAGCACCAAATAAACGAAGATCATGAGTGGAAAAATTAGCTTCTTTAAGAGCGTAGAAGACTACGTGGATAAAGCGGCATCTTACACCGACATCCCCAAAGGTCTCATCGAACAAATCAAAGCCTGCAACCTGGTTCTGCAAATCCGCTTCCCGGTGCGCGTAGGCAACGATTATGAGGTTATCGAGGCCTACCGCGTGCAGCACAGTCACCACAGGCTGCCGACAAAAGGAGGTATCCGATACGCCGAATCGGTAGACCAAGACGAAGTGATGGCACTTGCTGCCCTCATGTCGTACAAATGTGCCCTGGTAGACGTTCCCTTCGGCGGCGCTAAAGGCGGCATCCGCATCAACCCTGCCAAATACACGGTTGAACAACTGCAAAACATCACCCGCCGCTACACCACCGAACTCATCAAGAAAAACTTCATCGGCCCGGGCATCGACGTTCCGGCGCCCGATTACGGAACCGGTCCACGTGAAATGGCCTGGATCCTCGATACTTACCAGGCCTTCCGCCACGGCGAAATCGACTCCATCGGCTGCGTAACCGGAAAACCTGTAACGCAGAACGGTATCCGCGGTCGCGCGGAAGCCACCGGTCGCGGTGTTTATTATGGCATCCGTGAGTGTATGTCACACGAAGAGGACATGGTTAAAATCGGCCTCACAAAAGGTATTGCCGGTAAAACCATGGTCGTACAAGGCCTTGGAAACGTGGGCAGCAACACCGCCCTCATCAGCCAACAGGAAGGAGATGTAAAAATCATCGGTATCGCCGAACGCGAAGGTTCCATCCACGATCCCAACGGCATCGATGTGGAACAACTGCTCGCTTTCCGTAAAGCTACCGGCTCCATCATAGGCTACCCCGGCTCCAAACACATCGGCGATGCTTCCGCTGCCCTTGAGTTGGAATGCGATATCCTCGTACCCGCCGCACTCGAAAATCAGATCACGACTGAAAATGCACACCGCATCAAGGCCAAACTCATCGCTGAAGCTGCCAACGGCCCCATCACGGCCGACGCTGATGAGATCCTGATAAAGAAAGGCATCATGATCCTGCCCGACTTTTACATCAACGCAGGTGGTGTAACCGTTTCTTATTTCGAATGGCTAAAAAATCTGTCCCACCACCGTTTCGGCCGTCTGGAAAACCGTTTCCAGTCCAATGCCTACAACGCCATCTTAATCAAGGTGGAGGAAATGACGGGCAAAACGATATCCGATCGCGAACGGGAGTTCCTTACCCGCGGGGGTACCGAAGTGGAACTTGTGAACTCCGGTCTGGAAGACACCATGATCACAGCCTACCAGCAGATCCGCGAAACGTTCAAACAACACCCGGACATCAAGGATGTGCGTACAGCTGCGTTTGTTTGTTCGCTGAAAAAAATCGCAAGCGATTACGTATCCATGGGCATTTTCCCCTAGCAGATGGCCCATTTATCGGCCAAAAGGCTGAATCGACGGACATTGTTTGGTGTTTCACACCAGCATCCCGTTGGTTCAGCCTTTTTTAATTTATTGATTAGAAAACCCCCGTTTTAACAAATAATTGTTGGTTAGATGACGTTTATATGTGCCGCAATGGAAAATTTTAAATAAGTCAAGTGCCATAAAACCTTTATTAACAAAATTAACAAAGGTTTTTTATGGAATGACTTGTAAATTATTTTTTGTTGACCTACCTTTGGGGAAATTTTCCAACTCAGAATAATATTCTATCAAACACCGCAAAACGCTATGTCGGAGAAACTTGACAAAATAGACCTGAAGATTCTCAAAATTCTTCAGGACAACAGCAAAATCACGAACCTCGACCTTTCCAAAAAGATCGGACTTTCGCCTGCACCCACGCTTGAGCGTGTTAAAAAGCTCGAACAAAGCGACATCATCCAGAGCTACCACGCTCAGGTTAATCCGCAAATGATGGGCCTGAATGTGAAAACATTCGTACTCGTATCCCTCGCCTGGAAACGCGAAAATGCCCTCAACAATTTTTTGGAGAAAATCACGAAAATTGATGAGATCACGGAATGTTACATCATCACCGGCGAAGCCGACTTCCTGATGAAAATCGTTTGCCGCGACATTCCAACCTACGAACAACTGCTGTTCAAGACACTCAGCCAAATCGAAGAAATCGAACGTCTGAAAACCCTCATGACGCTATCCACGGTGAAAGACACGAAAGTGCTTCCATACAACTACGACGAGAAATAAAAAAGTCTGCAGTCAATAGTCAGTAATCAAAAAAGTCGCTTCGCTCAAATTTGGGCGAAGCGACTTTTTTTTGATTACTGACTCTCGAATGCCGACTTTTTTATTGCGCCAGGATATGTGCCATGCGCAGCAAGTCCTTGTTGAGGGGTTTGGTTTTGGTGATGGCGTCCTTGAAAGACGTGAAATGAACGTTGTTGTTTTTAATACCAACCATCACGCCGGTTTTGTGGTTCATCAGGGCTTCCACGGCGCCAAAGCCGAGGATACTGGCCAAGACACGGTCGAAGTACGATGGGGAGCCGCCGCGTTGCAAGTGGCCTATGACGGTTACTTTGATGTCGTCGAAAAAATCAACCTTTTCTTCCACCTTCTGGGCGATGTCGTACACCGTGCCCATGTGGTTGCCTTCCGCCACAACCACAATACTGAACAGTTTGGATCGTTTGGCGCCGCGTTTAAGCAACTTAACAAGGTCGTCGAGGTTGGTTTCTTCTTCCGGGATCAAAACACCGCCTGCCCCACCTGCGATGGCGGTATGCAGGGCGATGTAGCCCGAATGGCGACCCATGACTTCCACGAAAAACAGGCGGTTGTGCGAGTCTGCCGTATCGCGGATTTTATCCACGGCCTGTACGGCTGTATTGACGGCAGTATCGAAACCAATGGTAAAATCGGTGCCGTAAAGGTCGTTGTCGATGGTACCGGGTATGCCCACGATGGGGATGTCGGGATATTCTTCGATGAATTGAGCCGCACCGGTAAAGGTACCGTTACCTCCGATGGCGATAAGGGCATCAATGTCGTTGTAAATGAGGTTTTCGTAGGCTTTTTTCCGGCCTTCAGGCGTCATGAATTCTTTGCTTCGCGCCGTTTTAAGGATGGTGCCTCCGCGGTGTATGATGTTGGAAACGTCGGAGGTTTCGAGCCTTTTGATGTTGCCTTCAATCATACCCTGGTAGCCGCGCATGATGCCATAGATGTGAAGGTCGTTGTTGAATGCATTGCGCACAATGGCGCGCACAGCGGCATTCATACCCGGAGCGTCGCCGCCGGACGTGAGTACTGCTATACGTTTGATGTCTTTAGCCATAAGGATTTTAATCAATCGAAATCAGGTGGTAATCGGCAAGGGGATAGATGGGCTTGCGTACAATTACACCAGGTTTGAGGCGTCGTTCTTCCATACATTTGAACAATACGTCCTGAAAATGGTGGGCAATGGAGCCCACAAAATGTACGGGAACATGCTGGTAACCCTGGTACTTACACACATGCCTGTCTAGAAATTCCCCCAGCGACTCCGATACGAGGTGTTGAACGTAAGGATGCTGGACGTTATCGCCCAAAAAGCGTGTAAAAGTTGCAAGGTAAGCATTGGCGCCCTTTTCATAGATACGGTCTTTTATGGCATGCGCACCTTCTGGATGCTCGGCTTCAAACAACCTGACCAGATCGGTCGGAAGTTCGCGGTAAAACCAGGATCGAAGCAATTTTTTACCCAAATGGGTGCCGCTTCCTTCATCGCCCAACAACCAGCCCAGGGACGGCACGTTGTCGAGAATTTTGACGCCATCATAGTAACAACTGTTTGATCCCGTGCCTAGGATGCATGCAATGCCTGCACTGCGGCCACTGGTAGCACGGGCTGCGGCGAGTAAGTCATGTTCTACATCCACCTCCGCCTGTGGAAAGGCTGCACGCAAGGCAGCGGCAACAATTTCCGCACGGTGTTCGTCGTGGATACCTGTACCATAAAACCACACACGCTCAACTTCAAGAGGATCAAGTTTGTCCAGCAATTGCTCCTGTATGATGTTTTTAATGTCTTCGGTAGTGTGAAAAAACGGGCTGAATCCTACTGTATTTTCCAACTGCTGGTTCCGCCCGCCATGTACCAGCAGCCAGTCGCATTTGGTGGAGCCACAATCGGCTATAATAACCATGATGTACAAATAAGTCTCTGAAAATGGGTGCAAAAAGCCAAAGTGGGTGTAAAAAATACACGAAGTTTGGATATGGGCAAATGTAACCCATTCTGTAGAAAATCCTACAAATTTTGGCAAATGGAGAAAAAAACATGCGCTTCTACTAAGTTAAGAAAATTTATTGAAACATTTTGTTGTTTATTAGAAACAAAGTGTTTTAATTTGTGTCCTGATTTTGTTTAACCCAACTGAAACATTACAAACCATGGCACAACTGCAATATGCTCAAACTGCACGCTCCGGAAGCCGAATGTCCAACCCAACACCTGCAACTCCTGCGTTGCCGGAAACGTTTTTGTGGAAACTGCTGCTTTTAACCGCTCTGGCCTACATCGTGTGGAGCGAAAAATTTACCATCGTTTTTGATTTTGGTGGCGGAGCTTTGGCCCTTAATGAGCCCAAACCTGCCGCTTCCCAGGCCGGGTTTGCCGGCGATTTTACGGTTGAACACCCCCGCCCCGATCCGGTAAGCAAACCAGCCGTTGAATTGCCTTTGAAAGCCCAAAACAACGTGTCGTACACCATTGATCGCGGCTTTGCCGCGCGTTTCGATGTAGAACCCAACGTAGTCCGTAAAAGCTTATCCAACTGCAATGAATACATCCATCGTTTTGCACCGGTAGCACAGGCTGAAATGAAAAAATCCGGTATCCCTGCAAGCATCATTCTTGCACAAGCTTTGCTGGAAAGTGATGCAGGACAAAGTAAGTTGTCCAAAAACACCAACAACCATTTCGGCATGAAATGTTTTTCAAAAAATTGCAAAAAAGGGCACTGTGCTAATTTTACAGATGATTCCCACAAAGACTTTTTTGTAATCTATTCCAATGCCTGGGCCAGCTACCGCGACCACAGCAATTTCCTAAAATCGGGCAAACGGTACAAAAAACTGTTCACCTACGAAGCCAACGACTACAAAAAATGGGCCCGGGGTTTGGCCAAAGCAGGCTATGCCACAGACAAACAATACGGGGAAAAACTCATCGCGCTAATCCAGTCGCTGGAATTGAACCAATACGATACCTTGGAAGAGGATTTGTTGCCTTGATCAAACTGCCACATACGATCGCAGCCCCTTTGGAGCTCTCATCCGAAAATGGGTGTATATCAAGGTTTGAAAAATGCAATTCAATAAAGATGAGTCATCCCGGATGACCGGAATGACTCATCTTTATTGCTAAGACTTTGTAAAATGTTGAATTACTGTGACTGCAGCGGAATTTCGGCTCCGGTGGGTGCGCCGCCACCTACCAACAGTACAGCTACAACACACAGAATAAGCAGGGAGCCGGCAAGTACCCAGGTGGCTTTTTCAACAAAATCGGTGGAACGGGCTGCTCCAAAAAGCTGCTGGGCTTGTCCGCCAAAAGTAGCGTCAATGCCGCCGCCTTTGGGATTCTGAACCAATATAACGGCCATAAGCAAAACACTGATGATGGCAATCAAAACCGTAATGGTGGATAACATCGCGTATTATTTTTTAAGTTTATCAATTTCGGCCGCAAAGTACGCACTTTTTTCCGGAAACAGCAAACTTAATCGTTGGTACATCGCAAGCGACTTTTCTTTGTGACCCTGGAGCCAAAACAAACGCGCAAGTGTCTCCGAAGCAATTTCTTTGTTTTCCTGGACACTTCGTTCCGCCAAACGGTGAGCCAAACTTATGGAATCCTCTGCCTGCTTCAACGCCTGATCCTTGGGACTCACCGGATCATCACCCAATGCCGGCGCTTCCTCTTCCACGGGAGCTTCGGGTGGCATGGACGGATCCAGGCATGGCGAATTGAACTGGCTGATCCAGACGCCAAAACTGGTTTTTTGCGGAACCACCGGCAGGTGCGCCCATTTTTTTTCCGCCGGTATTTCAACAACAACAACTTCTTCTACAGGGCGGACTGGCACGTCTACTTGTGGAGCTGTATTGGTCAAAACCAGTCGTGCAGCTTCCTCGACAACCTCGCGTGAAACCGGAATTCGTGTTTCCAGCGTTTTTAGCAGTGATTCAATGGGTTTTAGCTCAAGGACTTCTTCGTGTTGTACAATCTTTTGCGGAGCAATGAGCGCATACAACTTACTCCTATTAAGGCTGTATACCGAGGCAGTGGTCAATGTTCGGGAGGCATCAGGGCGCAACTCATGGTGCGATTTCAAGGCAAGCAGGTAGCGCAGGTTGTGCGCATAGGGATACGACAACGCCAGGGTCTTCAATTCCTCGTAAGGCATGCCCGAAAGCAATGCAGGATTCTCTAACAATTGATGCAAGCGTTCGTGGGTCATTACCAATCGTTGAAGGCTGCGTTGAAAATATCTTCCAACAGTTGGTTGCTGATCTGCTCAATCAAGGCATCTTGTACAGTCAAAAGGTCGGTTGTATTCGAAAACTCGGCAAAAAAACTGAAATCGCGCTCATTTGCCCATGATTTTTTTTCCTCTTTGTTGTTCAACAGCCCAACACGTATTCGAATTATTAGCCTGTTCAAAGACACGACTTCTCCTGGTTTTGGGGCTACAGGAATAACATTGTATTCGACTATTTTACCCGAAAACTCTACATCTGGATTTTCGCCGTTCAACGCAAGCCTTGTTTCCCGACGCACCTTATCCTTCAACCTTTCGGTAAAATCAACGGCAAGTGTGGGCGGTGCATTGGGCGCGATGTTTTCAAAGATTCGCACAGAAAAGGTAGTCACCGAAGGATCAACGGAGATGCCAGACAAAGAGTAACAACCCTGTGCCAAAAGCAGGAACAAACCAATTGCTGATGTTATGAATAACTTTTTCATCACGATTTAAACGTTCATAAGACTATTTTGATGCCTGTAACACGCATTAAACCTATTATTCCCATTCGATGGTAGCAGGAGGTTTCGTACTGATGTCGTAAACCACCCGATTGATGCCGCGTACCTGGTTGATAATTTCACTCGACACCTCGGCCAAAAACTCGTAAGGCAACCTACTCCACTCTGCAGTCATACCATCCGTAGAGTTCACGGCTCGAAGGGCGATGGTTTTTTCGTAGGTGCGTTCATCGCCCATAACGCCTACCGACTGTATGGGAAGCAAAATGGTTCCTGCCTGCCAAACAGCGTCGTACAAACCGTGTTCTTTCAGTTTGCCAATGTAAATGGCGTCGGCTTCCTGCAACAATTGCACTTTTTCGAGTGTAATATCGCCAAGGATTCTAATCCCCAAACCGGGCCCTGGAAAAGGATGACGCATCAGAATGTTCTCTGGAATTTGCAGTTCGCGGCCTACCCTGCGCACTTCGTCCTTGAACAACATGCGCAATGGTTCTACAATTTTCAGTTTCAATTTGTCGGGCAAACCACCCACGTTGTGGTGGCTTTTGATGGTCACCGAAGGTCCATGCACGCTGATCGATTCGATCACGTCGGGATAAATGGTGCCCTGACCAAGCCATCGGCTGTCGGAGTGCGCTTCGGACTCCAGTTCAAAGATGTCGATAAACATCTTGCCAATGATCTTGCGTTTCCCTTCCGGATCGCTCACGCCTGCAAGAGCCGTGTAAAATTTATCGCGCGCATCAATGCCTTCGATGTTGAGTCCCATTTGTTTGTACGACGTCAAAACCTCCTCAAACTCATTTTTGCGAAGCAAACCATTGTCTACAAAAAAGCAAAACAACTGGCTTCCAATGGCGCGGTGCAGGAGTTCGGCGGCAACCGTAGAGTCGACGCCGCCTGAAAGTGCCATGATGACCTTTTCCGATCCGATTTGCTGGCGCAGCTTTTGAATCGACTCTTCCACAAAGTGCGCCGGCGTCCAGTCGCCCGAACATCCGCATACACCATGTACGAAGTTTTTGATCATCTGAAATCCTTCCAGACTGTGGTACACCTCCGGATGAAACTGTATGCCATAAACAGGTGCGGTAAAACGACCGGCCTTAGAGCGGAAAGCGGCTACAGGAATACTATCGGTGGTTGCAAGGAGTTCAAACCCGTCGGGCAGTTTCAGGATGCTGTCGCCGTGGCTCATCCATACCTGTGAGCGTGGTTCTACGCTGTAAAAAAACGGGTCCGTGTGGTCTTGTTGGATCAAAAAGGCCTTGCCGTATTCGCGTTTTTCTGAGCGGGCTACCTCACCGCCGTAAAATTCGGCTGTGAGTTGCGCTCCATAACAAATGCCAAGCAATGGCCATTTGCCCGTAATGGCGTCAAGGTCTAAACGAAGGGCATCGGGTTGTTTAACCGAAAAGGGACTTCCAGACAAAATGACGCCCTTGATGTCCTGGGTGTGTTCGGGAAGTTTGTTGTAAGGAAGGATTTCGCAGTAAACGTTCATTTCCCGAACACGACGGGCAATAAGCTGTGTGTACTGCGAACCAAAATCGAGGATCAGTATTTTTTCCATGGTTCGCTGTCAAGTCGCAAAGGTACTAAAGACCGTTTGCTTTTGGAAAAGTGAAAAGTTTAAAGTCGCAAAAGCCTCCGCACTACCCTGCCCTTTTCAAACTGTATTTCCAAAAAGTACAAGCCTGCCGGCAAATCCTCAAATGGAATTAAAAACTTCGGCGCCAAGACTTTTACCTGTTGCTCCATTACCAAAATGCCGTTTGCGGCATGCAAACGCCACCACAGCAAATTTTCGCCGGTTTCGGAGGCATCCACGTTAACAAAACCATGGTTAGGATTGGGAAAAACTTTAAGATTTTCCTGCCAAACCATGTTTGACACCCCAACGCCAACGCCCACAACCTCGATGGTTTGTTGTAAAACAGAGGCGCCGCAAGGATTGGCGGCTACAAGCGTTATCACGTAAACGCCGTTTTGTGTGTACTGGTGCAACGCATTGAAAGTATTCACCGAAGCCGACCCATCTCCGAAATCCCAGGTGTAGGTTGTGGCTCCCAAGCTTTGGTTTTGAAACTGTACGAGGCCAATCAAAGGTGCCGAGGCTGTAAAACCGGCGGCAGGAAAACCAAGCACCTGAATATTAAAGTCCTGAACTGCGGTATCGGCGCCAACGGCATTGCTGGCAACCAAAATGGCCTGGTAATTACCCGAAGCCGGATACGTGACGGATGGATTGGTTTGTGTTGAAAACGCAGGATCGCCGCCGGGAAACAGCCATTGGTACTGGTTTCCGGTGCCCGTTGATGCGTTGTTGAAAAAAACGATCGCCTCCTGACAAGCATAAACCGTATCGGCCACCATCATGCCTGCCTGAGGTGGAGCAAAATACGCAACATCCTGCTGAACCTGACTGGTATCGCAGGCATTCCAAACCCAAAGTGTAACCACATAATTGCCTTCAACGGAATACGTATGCAAAGGGTCAAATGAAGCAGACGTGGTTCCGTCACCAAAATCCCAAAGCCAATCTGCCGCTGAGGTACTGAGGTTGTTGAACTGAAAAACACCGCCGGTCAAGTCGTTGTAAGTGAATGCAGCCGTTGGCGGATTGATGATGGAAACGACCACCTGCAAGCTGATTGTATCGTCTCCTCCCGGATTGGAGACAACAAGTGTGGCAATATAAGTACCAGAATTGGAATAGGTAACCACCGGATTTGCGGCTGTACTTGCGGATGGTGACCCTCCCGGAAACAACCAATTGAAAGCCAATGAGCTGCCTACCGATTCGTTGACAAACGAGACTTGTGCGTTTCCGCATGGCTCAATATCCTGTTGAATGGTAAATGAAGCCACAGGTAAGAGCAGCGTATTCACCGTTTGCACAGCAATGGCCGTATCGCAATTGTTGATCGCATAAAGGGTAAGGATGAACGTGCCTTCACTTCCATAGGTATGTTGGGGCATTACCTGTGTACTGCTTGATCCATCACCGAAATCCCAGAAATAGGTTGTGGCGTTGGTCGAAAAGTTGATCACATCAAGCACGGTACCGCTCAAAAAAGCATTAAAAATGGCGTTGGGAGCTGGCTCAACATTGAGCAACGCCACACCTGAGGTCACAGCATAACAACCCAGTCGCTCTACAAAACACCGGAACATCAATCCGTCGAGATCGATGGTAGTATTGCCGACCAGCAGGGTATCGTCGGTCGCAGTATAAGACGGCGAATTGGCGATGTTGACCCATCCACTTCCATCGTTCACCTGCCATTGGTAGTTCCAATTGCCGGCATTGGTTTGTACAGCGAAAACAACGTCATCTCCTTCGCAAACCGATTGGCTCTGCGGTGATGACAAAATTTCAGGCACATCGAAACCGGTATTGCTTTGCGGCATGACCGGCAAGGCAAAAACGATGCCTGTTTCGCCCGGTTGAGCACCGCTGTTGGAGCCGTTGCAGCCGTTGGTGGAATTGAAGATGACACCTGGAAGGCCGCCCGGGGAAGGCATGGCGCCGGGTACATTGGTGTTGATGCGTCCACCGCTTCCGCCACCACCTGGACCGAAACACCTGTTCTGGTTGAAATTGTCGCTGTTACCGCCGCTGCCGCCCTGGGTATTTATTTGCAGGTTTGGGGGAGTGGACAAACAATCGAGCCAGATGGTTCCACCTGCGCCGCCGCCGCCTGCACCGTCACCGAGTGCTGCGCCGCCCCCCGTTCCCCGTGATGAAACCAATGGATTCAGCCCGTTGATGGCTTGCGCCTTGAGGTAAATGATGCCGCCACCATTACCCCCATCACCGGTGGAAGTGCCGTTGCCGTGGCCTGCGCCGCCGCCGCCGCCAAGGAACAACCGTGATTGAATAGATGGGATGTTGATGCCTCCCAGTCCAGGCCAATTGCCATCGCAATTGAAAAATCCGGGTTCATCGTTATCTCCCCCATCGCCGCCGCCCGTGATGTTGCCGCCTCCGCCGCCGCCGCTGTTGTGGTCGTTGCCGCCGCCGCCGCCGTTGGCTTGAGGGCCTCGCCCGAGTACCTTATCGGCATCCACCACGGCAATACCCTCACCTTTGGTGGCGCCCCTCCAGTCCCCGGGCGCAAAGAAATAACTGAGTTGTAGCACAAGGAAGTTGCAGTTGTTGTCCGTTACAGGCACTGCATTACCACCGCGGAAACCGGTGCCGTCGGCACTAACCGGGGCATTGAGTGTGAGCGTGCCGCTTATTTCCACAGCGATGACGCCGCCGATTGACCCGTTCCAGGGCAGGGCACGCAGGGTATCGGTAACAACGGCATCTGCATGTTGCAGCAACGTAACCAATTGCACCTTATCGGCGAGGTTGTATGGGTACAGCGGACGGTTTTGCAGGTACACCGCACCGGGAGCTACCGAATCAACCAGGGCTTGTTCGTATCGGCCGGCAGCACGCATGGCCGTAATGTTTCCATACAGGAAATTGTCGGTTTCGAATATTTGTGCGCCTTGCATTTGTATAAGCAGCACGGGACTGCCCGGCCTGAACCCTGTGGTATCGCTCACCGTTAGCCTTCCGTTGCAGGTGTCGATGGCCTCAACAGCGGCATAATGGTTGATGATGCCCGACAGGTTGGCTGTTTGTGCAAAAAGTGAAAAAACAAAAAAGGAAAAGGAACAGGTCAAACTAAGGCGAAATGTCATGTAGTATGTGTTTTGCCGTCAGGGCAGATGATGGTCGGTTTTTACTTCTGATTACTTTAGGTGTAAATATCCTAATTTATTTGTTTTTTTAAAACCTATTTTCGTACCTTTGCGGCCGCGAAAAGCCCGGCGCTACTTGACGTAAGAAACCGGGCGAGATTTCATCTCATATTTCTTCATTTAAATTTTCGTTTAGCATGTCTGTTAAACTCCGCTTGCAGCGCAAAGGCCGCACCAAATCACCCTTTTACCACATTGTAGTAGCCGACAGCCGCGCTCCGCGCGACGGCCGTTTCATCGAAAAAATCGGCACGTACAATCCCCTTACGGTTCCCGCCACCATCGAACTGAACCGCGAAAGCGCCTACAAGTGGTTGCAAAACGGCGCTCAACCCACCGATACCGTACGTGCCATTCTTCGTTTCAAAGGTGTTCTGTACCAAATGCACCTCGATGGAGGTGTTAAAAAAGGTGCACTTACGACCGAACAAGCCGCAGAGAAACTCGCTGCATGGATTGAGGCCAAAGAAGGCAAAATCGCTGCCCGCCGCGAACAAACGGTGGAGAAAAAACGCCAGTTCACCGCACACGTTGACGGTAAACCGAAAGTAAAGGCCAAACCCGTTGTGGAAGAACCCGCAGCTCCTGAAGCAGAAGTTGCCGAAGAAGCCGTAGTTGAAACACCGGTTGCTGCTGTTGAAGCTCCTGCTGCTGTTGTTGAAGAAGCGCCGGTTGCCGAAGTTGAAACACCTGCCGCTGTTGTTGAAGAAGCACCGGTTGCTGAAGTTGAAACACCTGCCGCTGTTGTTGAAGAAGCGCCGGTTGCTGAAGTTGAAGCGCCTGCTGCTGTTGTTGAAGAAGCGCCGGTTGCTGAAGAAGTAGTTGCTGCTGAAGAAGCTGCTCCTGCCGCTGAAGAAGCTCCTGCTACGGAAGAAGAAGAAAAATCGGCCGACGCTTAATCGTCGATTCAAATACAGTTGCTATATTTGCACCATTACGGTGATTGTAGACCTGGCAAAGCCTCTGTTCGCTTTGCCAGGTCTTTTTTCAAATAAGACCACATTTCCGCGCCATGCAAACCTTAAGCGAGCAATACCAAACCCGCCTTGATGAAATCGCGAGCCAAATTCAGGCCGCGCCCGTTCTCGCCCAATACCTCGATGAAGAGGAGGACGAGCTTTACAACGAATTACGCCAGGAATTCGAACCGGCCATCTCTGAGTTGCACCACCTTGTAGCTGCCGAAGCGCCGCTTCAACTGGTTGCCATTGAAAAAGCCCTGCTTTCAGAAATTTTTGAAGGCCTGTATTTGCCCCGGATCCTGGGCTATTCGGTTTTGCGGGGAGAAATCACCGACCAACACCGCTATGTACGTCCGAACGATCATTTTAAAGACATTCTGCTGGCCATTTGCAATTCACCGCATTTCGACCAACTCAAAAAACGCATCGGACAAAGCATTCAGGTCGGTTTTGCGCTCAGCAGCGACATCTGGATTACCAACATGATGGGTCTGGTGGAAAACAAACGCATCCGTTTTTTCCTCCAGCAACAAAAAAGCGACCGTTTCCACGACCCCAAAGTTCGCGAAGAACTTTACTTGCGCTATGCCAAACAGTTCCGCAACGACCTGTATTTTTCGGCCGACTTCCCGACCACAGCCGGCGAAATGAAAGCCAACTTCTCGGCCCTGCGCCAGTTTTTGCTCAAACGTTTCGAAGTAGGTGGCGACAACTCCAGCTTCAAAGCCAAAATTCGCGAATTTCTCAACACCCCCAGCTTCGAGGGCCACGAAGAATACCTCGAAATGTTGGCCATGTACGGCAACTTCATGAACCTCCAGGGTGATGAAGTGAAAGAGTACGCCGATCATTTTGCCCGCGAACGCAAAAAATTCCCTGAATTCGATACCCGATACCTCAACTTTCTGCTTTCCATGTACCAGGCTAAATTGGGCATGGATGCTTCCAACGACGAACGTATGAGCGCCGTGGTAGACAAAGCGGTGAAAGACAAAGTTTCAGACTTCTACCTCATTGCCGATAAGGTACATGGCTACGGATATGTACATGCCGACACCATTGAAGCTGTACAGGAATTTTACAATGCCCACGAAGGGCTCTCGGTGGAAAGCTCCTGTCTGCGTCAGGTCGTGCTCATTTATTTCGAACGACTGATCAACGGTCTGACCGAAGGTGAATACCTCGACTACTTCGAACTGAACAAGATTTTTGGTGTGTACATGAAAATTTTTGGCAACCAAAAGTTCAACCAGTCGGTAGAAAAAGTGTCTATGAAGTACATTGATAAACTTTTGAAAAAGTTTACAGACAAACGCGGCAAGGATTACCAGGACGTGAAAAAATTCATTTCCACCCAGTTTGTCGAGTTCGGTTTTTTGAGGGAAAAAGAGGTGGTTGAAATGTTCAAAACACGTCGGAAAAAACGCACAGCCGAATAAGAGCTTAAGTTTATGGACAGGGTAATTCAGTTCGTAGAAAAACGGATTGCATTGCCCTTGTTTCATTTATATTTCGGCGATATATCCATTGTCCAACAAGAAACAAAACTGCCGGTATATTCATCGGCGCAACCCTTTGCCACATCATGTCGGTACTGTTATTTTTAGTCGTTTTATACATCCTGCTTGGCATAAGCATGATGAAATTGTTTGAAAAAGCCGGAATTCCCGGATGGAAAGCTCTTGTACCCGGTATGGCAGCCGTGGAATGGTGTAAAATGGTGGGTCGCAAGCCATGGTATGCCTTGTGGTTTTTGTTCCCGGTGGTCAACATCTTCATTTATGCCGGCTTGTGCATCGACATGGTGCGTTCTTTTGGAAAAACAGGTTTCTGGCAATCGGTATTGGCGGTAGTCTACGCACCCATACCCTTTTTCCAAATCGGTGCTTCCAAAGACAAGTACCTGGGCCCGTCCCTCGAACGCGAACGCGAATACCACCGTTTGCACCATGCGGCTGTTGAATCCAAGGACCAGGCCGCTTTGCGCAAACTTACGACCCAGTACCCTGAAATGCAGAAATCGCAAGTCAGGGAATGGTCAGAAGCCATCATTTTTGCCGTTTTTGCTGCCGCATTCATCCGCATGTTCCTCATCGAAGCGTACGTGATCCCTACGTCGTCGATGGAAGGCACGCTGAAGGTGGGTGACTTCCTGTTTGTAAGCAAAGCCCATTACGGCATCCGCACACCCATGACGGTCATACAGTTCCCGCTCATCCACAACCGTTTTTCGCAAAACGCCAACGGTCTGCTGGCCCGTGAATCCTACCTGAAAAACCCTTCCCTCCCCTACAACCGATTGCCTGCCATTGAAGCCATTGACCGCAACGAACCCGTTGTGTTCAACTTCCCGGCCGGCGACAGCGTGGTGATCACGCCGGGCCGCACGTTCGACGTGTACCAATGGCGCCGCGAAGGTTACGACAAACGCATGCCCAACTTTAAAGTGGTAACACGCCCGATTGACAAAAAAGACCACTACATCAAACGTTGTGTCGGCATACCGGGCGACAGCCTGGAAATACGCAAAGGCCAGTTGTACATCAACGGACAGGTTGCCCAAAATCCGGAGCATCTGCAAATGACGTACAACGTCTCCTCCGGTGGCACACCCATCAACCTGAAAAAACTGGATGAATGGGGCGTGAACCTCACCGACCTTGGTGAGGCAGCTCCCGGCGCCGGTTATTTCAACCTCGACGCCGCCCAAGTGGCAAAAGTGAAAACCCTCGGCAATGACGTGAAGGTCGAGGTGGTTCCTGCCCAATCGCGCTACCCCGGCTACGTGTTCCCCAACGACGCTAAAAACTACGGCGGCTGGACAGTCGACGATTTCGGTCCCATCTACATCCCCAAAGCCGGCGTCACCGTGACCCTCACGCCGCAAAACATCTCCATGTACGAGCGCATCATCCGCGTGTACGAGGGCAACGAACTGATCGTGCAAAACGGCAAGTTCATCATCAATGGCACGGAGACCACGTCGTACACCTTCAAACAGAACTACTACTGGATGATGGGTGACAACCGCCACAACTCCGAGGACTCCCGCGTGTGGGGCTACGTGCCTGAAGACCACGTGGTGGGCAAACCGCTGTTCATCTGGTTCTCGACGAAAAACGGCAGCATGGCCAATGGCATCAACTGGGATCGGATCTTTAAGTCGGCATCGACGATGTAGTCAGTTGGTCGGTTGCTCGCGAAAATGAGTCATTCCAATTTTTTGGGGTGACTCATTTTTTTTGCCATTGGTTCAAGGATTTGCTTGGCTGGCCTCGGAGAGGCCCAACGTTTGTAGGATTGGGCGAATATCGTCGATAATCGGGGGGACGGCGGCGAAAGCCGCCTCCTACCCGATTAGCCGATCATTCCAATCCCAAACCAGGCCTCGGAGAGGCCCAACGTTTGTAGCCAACCATTCCAACCCCAGCCCAGGCCTCGAATTGCGACGGCCTCGGAGAGGCCCAACGTTTGTAGCCGATCATTCCAATTCCAGCCCAAGCCTCGGAGAGGCCCAATGTTTGTAGCCAACCATACAAACCCAAGCCCAAGCCTCGGAGAGGCCCAACGTTTGTATTTCTACTTAAGACTTCGGAATTAAGACTTCAGACTTAAACTTCCCCATCGCTCTGGCCCGGTGGCTGATCACATTTTTCACTTCCACGCCCAGCCGCGCAAACGGCACATCGTACCCTTCAGGCACAAACACCGGATCGTAACCGAATCCTTCGGTGCCCGATGGCTCCTCAGCAATGTGGCCTTTGCAAATGCCTTCGAGCAACACCGTTTCGTCGCCGCGCACCATGGCGATCACCGTGCGGAACTGTGCCGAACGGTCGGCTTTGTTTTTTAAGTTTTCCAAAAGTTTTTGGATGTTGGCCTGCGGATCCCTGCTTTCCCCGGCGTAACGGGCGGTGTGTACGCCAGGTGCACCGCCCAGGGCCGTTACTTCCAAACCCGTGTCTTCCGAAAAACAATCGTAGCCGTATTGGTCTTTAACAAAACGCGCTTTCAAAATGGCGTTGCCTTCCAAAGTATCTTCCGTTTCTTCAATGTCTTCGGTGCAACCGATGTCGCGCAAGGTTTTGATTTGAAAGTCCGGGCCCAATATTTGTTCTACTTCCAGGGCTTTGTGTGCATTGTTGGTGGCAAATACCAAAATCTGTGGCATGTTGTGGGTACCTTTAGACGTTAAACCAATCCGGCTTGATCGGCAAAAGTAACACACTCATCGAAAGCATACGCTCCTGCCCTTGTTGAGCAGTGCGCTTTGATGCAACTTTGTACCTCGTTGCCCAACTCATGCGACGAAAACTCGAACCATGGCGCCTTTTAAAAATTTCAGTAAAAACCCCTCCTGGCACAACCGACTGCGTCGGGGAAGCATGTACATCGCCGTAGCCACCATGCTGGCAGCCTGCGGCTCGGATAACAACCAAAACGGCGGCGACTGGGAACAGGTCACCGTAACCGAACCTGTTAAAGGCGTGATCACCACCATCGAAGAAACCAGCGACGGTCAATTCGCCATTGTAGACGAACAGGTGGTGGAAAACAAAAACGATTCAAGAATCATCGTAAAACGCCTGAGCGGCGTAACCGACACCCTGAACCTCGACCAGGCCAAAAGCCTCGTACAGGCATCCGACACCACGCTCGTGCAAAGCCAAAACAACAACAACCACAACAACGGCATGGGCCGCGTTTTGTGGTGGGGCGCCATGGGTTACATGATGGGACGTGGTTTCGGATCGCCAATACAATCCAACGTATACCGTTCGGGCGCCACAGCTTTCCAAAGCGGCTCCAATGCTTCCACAGAGCTGAAAAAAACGACAGTTACCCGCACCCAACTGCGCCCCGTGAAAGGTCGCAGCGGCTTTTTCCGCAACAGCAGCCGTGGAGGCGGCGCAGGCGCATGATACCCATACGACCCATTCAACACGTGCCTGATCAGGTTTTTCGCCAACTGGGCTGGGAATATTTCATCTCCGACGAAGCGGAAAATTACCTGAGTACCGACATGGTACAAATAGATGCCGCACAGCAGGACGCCTACGCCGAAGCCGCCAACACGTTGTACGATATGATGGTGCAAACAGGAGAATACATCCTGCAAAAAAACCTCCTGCGCGAACTCGGCATCCCTGCCAACATGCACGAACTCATACGGTTTACCTGGGAGGACGAGCGCAACCTGCACCTTTTTGGTCGGTTCGATTTTGCCGGCGGCACCTCCGGATTGCCTGTAAAAATGCTCGAGTTCAACGCCGATACACCCACGTCTTTGCCCGAAACTGCCATCATCCAATGGGCGCAACTCGAAGCCAACGGCATTGCACAAGACAAACAGTTCAATTTCGTGTACGAGGCATTGACCGACCAGTTCAGGCGACTGCGCAAGCTCAATCCGGAACGTGAAGCAGCCATACTTTTTTCCACCCTGCGCGGCGCACCCGAGGACGACCACAACGTGGCCCTTTTGCGCGAAGCCGCCGGTGAAGCGGGTTTTGAAACGGCATTTGCTTATGTGGACGAGGTCGTTTTTTCCGACATCAACGGCATTTTTGCGCCCGGCGATGTGGACAAACAACCCCTGCAATTCCCGTTCTGGTTCAAACTGGTGCCTTGGGAATACATCGCTTTCGACGAGCCGGAACTGTGTATGATGCTCACCAACATCGTCAAACGTGGACAAGCTGTGGTGCTCAATCCGGCCTATACACTCATGTTCCAGTCCAAGGCTTTTTTAAAATACCTGTGGGATTTGTTCCCCGACCACCCTTTGCTGCTGGAAACCAGTTTAGAAGAACCCATCGGGAGAGCAAATTATCCTTTTGTGCAAAAAGTGATCTTCGGTCGTGAAGGCAGCAACGTAACGGTGTACGACGACATCGGGTTACCGCTTGAAGTACGCGGCGGTGAATACGATAATCAGGCCAGTGTGTTCCAGGCCTTTGCACAGCTCGACCGCGACGACACCGGACGTTATTACCAGGCAGGCGTGTTTTTCGCCTACGAAGCCTGCGGACTAGGTTTCCGGCGCGGTGAGGGCAGGATTATTGATAATGGGGCGCAGTTTTTGGGGCATACCGTCGTTTAGTGAACCGAACGCACTACAACTACCTTACCATTCCACCTTTTCCCATCTTCCGCCATAAGGGTGTAGAAATACAATCCGGGGATAGTGGATCTGACATCAACTTCTGCTTCATTTTGGAAAGAGGTTGAAAAAATCGCACGGCCTTGCAAATCGTTTAAAATCAACCTGCCGCGAATGCCAGGTAGACCAAACCGTACCGATTCCGACGCCGGATTGGGCGCCACGACAAGTTTGGGAAGCTCAGGTGTAACAACGGATGTGGTTCCCACCGTCACCTCCCGGCAATACGTATCAATGCCGTAAGGGTTGCTCACCGTGAGGCACACGTTGTAGGTGCCAGACTGCGGGAAGGCATGCACAGGACTGGTATCTGCGCTTACAGTACCATCGCCAAAATCCCAGCTCCAGATGGCAGGTTCGTAGTAGGAAAGGTCTGTGAAGGTGCGCTGCAACACCAAACTGGAATCTTCCCAATCGTGCCGGAACAAGGCTACGGGCACGTTGTCAATGCCCAGGGTATCACACGCCGAGCCGTCGACAGGGCCGAGGCGGTAGTTGGGGTAGTAGGCGTTGGCGCCAAGGGTAAAATTGGGGAGACGGATAGCACGTTGCCGAAAATTACAATCCATTCCTTCCCTGTTTGGAAAATCCATCACATGCATGTAACGTGTGTTCCCTGCCCAATTGTACAATTTCCCATCGGGACCATGTTGAAAGTAGGAAAACCCTGTAAAATAAAGCGCTCCTGAGGGCTGTAATGTATCAAAAGCGCCATCCCATTCTGCAACTGTAATCTTAGAATCGGCGATGTCAGGAGCATTTAAATTGTATTGCTCCAATTTTTTGTGATTGCCCCGAACCACATACAAACTTTTACTATCTGGTGAAAAAGCAGCTCCAAGCCCATAACCTAATACTGAAATATTCGCTGGAAGAAATTCAAATTGGTTTAATAAGCCCGTGCAACGGTCAAAATTGTAAAGCATTGTTCCAGTTTGAATGTCATTGACCATCATACGACTACCGTCAGGCGAAAATGCGGCCCAACCTCCATAATAAAAAGAATCCGTAGTTGTTAGATTATCGATATCCTGAACCCACGGACCTTGAATACCATTTGGAGTTTGTAAAAACCTATAAAATCGTCCTTGAAGGTTGTCTGCCAATAAAATCCACCAATCACGCCCATTTGCATGTTTGTTGGCTATGGCAACTTGAAAGCAACCTTCAAGTAAAACAGAATCTTTGAATACAACCGACCCAAGACCTTGATTGACATTCATATCAACAAGTGTATATTGGAGTCCATCGATTAAACAAATCTGAAGTGGAGATAAATCTGGAGAAACATCAAATCTCATGTGAAATAGAGCATAATGATTTCCCGGTAATGGAAGAGCAAATATACCTTGTGCGATAGGATAAAATCCTGAGCCATTCGTTCCACAATAGGTTGTATAAACCAGAGAATCTGGACCAGAATTGATGTAATCTCCATTTTCTATAATATCTGAAAAGCTGTTTTTAATAAAGCAACCATTAGAATACCAATCCAAATTTCCATTTTCATTTGATATTGAAACATTGGTGTTAGTCAATGCGCTGTTATCAGGAAATTTATAAATGCTAATTGAGTCAATTTGGCTAAAATCAACAGCAAATACCGTTGAGTCAGACAATAAAGCATTATTAAATCCTGACAACCAAACATAGTCATGTTTTTGAGCATTTAAACACAATACTTGCCCAACTAAAGCCATAAGAATGCAAAACCTGAACATACTTAATTAGTTTAAAAATAAAAAAAACCAACTAAAATCAGTTTTGAATACTAATCAGTTTAAATCCAATATCATTTCCGTTTTTCAATATTCGGAATTGGTAAATCCCATTTGGTAAATCCCCAATTTGAATCTGGTTCCTTGGATTGCGCAAAGTTCGTCTAAAATTGGTTTGCCCAAAAACGTTAATACATTCAACATGGTAAGTGCATCCAGGATCAAAGTCAGCTAGATCAATAAAAATCAAATCGTTTGCAGGGTTGGGGTAAACTGATGCCAAGCCCAAATGTTGCTTTGTTTTATTCTGACTTTGAATATCCCTTTCAAACAACCCATCGCAATCGGTTTCAGGGAGGAAATCGCCTGTAAACCGCTCGTACAAACTTCGGGTATTGCCTACGCTTGGGCCTGCAGTATAAACGCATTGGGTTGCAATAGAATGTAGCGTCTCCAGTGTACTTTGTTCTGGCTGGTATCCAAAAATCAAATTTTCTATGAACGACCTCAAAACAGTTTGTGTATTGACTTCAAAAACATGATCGGGAACTAAGGCATTGACACCCTCCAAAACTTCAGCAGCCTCCGATAGAAATTCAACATGTTTGTTACTTACAAGCTCTTGATGTTGTGACTGAACGGCAGATAAATCTGATTGCAAGTCCATCAAACTAGCATGGTAAACCGCCTGAACAGCGGTATCAACCGTAATCTTTATCAAGGAATCCACAACACTTATTTCAGACAACAATTGATTGATTTCCAATTGGTAGTTTTCTGCCGAAACCCATTGCTCAGTTGTAAACTTTCCAGCATCCACAAGGTTTTGGGTTTCTTTAACCAATTCATAAACCGGAGTACCGACGAACCCATCAACAAACCCATGCATCAACGTATTATTCATCATTTCAAAAGTGTCGCAGGATAATAATTTGTGCAACAAATGAAACTCCGCCAAACGAACAGATTCCTCAGGATAATAATTGAATGTCATCTCCCTGTTGGCAACCATTGAATCCCTTGGGGTAATTTGGAGGTTGTAGAATTCAGGTGGACTTTGTATGGCGGGACATTCGTTAATAAAACAATCTACATTGTTACCTGCAACATTTGGGACTATCCATGTTGTTAAGGAGTTATTTGTTGGATTTTCATTTGCAATATTTCTTACAAAATATAAAGATGCCGCTGGATTGGAGAACGGCTCATCGATAAAAGTATCTATAGCAGCGCCATTTCCATTAAACCATTTATTACCACGTGACATGGCTCCGGAAATACCCTGACCGCCCGTTTCAGCTCCAAAATTATAACGTAAACCATTTTCTGAATAATCAATCATGTTGTTGCAAGCAAAAACGCTGGTGTTGCAATCTCCTCGAAATTGAGCACTAAACCTTCCGCCCTCCAATTCATTGCGGGCAAACACCCCATTTGGATTTTGACTTACCTCATGTAGCCAACTGTTACCCACAATGGAACGGACATCGTTGCAGGTGGAGGTATTGTACATTCCTCTTCTAAATACAATTCCAGATGATACATCTCGGCTAACTCCGAAACATACCCTTTGAGGTATTGGATTGTTGATGTAAACACCTGCCCCTGGAAACCCGTTGTTCCCGTTGTTGGTAACGCGTGCGCCTTCGTATGCAGAAACCAAAATACCGAACGTTCCAACGTTTAGATCAACCCTGTTTTGATCAATCAGTACCTGATAAGCTGATTGATTAAGAACTAAGCCGTTTACACGAATACCGAATGAGCCACAATCTGAATCCTCGTTTACGTCGATCTCATTTTGCCAGATTTCAGGTGCTGATTGGGTGACACCAAAATCCCTAACAATTATTCCAGCTTTTGGGGCACCACCTATAAAATCATCATTAGCAAAGAGTGGGTCAACTAAAATATGGTTTTGCCAAACTCCTCGATAGAGGCGGGGGCTGAACTTTGTGCCAATAAAAGTGCCAGGGCCACCACATTGATCACCCAAAACAATACCAGTATGTACACCAATAATTCTTGACTGTCCAATGTCTATCCGGGTTCCTGTTGTAACGGTTCCAAACACTCCTGAATTGACGTATATTCCCATAAAACTATCTTCAATATCAGGGTCGCCTCCGGCATACTGACCATTTCCGATAAACCGTATTCCATTGGCTCCTGCAGTAACTTTATCTGTGTATCGGATAGCCATACCTCCTAAAAAAGTACCATAGGTACCTGGCTGAATGTTGCTGAAACGGCTGTTCTGTTGTACATCAATTTCAGTATCCGTAGCGTCAATACCGACAACAAGGTTTCTGAATATATTTTGTTCGTTGAACGGTAACGGAGACAGGATGAGGCTCCCAATGTTATCCAAATACATTCCTGCAAAACCTTCATCTTTAAAATACGGTACCGATATGGTACAAGAAAGTCCTGGAAGACCGCTAACTACCACATCATTCAATGCAGCCAAACCATTTGGGCAATTATCCAATTCCATCAATGGGCCAACGCCGTCAAAAATGTTTTCTTGAAATGCGAGAAGCGCAAACGGGCCGTCAGTAGCTCGAAAGCCTACAAAATTGCGTAAAAACTGTGAATTTATCAAAGAAATTTTGCTGTTTTCCTCGGCTCGAACGGCATACAATGCATCCTGAACCGTTACAGTATTGGCCCCCAACTGGCCGTTTCCCTCTACGTAAATACCCCGCCACAAACACTGGCATTCAGGGTCAAGATTTCCCCTCACTATGGTGTTACTTCCCAGTCCAAATTTGGTTTGGACATCAAACCCGGTTATACCAGGATGCATACGGATATCGGTGCTGGAAAACGTGAAAATTTTATTCTGTTGAACTATGCCACTTGAATAAACGATACATCCACCGTTGTAACTGCCACCGGGCAAGACGCAATTGTAATCGGTCAAATTGGTTGTCTGTCCATTGATGCCGATAAAAATACCGTCAGGAGGCAACGCAATGGTTTGTGTTTGCACAAGAATGGTACCGTCTGTACAGGTATAGGTATGTGTGATGGTCAAAGAATTTACAATACATGTATTGATGTTCGTCACCTGGATCATGCCTTGTACCGGTTGGTTGGGCGAAAAATTGGCGAGTGTGATGCAGGCATTCGGCTGTGTAGTGGCAACGGTCCAC
Source organism: Chitinophagales bacterium (assembly GCA_038249605.1). Classification (GTDB taxonomy): domain Bacteria; phylum Bacteroidota; class Bacteroidia; order Chitinophagales; family Saprospiraceae; genus M3007. Next base: position 2,295 of record JBBSDH010000022.1, on the reverse strand, counting down.
AAATGGGTGCCAGCCCCCGCCTCCATGCATTCAGCTTTGAGCGACAGATTCAACACGCTGCAATTTCGAGTGGCAACAGCGGAAAAGGTAGCGGTGCAACATGTCGGTGTTGTCTCACAGCCAACACGAATGGTTTTTTCGCAACGCTCACCGCTCAGCAATACAAATGCTACGGTGTAATCACCCGACGCTGCATAAGTATGCATTGGATCAATCATGGTCGAAGTGTTACCGTCACCAAAATCCCAACCTTGAATTGAAATGTCTGAATCAAAAGCAACGGTACAACCAAAAACATCATACCCAAATACTTTATCATCGCAGCCTGTACTACACGACACTGAAATCACCTTTGTACAGGTATACATCACCCCGCCTAATACTACAGTGTGTGTTATTGTTCGGGATGGGTTGGATGCAAATCCGAAGGTATGCAAAGGTACCGGCATGTTGCTCATGGAGGTGAAACCAGTGTTTGTTGTTCTGAATGACCATGTATGCATGATACCTGCTCCGTTGTTCACTGGTTGAAACTCAACGTCGCAACCGTTGACGGTAAATGTAAAATCTGCCTGAGGATCGCATTGGGCAGAAAGCCCGAATGTACCAAACAAGGCTGCAATGCCCACTAATATGGAGAGTAATAACCTACGGCCTTGACCGGGTTGCGCGAAATCACTTAATAAATAATTAAAATATGTGTGTGTGTGTGTGTGTGTAAAGTACTGATTTGCAAGGTTTTAAAATCAATCATTTGGGATGGAATTTTAAAATTGTAAAATATTAAAGTAACGTCGGCATTCAATTGACATAAATATGAGATATTAAATTGACAATTGCAAGCCGTATGTGTTTTACATGCAATATTTTATATTAATTTAACATACCGCTGTAAGTAAGTAGCAAGTTACAAGTGGCAAGATCCCCTCAAAAGGTATCCATCCAAAAGACGGAATGATTCCTGTATCGAGGGGATCTTGCCACTTGTAACTTGCTACTTGCAACTTTCTTGCAACTTGCAACTTGCAACTTGCAACTTTTCACAGCGGTATATTCCCATGCTTCCTCTTCGGCTTCTGCACCGTTTTGTGCTCCAGCATGGCGTATGCTTTGATGAGTTTGCGGCGCGTTTCGCGCGGATTGATCACTTCGTCCACAAAACCTCGGGCGGCAGCGCGGTATGGATTGGCAAACGTATCGGCGTAAGCCTTTTCCTTCTCGGCCAATTTGGCCTGCGGATCTTCCGACGCTTCTATTTCGCGTTTGAAAATGATCTCCGATGCACCTTTGGCCCCCATCACCGCTATTTCAGCCGAAGGCCAGGCGAGGTTCATGTCGGCGCCGATGTGTTTGGAGTTCATCACGTCGTAGGCACCGCCGTAGGCTTTGCGCGTGATGACGGTGATGCGCGGCACGGTGGCCTCGGAGAAAGCGTACAGCAGCTTGGCACCGTTGGTGATGATGGCGTTCCACTCCTGGTCGGTGCCGGGCAAAAAACCGGGCACGTCCTCAAGAACAAGCAAGGGAATGTTGAAACAATCGCAAAAACGCACAAAACGTGCGCCTTTTTTCGAAGCATTCACGTCGAGCACGCCCGCCATAGCAATGGGCTGGTTGGCCACGATGCCAATGCTGCGGCCGGCCAAACGGGCAAAACCGATCACCAGGTTTTCGGCGTACGCATCCTGAATTTCAAAAAACGAACCCTCGTCTACAATGCCTCCGATCACCTCACGCATGTCGTATGGCTGGTTGGCATTTTCAGGTATGATGGTGTTCAGTACGTCTCGGTATTCGTCGCCCACGGTGTAAGGCAACCGCGGCGCCGTATCCTCGCAGTTTTGCGGGATGTAACTCAGCAGTTTTTTGATTTTATCCAAACAATCCACGTCGTTGGCGGCCACCAAGTGTGTTACGCCCGATTTGGTGGAGTGCGCGGAAGCGCCGCCGAGGTCTTCGGAACTCACTTCTTCGTTGGTGACGGTTTTTACCACGTTGGGGCCGGTCACAAACATGTACGACGATCCTTCCACCATGAGGATGAAATCGGTCATGGCCGGACTGTACACCGCACCGCCCGCACAAGGGCCGAGGATTGCTGAAATTTGCGGCACTACCCCACTCGACAACACGTTGCGGTAAAAGATGTCGGCATAACCACCCAGCGAGCTCACGCCTTCCTGGATGCGCGCACCGCCGGAGTCGTTGAGACCAATGACTGGAGCGCCGTTTTTTACCGCCAAATCCATGATTTTGCAGATTTTTTCGGCGTGTGTTTCCGACAACGAACCGCCG
>JBBSDH010000021.1:0-31042 GCA_038249605.1 Chitinophagales bacterium | reverse complement strand
TCCACCGTAACATCTCGCCAGGAGAGCAGAAAACCACGTCCGTGCATAAATATAGAAATGAACAAGGCAATGAAAAGGGAAGGCAAAAAATATCCCCAGCGAAAATTCCTTGCAGGCCAGGTAAAATCTGCACCCTTTTCAGGTACATACCATAAAGAAGCGATGAAATACCAAATGACGAACGTGATAATCAGTGTTGCAAACAAACTGAGAAAGAAACGTTTGACGGGCGCATCCAACCAGGAATACCTTTTACTTACATAACGAACCGACATGCTGTTGCCCACCCACATGAGTCCGGAAGCAACCGCACCCATCACAACCCGGTACAATGGACCGGGTTGTGACAGTTCGTCGTAACTGAACGCTGCGATAAGAAAGAACGAACCTAGGAAAATGATCCCGAACATTTTCAAGGCATCGACGATTGCTTTCATGACATGTTGGTTATTGAATTACCATCAAAGGGTTTTATTTAATGCTGTTCAGTAGTTCTTCGTTTTGTTCCTTGCCCCAGTTCGGACGCAACGTCATGGTTTCCGGTTGTGCGTCGTACAAGGTTTTGGCCTTTTCCAGCATGGGTTTGGCATTGGCTGCACCGCCGCCGTAAAACTCGGGCATGTTGAATGTGTACATGCCTTTCAGGTAATGTGCACGTGGGTTGCCGGGGTTCATACCCATGGCTTTGCCGAGTTCCTGAAACACTTTGGGCGACAAATATTGTCCAAGCGTCATGGGATCTTCGGTTACTTTACCGGTGTAAATGTAAGCTTGAAGCACGGCAATTTCGGATAAGTCTTCGGGTTGTTGCGCTTTGGAAGCGGTTTGGCTGAGCAGTTTTTGCGCTTCATCCATGTAACCTTGGGCTTTGGCCATGTCTATGTCGCTGGCGATGAAACCGGCGATCAGCATGTTGTAAGAGGCGTAGTAACCGGGAAGCCACTGTTTGGTTTCGGCTGCGGCGATGCGGTTGAAGGTATTGGCGCAGGCGATGAATTCTTCGGAAGTTTGTGCCGCGCCCATTTGGCCGAGTGCTGCGCCCATGGCACCGGTGTACTGGTCTTGTGCGTTGGAGAGGTAACCTGTGGCGAGGGCGATGAGGAGCAGGATGACTTTTTTCATGGCTTCTTTGATTTTTGTGTGAATGATGATTCAAAGATGCGCCTGCTGTCGGGGGATAATAAAATAAGGTAAACCGAAGTGTCGAATGGAGGGAGTGAAGTGTAAAAATCCGTTTTTTACTGCCGCAACCAATCAATCACCAGCGCCGCCGTCCACGAAAACTGGTCGGTACCGCAGCCGCCTGACTGTTTTTTCCAAGGGTTGTAGTACTCCCAAAAACCGTGACGACGCACCAACTCCAGCGAATCGTCGCGCAAACGCGCGGCCAATGCAGGCTGATTGTACCGCAAAAGCGCGTGGTACATCATCCAGTTCATGTTGATCCACACCGGACCGCGCCAGTAACGGCACGGATCGAAACCTGGCTCGTCCAACGCTGTGGAAGCACAAAGCCAAGCGGGGTTTTCGGCCGTACCGCTGAACTTCGGGTTTTGTAAAAGTGCCGTCAAACGTTCGGCTCTGACCTGGTCGGGAGCGCCGCTCAGCAGGGGCATTAGCCCTGCGGCTGTAACCACCGGCACTTGGCGTTGTTGCACGAGGTCGTAGGAAACATACACCCCACGCTGCTCGTCCCAAAGTTTGTCGTTGATGGCCTTGTTGGTTTGGTCGTGCCATTCGCGCAGCTGTCCGGTGTCTTTACCCAACCACTTTCCAAGTTCCATCATGGCTTCGTTGCTGTGGCTCAGGATGGAATTGAACATGGGTTCCTGCACTTTAAAGGGGTAATCATTCCACAATTCCGGTTTTTTATAATGGCTTTTGCGCAGTATATTCACAAGGTAAATGTAGCGGTCGTAACTTTCCTTACGCGGCCGGAAAGGCGCATCCACGTGTTGCAGATCCATGCGTTCGTACGCAGGCACGTCCTTTTCCGGGTCGAAGTGAATGGTTTCAAACACCGTTTCCCAAGTGGGTAGGTTGTCCATACCCGATTCCCATGGGTGACAAATGAAAGCAAGGCCTTCCCTTTGAGGATCCCGGAGCGTGTACAAATAATCGTGCAAAAGCAACACGCGGTCGTACATACGGCGGAAAAACGGCCGGGCCGCGCGTACATCAGGCGCTTGTTCCAACAGCCTTTGCAGAACAAAGCCGTGCACTGCGGGCATGGTGAGTCCTGAAGTACGGGCATTCCGCGGTTTACCCGGCAGTCCTTGTGTTTCCCAAAAACGGTAACCAGGGAAATATTTGCCCGAGTTTTTTACGGAAAACACAATTTGGGGCACCATGCCGTTGCTCCATTGTCCACGAAACAACGCTGTCATTTCCGAACATGCTTGTTTAAAATTCGTAGGCGCCCAGCCCAGGGCGATGAACCCGGCATCCCAGTTCCACTGGTGCGGATAGAGGGATGGGGCGGGTTTGGTGAAAGCGCCCAGCAGGTTGTGTTGCAACACACGCCTGGCCTCTGTCACGAGATCTGTTTCGGTCTTGGGTTCTGAAAAACGATCATTCATACGGGAAGTTTTCTGTTAAAAAAAACACCGTCCACGGATAAAAACGGATTTGCTACGCCATGTTGTCATCAAAAATCTGGCGCATGTCTTCCTGCGGCGCAACATGCATGTCTTCGCCCTGGAAATGGATCTGGTACAAATCGGTACGCCGGTCTTTCATGTTGCGCACACTGCCCGAGTGGCGCAGGTCGTGCAGCAGGTCGAGATCCACGTCGGCGATCACCAGCATTTCCGTGTTGGGTGTTGCTTCGGCTTTGATGCCGTTCACCGGGAATGCAAAATCGCAAGGTGTAAACACGGCGCTTTGAGCGTATTGCATGTCCATGTTGTGCACCTTGGGCAGGTTGCCGACACTTCCGGCGATGGCCACGAAACACTCGTTTTCCACGGCACGGGAACGGGCGCAAAGTTGCACCCGGGAGAAGGCGTTTTGCGTGTCGGTGAGAAAAGGCACAAAAAGAATGTTCATGCCGTCGGCGGCCAACAAACGCGAGAGCTCCGGAAATTCTACATCGTAGCAAATCAGAATTCCGATCCTTCCGCAATCGGTGTCGTAGGCGCGGAGTGCGTTGCCGCCTTTCAGTCCCCAGGCCTTTACCTCATCGGGCGTCACGTGCAGTTTTTCGTAGGTCTCGATGTTGCCGTTGCGGTGGCAGAGGTAACCCACGTTGTACAACTGTCCGTCGCGCAACAAAGGCATGCTTCCTGTGATGATGTTGATGTTGTATTCGGTGGCGAGTTGGGAAAAACGTTTGCGGATGTCATCGGTAAAACCTGCCAATACCCTGATGGCTTCGCCTTCGGGCATGTCGTTGTAGGGCATCATCAGGGGCGCGTTGAAAAACTCCGGGAACAACGCAAAATCGCTGCGATACCCCGACACGGCGTCCACGAAATACTCCATTTGTTCAAACAGTTCCTCCAAACTCCGGTAGGGCCGCATTTGCCATTGCACGAGGCCCAAACGCACGACGGTTTTGGTGGGTGCAACTCCATCTTCCTGGGTAGGCTGGTAATAAATGTTGTCCCAGCGCAGCAGGGTGGCAAACTCTTTCGATTCCTCATCACCGGGCAGGTAACCGCGCAGCACCTTGCGCACGTGGAAATCGTTCGACAACTGGAAATTCAGCGTCGGGTCGTGTAGTTCCTTGTTTTTTACCTTGTCGATGTAAGCGCGCGGTGACATTTCATCGGCGTGTTTGTGGTAGTTGGGTATCCGTCCACCGAACACAATGCCCGAAAGGTTGAGTGTTTCACAGAGTTCCTTGCGCGCATCGTAGAGGCGACGGCCCAAACGGCGGCCCCGGAAATCGGGATGTACAAACACGTCGATGCCGTACAGGGTATCGCCTTTAGGATGGTGCGTGGTGAAAGCGTAGTTGCCCGTGATTTCGCGGTAAGTGTGGTTGTCGCCAAAGCGGTCGTACCGAACGATGATCGACAAGGCCACACCGGCGATAACGTCGTTGATGGTCACGACCAATTGTCCTTCCGGAAACAATTTCAACAGTTTTTCGATGTGGTGTTCTTTCCAGTAAGCATCGGGCATGTTGATGTAAGCGCTTTGCATGCAGGCTTTCAAGCCGTCGTAATCCTCCATCCGGAGGGGGCGTATTTGAATGATGTCCATCATTTTTTTCGGGAATTTGATCAAAAATGGCCGCCGGGAGCGGCGAAGTTTACTATTACAACGTTTTTTCCGAATGCAATGTTCCGGCGCCGACATGCGATTTTACACAGGGTAAGGAATAAATGCAGGGTTTTAGAGCAAAGCGGTTTGGCAAAAAGGAGTTTTTCTGAAACAGCTTAACGCTGGGGTTTTGGGTAAAGTTGTTTCAGGGGGAGACGGGATATCATTCCGTTTTCTTCATATTCGTTTTATCTGATTTGAACAACGACTTGAAAAACCCGGGTTTTTTTTCCTCTTTATTTTCTCCCAATTCGCTCAGATTGATCTGATTTTCGATGGAGGGGCGCAAAGCTTGCACAAAAGCGTTTTGCAATACAATGATGACCACTTCCATGATGTTGGTTTCAGGGTTTTCGATGTTGCCTTTAAAATTTATTTTCGTAGCAACCTGTTCTTTTTTCTGGTTTTCCAAAACTTCTGACGCGCCACCCACCATCGATTCCCATATTTTTTGAAAAAAACTGTCTTCCTGGTCTTGTCCTTTCCACGACACTACGTCAAGCCTCCTGATGATGGGTTTTACATAGCCCGTGAACTTGCCGTCTTTCGCAGCGGCCTCCATGTACACATTGAACTCGCCTTTATTTACGTCAAAATTGCCATAAACTTTGAATACATCGTTCAATTTGACAAGATTGGTGCGCTCCACGCTCGTGTTTAAGTCGAACGTAGGCTGTTTGGCAAGCGGGTTGAGTTTCATGGCAAAAACCAAACTGCCGTCGTACACGTCCCCTGTAACATCAATGCTTGCTGGCAGCACTTCCTCCAGGGAGTATACGTTGCGCAAATTGCGCGCTGTACCATTCATGTGCTCAATGGCCACATCCAAGTTGAGCGATCCGGTATTGTCGCTGTATCGGAGGTTGCCGTCCTGAATCTCACAGCTATTCACTTCGACCGGCATGAAATCTTTCAAAAGTTCGCGGAAATCGCTGGTGTCTTTTGTAACGTCTTTCAATTCCACTACGTTTTTGGTAAAGTGCAGGGAGGGCTGCTCAAAAATGAGCTTACCCACCAGTTTTCCTCTTAAGAGTGCTTTCCACTCGAGTGACAAATCCACGGTTCGCGCACTCATAAATGAAGCCTGTTTGGCTGATTTATCGTCCACTTTGTTCAAGTAAAAACTATCCAGGCTGTATGCGCCCCGGTAAAGGGTCACATCGATGTCGTTGATATGGCCGTAGTAGCCGTTTACATTGGCCAGTGTTTTATTGGCATAGTGCAGCAGAATGTAGGGCAAAGCGATGCGCAGTGCGATTAGAATCACCAGCACAACGAGCAGGATTTTCGCTTTTTTAGTCTTGAAAAATTTGGGAACGTTCATGGTTAATATTGTATTTGGAAGTAATGGAATAAACGCCCAGATGATTTATTTATCTACCTTTTTCTCCATTATCTCAATTTCAACTTTTTCTTTTTTAATACTTTGACGAATCAATGCGAACAAGCTCATGTATATATTTGCTATCCATACTAAAGAGAACCCTGCAATGATGTAACCGCTCCAGTTGTCCATCAACATTTTGAAATCCGTTAAAAACAGAAATAGAATGACCACATAATGGCTAAAGCAATACTCACAAGTAAAAAGATAAAAAAATTTCCTTTCTAATAAATAGGTACCCTGCTGGCTTCTTTTGACACAATAGTTTTTGGGTTCTTTAAATATCTCTTCATGGGTAACTGTCCACGCTATGCAGGCAATTGGAATAGCCAGTGAAAAAAGCCAGGTCATTTGAACGGAGAGCGCCATAGTTAACTTTTATTACGTTTATCAACCCTGTCGAAAGAAAAAATATGGGCATCGGGGTGCTTTTTACCAAGTGCTGAGTCCCGGATGATTTCTCCTGCTATTTGGCTGAAAACTATGCCGTTTCCACCAAAGCCCAAAGCAAAAACAGTACGTGACCGCTCCTTCACCGTACCTATGTAAGGAAGTCCGTCGGCAGTTTCGGCAAAGGTGCCTGCCCAATGAAAGTCAGGCAGAATCGGGGCCAAAGTCGGGAACATTTTGTCAAAATCTTGTGCCAGCAACCGGATCTTTTTGGAAAGCAACTTGTCCCGCTTGCCAGGACTGTAAAAAGGCTCATCCCTCCCGCCTATCAATACCCTGCGGTCAGGAGTGGTTCGGAGGTAACGGTAAGGGCGGGCAGTTTCCCAAATCAAGGCATCGCGGTACCAAATTTCAGAATCAAATGGTTCACTGGCCAAAACATAAGTCGAGTGGAGGCGGGTGACTTGTTGTTCCAAGAAATTTTGAGATTCATAGCCACAGGCAATGACCAATTGTTTTGCTCGAATAACCTGATCGTGGGTGGTTCTGAGCACGACCTGTGTTTTTTCATGCTGAACATCTACAATTTCAGTTTTGTCGAATACCTGTGCACCATGTTTTATGGCATCCTGCAACAGCGCATGGGTGAGAGCATATGCATCCACCTGGGCTCCATCATGCGGAGAATACAAGGCGCCAGGTGATTTAAAATGGGGGAAAGCTTGGGTAACGTCGGATTTCCCCCAACGCTCTACTCGAATGTTGTGCTTCTGACGCATGGCAAATTCGAGGTCCAATATTTCCAAATCGGCTTTTCGGCTGGCGCAATACACAGAGGGTTTGCGCTCAAATCCTGTCGGTAAAGGAAGATTTTTACAAATCTGTTCCAATTTGTCTATGGCTTCAATACAGAAATGATAACTGCGAGCAGCATTCTTTTCACCCACGAATTTTACCAATTCGTACATAGGCACGTCAATTTCATATTGCAACAAAGCAGTACTGGCACAGGTGCTTCCCATACCAATGTGTCTTTGATCTACCACCGCAACGTCCACCCCTGCCTGCGCCAGATACCAAGCCGTTAGTGCGCCGGTGATGCCCCCGCCCATGACGAGCCAATCGACTTTTAAGGGATGGCGGAGGCTAGGATATTCGCAGAGAAGGCCATTTTTTAGAAGCCAATATGGGTGGGGAGTGTGTAGGTTCATATCAGATTATACCTTTTTTTCTTCCGAGTTCAATACCAATTCCTTTGACACGACTTCTTTGCGCTCCACAAAAACGGCGAATTCGGTGGGGCTGATTTTACCGCCATATTTGTTGGCATAAACTTTCGTGAACTCTGCGCCCAAATAGAGAATGATCGCGGAATAATAAACCCACAATATGATAAGCACCACAGCGCCCGCTGCTCCATAAGCCGAAACGGTACTTGAGCGACTGAGGTAAAGGTGAATAAGGTATTTGCCCATCAAAAACAGAATGGCTGTGAAAAAAGCACCAACCAGCACGTCGCGCCATTTTACTTGAGCATCGGGTAAAACTTTGAAAATCACCGCAAAAAGAAGCATCACAACGGCTGTGGTTACCAAATTGCTGATAACGAAAGCCAGCCAAACGAACGCACTGATGTTGGTAGTAAGCCAATTATCCAGGATGCTGAGCGCCGCACTCAAAACAAGCGAAACCATCAAAAGGAAACCAATTCCAACGACCATCGAAAAAGAAACGATGCGTGTAAGGAGGAACCGTACCCAGCCTCGCTTGGGCTTTGCTTTGATGGACCAGATGGCGTTGATCGAGTCTTGAATTTCAATAAAAACACCCGTTGCTCCAAGAAAAAAAGTAATTATACCTATTGTCGTCACCCAAGGTGTGTCGCCCGAGATTCGGACGTTTTTGATCATTTCCTGTAGTTGCAAAGCCCCTATTTTTCCGATCAACCCTTCAAATTGCAAATACAGGTAGCCTTCCACCGCTTCTTTGCCTAGCAAAATGCTGCCAATCGCAATGACGATGATCAGCATGGGTGCCATGGAAAAGAGGGTATAATAAGAAAGTGCCGCGCTGAATTTTAAGCATTTATCCGCAATAAATTCCTGTACAGACATTCGGAGCAAATGCCCGGTAGCGATGATTCTACCCCAAATATTTTTGTAAGAAAGACCAGATAATAAAGCAATTTTCATAATTCTATACAAACTTAATCAATGACCAAGCACAAACTATACAAGAATAAATGAGTGATTAATAAGTTGTTTAATAAAAAATACTGAGTTTACACTATTCCATAATCGTCCTACCGAAACAGAAGATCGATACATCGCAAAGGTGTACTTATTTGCTTTCAAGGATGTTACACTTTGTGATGAATATCTTGCATTATTCCCACAAATCTTTGGGCTTTGGTGGCCATCAACGACCATTTTTGTGAAAGGGAATACCTTTTTGTCCCATCTTAGTTTTTTATACTTTCTTATCCTAAAATAGCTTTCACAAAACAAAAGTAAAACGCTATTTCATGACGGCACACATCAAATTTTTTCAATAATCATCCCCCGTCACCTCATCCTTGTCGTACTTCTCCCCTATCGACACGATCACCGCCAAAACACCGAAGCGTTTGGCCGGCGGCGTGACGGGCGCGGCCTGGTAAAACCCGTCCGGACCAGGCTGTGAAGGATACTCATAACCAAACACCTGCCTGAATCCCGGCAGGTTGGTCACACTCAAGTACACCACCGTGAAATGCCCCCACAAATTGGTGAGGTAAGTGAGCGTGGCGCTGATGTCGTGGTAAGCCGGCGTTAGCGAAGTGTTGAACCGGTCCGACGGCAGGTTGGGATTGTCATACGGCCTACCCGAGTTGAAGGCGTACGATGCACTGAAAGCCAAATTGGTTTTGGGGAAAAATTGTTTGTACGCCACCGAAAAACTGTGTTTCATGGCAAAATCGGGCACGGCAGATTGCGGAAAATCGCGCCAGTCGCGGCGGGTATCAAGGTATGAATACGACACCCAGTAATCGCCGCGGCGGATGGTTTTGTTGTCGCGCCAAAATACATCCACACCCTGCGCATAGCCCGAACCGGCGTTGCCTGCGCCGTTTTTCAAAAGTTCGTCGTACCATTTCCGGTACGCTTCCACCCGAAACACGTAGCCATTCTGCATGCGCTGGTAATTCACCATCAAATGCGTGGCATTTTCAAAACCCACGTCCGAAGCGTACAAAAGCTGCTCGTACTCCGGTGTTTGGTAAAACTTGCCAAACGCCATCGAAACCTGCTCGTTTTTACCCAAAACATAAGCCATAGATACCCTCGGAGCCATATTGGTCCGGTCCAGCATGGCAGAATACTCGCTGCGCACTCCGAAACGGCCCACCAGTTTTTGGGTAAGAAACACATCGGTTTCAGCAAAAACGGCGCCGTAGTTTTCGTCCAAAATGCCGTTTACGGCAAAAGTGCTGTCGGCGTAACGGTTGTGGTAACGGCCGCGTAAAAACTCGCCGCCCCATTTCAAACGCCACGATGCTCCCAATGGACGGGCGAGGGAAAAACGCGCCTGCAGGGACTGCTGACCAACCTCGTTTTCAAAATCGGCATCGGTCAATGCGTTGTTGAACGAATACGCCGCACCCGCAAACAACAACCAGTTTTCATCCACCATGTCTCGGTACGATATGTTGGCATACACGTTGTCGGCGGTAAGCCGCAGCGGATGGAAAGTTTCAGCCTGCTCGTCGTCGGGGAACATCATCTGCATGTCGGAGCGGTTCACATTGGCGTAAACCTTCAACATGCCGCCCTGTTCCGATGTCTGCCGGCGGTACGTGAACTCGCCTACACCCGAAGCTGGCGCTTTGAGCCAGTCGATTTCCTGGGGCACAAGAGCGAGATACGGCGACAGGTTGTTGTATGCACCCGCCACCGATACGGAGCTGCGTTCCCAGCGGTGGGTATGCGCCAGTCCTGCACCCACCGACAGCAGCGTGATGCCCGTCGCGGTTTTGGGCGCCAGGTCTTCGGTGTTGAGGATGAGGGCCGACGACATGGCCTGGCCATACTCGGCCGAATACCCGCCGGTAGAAAACACCGTGCCCTTGAAAAGAAAAGGCGAAAACCGGTTGCGCGCAGGCAGGTTGTCCACCGTGTTGCTGTACGGGTTTTGCACCAGCAGGCCGTCCATAAACGTGCGGGTTTCGTAGGCCGCGCCGCCGCGCACGAGGATTTGTCCGCTTTCGCCGTTGCGCGTCACACCGGGCAGCATGGCGATGGCGCCAGCGATGTCGGCCGAGGCACTGGCGGCCAGCGCGATGTCGAGCGATGAAAGTATGGTGGCCCGTTTTCGGTCGCTGCCCGCTTCGAAGTTGCCCGCAGTCACCACCACTTCTTGAAGTTCTCCGCGCGATTCGGCGAGTCTGATGGTGAGCTCGGGCATGTTTTTACTGTCGAGGTTGAGGGTCTGGCGAAACGTGTCGCAACCGAGAAAAAGCACCAACAAGTTGCGTTCGCCGGTGGCCGTGGTGGTGAAGGAAAAGCGTCCCGTGCCGTCGGTCGTGGTGCCGTCGTACGTGCCGGGCAGGAACACGTTGGCGCCCGGCAGCGCTTCGCCCCGGGTGTCGGTGACACGGCCCTGAAGCAGCGTTTGGGCGTTGGATTGAAAGGCGGGGAAAAGCAGGAAGAGCAGCCAAAGTTTCATCTTGTGCGTGTGTTTGATGAAACAAAGGTGGTTTGCCTTATTTCCCAGGTGGGATTTGATGAACTGAGGTGTCGATTCGGTGGTGTGAAACGCAACAAAATCCGTTTTTTATTTCCAATGGAAGTGGCACTCTAAAAACTACGCGTCACGGCAACCACCAATCCGAAACGTTGGTGTTTGGCTTCGCTCGGACCTTCCTTGAGGTTGTTGAGCGTGAGTCCGTAACGCACGCCGGGTTCCACAGCCCACAAACCGCCTTCACCGAAAGGAAAAACCACACCACCTTCAAACAGTATATTCAAGTCCACTTTTGCAAAAGTGCGCGAACGGTACCAACTTCCATCGCGGGTGTACGTAAGTGCAGGATCGTTGAGCATACCAACGCCGAACCCAGGGGCAAAGTAGGGTCGAACCTTACCTGCAGGACGCTGGAAACGAAAAGTCATCCCCAAATCGATGATGTTTTGATCGGCGCTGTACAGATAAAGCACGAAAGGATCGAGCGCATTGTTGGTTTCAAAACCATACTCGCCACGCACCTTACGCTGCATGTAGCCGGCTTCAAACTGCAAAGCAAAAAGGTCGGTCAGCGGCAAACGGCACAACAGCCGTGCACCAAAACCTGTCTGAGGCTCAAATTCATATAGGTTGGCGTCCACAGAAAAACTGGAATTGAAAAATTCGCCCTGAAGTCCGACATAAACGTTTTGAGCTTGGACGGAAAAGCTGAAAACGAAGTAAAATACAATGAAAAACGTGTTTTTGTACAACATAATTACAGTTTTAAATTAAGTTTATTTTTGTCAGCACAAATAAACGGAATTTTTTTTACCTCCTTTTTCCGACTGGATAATTTGCAACAAAGCCGTTGTACACAACGTAAAAGGCGAGCGCGTAGGCGAGCAACAAGGATAAAAAACGGATTTTGATTTCCATTGGATTCTGCTCATTTTCGTGCTAATTGGAAATTGAATCTCTAATTTGTACAAAATGATCAACCGAATATCAGGCTACAAAAAAAATGGCGTTTTCTGAACTACAGAAAACGCCACACATAAAAACCTGTTAGAAGGCTGGGATAAAATTATTTTACATCCAACGAACGGCAAACTTATTGAACTCGGTTTTCAGCCCGTAATACAACTCGCGGAAACGGTCCGTGTCCTCACGCAAAGCCGTATGGTCGGTGAAATACACATGGTCAACGGCGATGGGATGGTTCTCGGCATAATCGGCCAAAAATGATTCGTGTTTTTTAATGCGGTGTTTAAGGTCGCTGATGTGGCTGCGCTGAAGATCGAACCTGTTCTGGAACGATTCTACATGAGCAACGACTTCATGATCGGTGTTTTTGGAAACGATTTCTTTTAGGCGTTCTTCAAGAATGGTCAGTTCTTCCTTATAAAACGTCAATTCGTTGCGCCAAAGGCGGTGTTCGTAGTGCAGGTCCCTCAAATAGACGTGCTGCGATTTTGTAGCTGACATATTGGGTAATTTTATATGAATTAATTGCGATTGGTTCTGCAATGTAAGCCTGCTTGGAAACGCTGTTTGATGATGCGTGTCATGATTAAACCTGACTTTCGTGGGCATTGTTTTTTTGTCCGGCCGACAACCTGAATCCATCGATCAACGCCCGGTATTCCCGGATGTATTTTTGTTTTTCATCTTCCGTCCAACCCAGCAATCCGGCCATGATTTCGGCGGCAGGAACGGTGGCAATGGCACATGCCTGCCAATCCAGCAATTCAAGCCGTATTCTTCGCGCCAAAACATCCCTCAGTGTAAGGGCCATTTCTTCCCGCACCGCCCAATCCACTTCCGACAGCAAGTACGGATAACCTGGCACAAGTTCGCGAAAAAGGTCGGAATTTCCACGTCCTGAAGCCAAAACTTTGTGCGCCAATTGTCCATAATTGCGGTGTACGTGCCTGCTTGAAGCTTCGCTCAGACCAAATTTAGACCTTAAAACTTTCCAACCCTCCGGATGCCAGCCTTGAGCGCCTTCCAGCAGTTGGTTGGCCGTTGAGCTTTTTACCCTCACTTGCAAGGTTTCACAAACGGCATCCAAGGCATCGGCGGCCATAAGGCGGTAGGTGGTCCATTTGCCACCCAGCAGACTAAAAAGTCCCGAATGGGGCTCTGTCTCAACTTCGTGGTCGCGCAACATGCTGCCTGTTTTGCCTTTTTTTGTTTCCGATGCACGAACAAGTGGTCGCAGTCCACCGAAACCGGCTGTCACTTCTTCCGGTAGCACCGGCTTTTCCAGGTAGGGCGCCAGGGTATCGAGCAGGTATCGGATTTCGTCGGCTTCCAGGCGTGGCTCTTCTCCCAGTTTATCGTAGTCCTCATCTGTGGTGCCCACCATCAGTTTGTTTTCAAACGGCACGGCAAAAACCACACGGCCATCGGGTGTTTTGGGTATCAACAAGGCGTCGTTGCCGCCGAGTACTTCACGCGGCAAAACGGCATGTACTCCTTTCGACGGTCTGATGCGGGGCTGAATGCCCGGCTGGGCCATGGTCCGGATGGTATCGGCAAAAGGTCCCGTACAATTTAAAAAACAACGCGCCTGAATCCTGAAGGTGTTTTGGTTGTGATGATCGTACACCCAAAGCGCAGCAAGTTTTCCCAAACCGTCTTTTTCAAAACGTATTGCTTCGGCATGATTCAACACTTTGGCGCCAGCCCGGGCAGCAGTTTGAACCAACGCCAGGTTGTAGCGCGCGTCATCGATTTGTCCATCGTAATACAACACACCCCCATGGATTTTCCGGCTCAGCCCCGGCAGTCGTTTGTGAACGTCTTTGGGCCCCAGCAGGCGACTGCGCGGCAACCGGTTTTTACGTTTGGCAAACAAGTCGTAGAGCTTCAGTCCGATGGCATAATACCAAGACGACGTTCGGTCAAAAACAGGAGTGATGAGTGGCAAAGCGTGGGTGAGGTGTGGTGCGTTTTGCAACAGCAGGTGCCGTTCGTGCATGCCGTGCCGCACCTGGCGAAGTTGCGCAACATCAAGTTTCATGATGGCCTGTTCGAGGTACCGCACGCCTCCGTGGATGAGTTTGGTGCTTTTGGAAGAGGTCTCCGCTGAAAAATCCGTTTTTTCCACAAGAGCTACTTTCAATCCGCGCAAAGCGGCATCCAACGCGCAACCGGCGCCCGAAGCGCCTCCACCGATGATGCAAAGGTCGAAGTGTTCGTTTTCAAGTTGGTTGCGGTGGTCCTGACGGTTCACAATGCTTAGGCTTTGGAGGCTTGTTTGAGCAAATGTTGCTGCCAGCGCCACATATCTGCCAGCGCTTCGTCGAGGCTGCGCTTTGCACGCCAGTGCAAAACACGTTCTGCTTTACCAGCATCGGCATACACCATGGGTACGTCGCCCGAACGGCGCGGCCCTAAGCGGTAAGGCACTTTGACGCCGTTTATACGTTCAAAATTTTGTATAAGTTCCAGGACAGACACGCCTTTGCCCGTGCCTGCGTTAAAAACTTCGTAGCAAGGCTCGTCGGAACAGCCAAGTAGGTATTTCAGGGCGCTGACATGCGCTTCGGCGAGGTCCATCACGTGGATGTAATCGCGTACACCCGTTCCATCGGGGGTATTGTAATCGTTGCCGTACACGGTGAGCAACGGCCGCAACCCTGCCGCTGATTGTGAAAGGTAAGGTACCAGATTGCCGGGTACACCCCGTGGCAATTCCCCGATCAGTGCCGACGGATGGGCGCCGATGGGGTTGAAATAACGCAAGGATACAACCTTCAGTTTTTTGCCCGCAGCTACCACATCCCGCAGCATCTCCTCCCCAATTTGTTTGGTATTGCCGTATACCGACAAGGCGGGCAAAACAGGCGTTTCTTCCGTTACAGGCACCTTTTCCGGATCACCGTAAACGGTACAAGAAGAAGAAAACAAAAAAGGTGAAATGCCGGCTTCGAGCATGACTTCAAGCAGGGCGATGGTTGTTCCGAGGTTGTTGTTGTAGTATTTAAGGGGTTGCTGCATCGACTCGCCTACGGCTTTGTAGGCTGCAAAATGAATAACGCCGCCGATGTTCTGTTCGGCGAAGATGCGTCGTAACAAGTCGCGGTCGGCGCAATCACCGCGGTAGCAGGTTACTTCACGGCCGAGGATGAACTTTAAACCATCGAGCGTGGATGGTTCGGCGTTGGAAAAATCGTCGATCAATATGGGATTGAAGCCAGCTTCTGCGAGCGCAACTGCGGTATGGCTGCCGATAAAACCGGCACCACCAGTGATGAGAATGTTCATACAACGTTAACGCATTGGATCATTCTTCAGCATCTTCTACTTCAGAAGTTTTGCCGGACAACCCATACAGGGCGCAAATAGATAAGGTCAAAAATACGATTACGTAAGTTTCCATGGTTTTTTGGACGACTCTTTTGGTTTAATGGGAATCGATTCCGGTTGCAATTTAAGCTTTTTTTTGGATTATGGCGAAACCTTTTCCTGTTATTTAAATTTAAGTCGCCCTTCTGGTTAAACGACCAAAGTTTTCCCATATGTATTTAAAGCCCCGTAGAAATTCGCCGGACTTCAAACGTTTTTTGCCTTCCATCTGCAATTCAAGCACTTGTACACAACCGTCGGAGCAACCGATGTGCAGCGTATTTTTTCCGTCGGAATACCATTGTCCGGGTGTAGCACCTATGTATTCAAACGACTTCAGTGTACGCAAAATTTTAACGGTTTTGCCTTCAAAGGTTGTCCAGGCCCCGGGGTGTGGGCTCAGGCCACGAACAAAATTGTGCACTTCGCCAACGGTTTGGCTGAAGTTGATCACACCATCTGCAGTGAAAATTTTGGGCGCATGGGTAGCCTGAACATCGGCTTGTGGCCTTGGTTGTGCCATGCCGCTTTCGATGGCTATGACGCTTTGAAGTACCAGTGCTGCGCCGGCTTCCATCATCCGGTCGTGCAATTCGCCGGCGGTTTCATTTTCGCCGATGGGCAGGGTTTGCTGAAAAAGAACATCGCCCGTATCGATGTCGTGTTGCAGCAAAAACGTGCTCAGTCCCGTTTCTTTTTCACCGTTGATGATGGCCCAGTTGATGGGTGCTGCGCCGCGGTAACGCGGCAGCAGGGAGGCGTGCAGGTTCATGGTGCCTTTGGGTGGCATGTTCCACACCATTTCGGGAAGCATGCGGAAGGCTACCACCACCTGCATGTCGGCATGAATCGAACGCAGGGTTTCCAAAAATTCCGGGTTCCGCAGTTTTTCAGGCTGCAAAACCAGGACGCCTTTGGAGAGGGCAAACTGTTTTACCGGCGATGCCATCATGCCCAGGCGGCCACCCTGCTTGTCGGGCGCCGTCACAACGGCAGCTATGTCGTAGCCGTTTTCCAGCAGGATGTTAAGCGATGGTACGGCGAATTCCGGGGTACCCATAAAAACGATGCGCATGTAGATGGACGTGAAATTTCTTTTAAAAAAACAGAATGTGGCGGCACTATCCGCTTCGTTGAAAAGTGTCGCAAAGTTGCCGATCTTTGTTTTAAACAACGACACCAACGTACACAATATGGATAATCTTTCCTGGCAAAGCACCGCAGGACTCAAACTACATGCCCAATGCTGGTCGCCTTCTACGCCCGCAAAAGCCGTTGTGGCCCTGGTACACGGCATGGGCGAGCACATCGGCCGCTACGAACACGTCGCGCAGTTTTTCAACAACCGCGGCATCGCCCTGTTGGCCTACGATCAGCAGGGGCATGGACAAAGCGAAGGCGCCCGTGGGAACATCGTTTCCGCCGCTTCGCTGCTCGACGATGTGGGTCTTTTGTTGGCCGAAGCCCAAAAACGTTTCCGGGGAAAACCCGTCTTTTTATACGGTCATTCCATGGGTGGCAATGCCGTATTGAATTTTGCCCTGCGCAACCAACCGGCAGTAGCGGGCATCATCGCTACCAGTCCGTGGATCCAACTGGCTTTCCGTCCATCGGCCATCAAAGTTTGGGCCGGGCGTTTGGTAAACCGACTTGCTCCCACCCTTTCGCTCACCAACGAATTGGATACTTTGTACCTTTCCCACGATCCGGAAGTTGTTAAAGCTTACAACGCTGATCCGCTGGTACACAATAAAATCACGGCGGGTGGCGGTGTTGTGTTGCTCGATCTGGCACAAAAACTGAACACGATCATTGCAGCTTTGAACGCACCGCTGTTGATTACCCACGGCAGCGACGACCACCTTACTTCAGAGCCCGCAAGTCTTGCCTTTGCCTTGCGTGCCAAAGGCGACGTGACGTTCAGGGAATGGCCGGGCATGTACCATGAATTGCACAACGAAACGGAAAAGGAGGTTTACCTCAATTTCCTACATGAATGGATGACCGAAAAAGGCAGGTTTTAATCATTAGATTTGTTGCGACGGGATGCAGCAAGTTGCAACAAGTCTATTCCATCACGATTTCCGTCGTCCAGGAATGTGTGTCCTTCTGGGTGTAAAGTTCCCAGAATTTTTCGGCTATGAGCTCGGGGGCCAGAGGTGTTCCGGGTTTTACCGGGCCACAAACCGTTACCGTGCCTACATGGATGCCCAGGGCTTTACCTTCCTGTGCAAGGGTGAACACCAGACTGCGCATGGCAGCTTTGCCAAGTGCCAGGGAGGCCAGTTCGGCCGGTGCTTTGAAAGCCGATCCGCCGCCAGTGAAAAAAACCACGCCCTTGCCGCGTTCGGTCATGGCGGGCCAAAAGGCCTGGGCCGCCAGCAATCCACCTACGACATTGATTTTCAAATCGCTCAAAAGCACCGGAAGTTGAATTTCCGACGGTTTGGCGGGGTTGTAGGCGCTGGGGTTGTAATGCAGGATTTCAAGGTCGGGGTGCTCGGCAGCAAGGTCGATGAGCTTTGTCGTGAAAGCCGATTCGTTGGCAATATCGACGGGATACGACGAGGAATGAATGCCGTCGTAAGCCAGTTCTTTTTCAAAACTGCTCAATTTTTCCGCGTTGCGGGCAAGCATGAGGATGTGGAAACCTTCACGTCCGAACCTGCGTGCGACAGCCAGGCCAATGCCTGGGCCCATACCGATGAGCAACAATTTCATGGTCATAACCCCTTTTTCGAAATGTACGATTGAAACTTCTGTGCATTCACCTTGTGTGCAGTAAAGGTTTCGGCGAAGGCGTGCGTGCCCGACTCGTCGGGTTTGGCGCAAAAATAAAGGTATTTGTGGGTCGTGGGGTTCAAAACCGCGTCGAGTGTAGGGATGGCGGCCAGGGAGATGGGCCCGGGCGGCAGTCCGAGATACACGTATGTATTGTACGGCGAATCGAAAGTGGTGTGGTATATGGTTACGCGGCGGGTAAGGAAGTCGCGGGTAGCGAATACCGAAGTGGGGTCGGCTTGCAGACGCATGTTGATGCGCAGGCGGTTGAGGTACACCCCGGCAATGGTAGGTTTTTCAGGGTTGTGGTTGGTTTCCCTTTCCACGATGGAAGCGAGGATGTACACTTCCGTGGTGGTAAGGCCAAGGGCTTTGGCTTTGTTGATGCGACCATCCTTGGACCAGAAAGCTTCATTTTCGCGCACGAGGCGTTTAAAAAACGCTTTGGCATCGGTATTCCAATACATCTCGTAGGTATTGGGGATGATGGCTGTCAGCAACGTTTCGGGGTTGTAACCCGATTCGGACAGGAAGTTTTTATCCTGAAAAACCTGGAGGAGCGACAGGGAGTCCGTTTCGAGCACTTTGGCAACTTTGCCCGCTATTTCTTCGGGCAGGCGTTCGTTGTTGAGGACCACTTTGACGGGTGCTTGTTTGCCTGCGCGCAGGTGTTGGATAAGTTCACGGTTGTTCCAGCCCGCTGTGATTTGGAAACGGCCTGGGCGCATCACGTCTTTTCGGTAGTTCATTTCGCCGGCCAGCCAGCGGAACCCGCCTTCGTCGTTTATGTATTTGTTTTTGCGCAGGCTGTCGACTACCTGTTCAAAGTTTGCACCCGTTGGTATGTAAAGGTATGCGGGTTGGGGAATATCCTTGGGTACCCCTGAGATGTATACGGCTTTGAAAGGTTTCCAGGCAAAAATGGCGCCCACGGCAACAAGTGCAAGCATGGTCCAGGGCAAAATTCGACGCAGGGTCGTTGGTTTTGTGCTCATGTGGTAGGTAAAAGCGGTGGTGGTTGGTGGAGCGTACGTCATACACAAAGGGTTTCCATTACCGGACTATGAAGTTATGATACGTTTGCACGATACCGGTTTACGGTATTAATATTGCTCGCTATCGTTGGGAAAATTTTTGTTTTTGACGTCGTTGATGTAGTGTTTGGTTGCATCGCCAATGGCGTCGAAAAGTTCGAGGTAGCGGCGCAGGAACCGTGGTTTAAATTCTTTGGTGATGCCCAGCATGTCGTGCGTCACCAATACCTGTCCGTCGGCATGTTGCCCGGCGCCGATTCCGATGGTAGGAATGATGAGACTTTCCGACACTATTTTAG
The DNA here is from genome assembly GCA_038249605.1 of Chitinophagales bacterium. Classification (GTDB taxonomy): domain Bacteria; phylum Bacteroidota; class Bacteroidia; order Chitinophagales; family Saprospiraceae; genus M3007. The sequence goes on along the minus strand of JBBSDH010000021.1, from coordinate 11,828 downwards.
TCAGTGTTGCCGGAATTTTTTCGAGCACCAGGGCGAAGCACCCCAGGTCCTGAAGTAACTGTGCGTCGTCGCGCAGTTTTTGTGCCTCAACTTCTTCTTTGGCACGTACGGTGTAGGTGCCGAACTTGTAGATGCTCTGGGGTGTGAGTCCGAGGTGACCCATAACCGGGATGCCTGCCATAAGAATACGTTTGATGCTTTCCTCTACTTCCGAGCCGCCCTCAAGTTTGACGGCATGGGCGCCCGACTCCTTCATGATGCGGATGGCACTAGAAAGTGCAATTTCAGAATTGGCCTGGTAGGAACCGAATGGCAGATCCACCACCACCATGGCGCGGTGTACAGCACGTACAACAGACTGGGCGTGGTAGATCATCTGATCGAGGGTGATGGGCAGTGTGGTTTCGTGGCCGGCCATGACGTTTGAGGCAGAATCGCCTACAAGCAGTATGTCGATGCCTGCATCGTCGAGCATGCGGGCCATGGAAAAGTCGTAGGCGGTAAGCATGGCGATTTTTTCGCCTCTGGTTTTCATGGCCTGGATGACGTGGGTCGTCACCCGTTTGATTTCTGCAGTACTGGCTGACATGGCGTTGCTGTTTCTTTGTTTCTTGGAGTAAAGGTAGTTGTAATAGGGGCAAAAAAAAACCACGCCTCATTTGGCGTGGTCGTAAAACAACAAATTATAATCCCATGAACATTTGTCAGATCAAAAGCTGCCGAAGCAGCGGTATTGTTTGTTGGTGAAGGCATTTATAACGCAGGGAAACTTAAAATTGTTTACCCAGGCTCCACCTTAACATTTCATTCGGTATTTTTCAGGATTGACAAGTCCTCCCATTCTTTGGGGAGGACTTGCCCTCTCACCTGAATTTGTATAATCCCATGAACATATCTCATGTGGTGGTCATTCGTTTATTCCCACCTATCACGATACAAATGTGCGACTCGGCGTGTGCTCCAACAATGACATTTTAAAGAGCTTGTGAATGGATTATTTAAACATAAAACTATATTTTAAATTTATAAAAACTTTATTTTTAATACTTTAAAAACAAATGGATGCCCTTTTGAGACATCCATTTGTGAAGAATAAATTCTGTTTTTAAAAAATAATTGATATAAAAACACCGATTTTTTATTTGCCCGCTCAGTTGCGGAAGTTTAATGCCTTTGTTTCCGGGTTGATGTTCATGGCATTTACGGTGTTGTTGGTGAACCTGACTTTGTCGAAAGTGACAGCGTTCAATCCGGTTACGATGCCAAACCCTTCCGACAAGTTGGAATATGTTGACACAATTTCGGCGCCGGTGATGCCGCTGTTTGCATTGGCGGTAACGAGGTATTCTTCAATTTCGGCGCCGCCGCCTTCGAGCAGGATTTCGACGTTGTCAAAATAACGCAGTCTGGTGTTGGTGGACGCGATGCTGTCGACCAGTACTTTGTGGAATGCGCTGAGTCCAAGTTCGGCGAGCCCGCGGAAAAAACCACCTGCACCGGCGACCACATTGGTACGGCGCACATTGCTTGCGGCATGCCATACGAAGGAGTCGCGGCTGATGAAGGAGCCATTGAGGTCCGTTTCGCGGTAGCGGATGCGCAAAGCGACATTGAAATACACGCCTTCGACGCTGGTACGCCATTCGATGGTTGTGGGAATGTCCGGACTGTCGAAATTGAGCATTGGGGGCTGCTGGGCAGGATTCGGCTTTACGAAGAAGAAGTCCTTGGGCAGGGTTGTTTCGCCAACAACGGGATCTTTGCCGTCAGCGCGTTCGATGATCACACGGTAGGCTTCACCCGGCATGAGTTTTTTCGATGGATCGTTCGTCTTGTATTTGTAAAGCCAGTTGGGTTGTGAAGCGAATACCCCTGTACTGCGCACATAACCCTCGAGGTTGCCATCAACACGTACACAAGCGTAACGTTCTCCGTTGCTCACCCTTTCAAGGAAAACCTGGATCTCGTTTACCGGGTAATACAAGGAGTCAGCAATTTGGGCGATGAGCAGGGCGCTTTGTTCAGGGTCGAGGAACGCTTTTTCCACACGGATGTAGTTTGCCGTGTCTTTGGGCGACAACATGGCATACACCACAGGAACTTCTTTCCATGGAGCGGCTACTTCAAATTCGTTGGAGCAGGAGCTCCAAAACAAAGCGATGATCGGTAAAAACAAAAACAATTTTTTCATGCAGGCTTGTTGTGTTATGCGGACGCAAAAGTACGGCAAAAAAGTTTGGAGTTTGGAGTTCGGAGTTCGGAGTTCTGGGGGTTTGGCGGGAAATTGCAAAAAAAAGTTCGGAGTTCGGAGGGGGTTACCACATTAGTCACTTGAGTATACATTAGAACACATAAGAAAATTTTATGTGTTCTAATGTATACTTATGTGTCTAACGTGGTAAAAAAAACCAATGTGTTCTGATGTAAACTTATGTGTCTAATGTGGTAAAAAAAACAAAAAAGGCGTCCGGGATCACCCCGAACGCCTCGTTTTATGTTCAAAAGCTCATCGTTTTTAAACTTTAAACTTTAGACTTTAAACTTGCACCGATACGCCAGAAACCAGCAAGCTAACTTCGTTGTGCAGCATTTCGACAAAACCGCCGCTGATGGTCAGCGACATTTTTTCACCGTTGGCTTGCACGACGCGTACTTCACCGTTGCGCAGGGCGGAAACGATGGGTGCGTGGTTTTTCAGCATTTCGAAACCTCCGTCGATGCCAGGGACGGTAACCGATTTGACGGTTCCGGCAAATACTTCCTTTTCGGGGGACAAAATGGTCAGGTTCATAACGTTCCGTTTGGCGGTTATTTGGAAGCTTCTTCGAGCATTTTACGGCCTTTTTCGATGGCGTGGTCGATGGTTCCGACAAGGTTGAAGGCGGCCTCGGGATATTCGTCCATTTCACCGTCCATGATCATGTTGAAGCCGCGGATGGTTTCGTCGATGGGAACGAGTACTCCTTTCATGCCGGTGAACTGTTCGGCCACGTGGAAGGGTTGCGACAGGAAGCGTTGAACGCGGCGGGCGCGGTTGACGGTTTGTTTGTCTTCGTCCGAAAGTTCCTCCATACCCAAGATGGCGATGATGTCCTGAAGTTCGTTGTAACGTTGCAGGATTTGTTTCACACGTTGGGCGCAGTTGTAGTGCTCGTCGCCGATGATCTTGGGGTCAAGGATACGCGACGTGGAGTCGAGCGGGTCAACGGCTGGGTAGATACCGAGTGAGGCGATTTTACGGCTGAGTACGGTGGTGGCGTCAAGGTGGGCAAAGGTGGTTGCAGGAGCCGGGTCGGTAAGGTCATCCGCAGGTACGTAAACGGCCTGTACCGAAGTAATCGAGCCACGTTTGGTGGAGGTGATGCGTTCCTGCATCAGGCCCATTTCGGTGGCCAGCGTGGGCTGGTAACCTACGGCCGAAGGCATACGACCGAGCAGAGCCGATACTTCCGAACCTGCCTGGGTGAATCTGAAGATGTTGTCGACGAAGAACAGGATGTCGCGGCCGCCCGACGGGTCGCTGAGGTCGCCGTCGCGGAAATATTCGGCCATGGTGAGGCCGGAGAGGGCTACGCGGGCACGGGCGCCAGGTGGTTCGTTCATCTGACCGAACACCAGGGTAGCCTGCGATTTGCGCAGTTCTGCCATGTCTACTTTGCTGAGGTCCCAGCCGCCTTCTTCCATGGAGTGGAGGAATTCGTCGCCGTATTTGATTACGTTGGATTCGATCATCTCGCGCAGCAGGTCATTGCCTTCGCGGGTACGCTCACCCACACCTGCGAAAACCGACATACCGTCGTAAGCTTTGGCAATGTTGTTGATGAGCTCCATGATCAACACTGTTTTACCTACACCGGCGCCGCCGAACAAACCAATTTTACCACCTTTTGCGTAAGGTTCGATCAGGTCGATGACCTTGATGCCTGTATACAGGATTTCGCGTTCGGTGGAAAGGTCTTCGTAAGCCGGGGGTTTGCGGTGGATCACATAGGCGTTTTCGCCTTTTTTCACTTCGCCGATACCGTCGATGGCTTCGCCTACAACGTTGAATAGGCGGCCGCGAACTTCTTCGCCAACTGGCATGGCAATGGGAGAGCCGGTATCGACTACTTCCACGCCGCGCATGAGACCGTCGGTGGAGTCCATGGCAATGGTGCGCACACCATCTTCGCCGAGGTGACGCTGAACTTCAAGCACCACGGTGTTGCCGTCGGGGCGTTTGAGCTCGAGAGCGTTGAGGATTTCGGGCAGTTTGCTGTCGGGACCGCTGAAGTCGACGTCGACTACAGCGCCGATGATTTGTTTGATACGACCGGTATTAGCCATAAGATGTTCGAGTGATATTGAATGGCCCCTGACAGGTCGAAAAAAACCTGTTTTGTACGCCTTAATTGAAAAACCGCGCAAAAGTAAGCAGCACCGGTTTAAAAAATTCCATTTCCCCTCATTTTTCTTCAGAAAGTTCTTTCAAAAAAGTGCGGCACGTTTTCTCCTGAAAAGTTATTCGAAATAAAATTTTGAAAATCCGGTTTCAGATCGGATAAAAGTGCTTTTTGTGTCAAAATTGCAGCTTGAAGCGTCGATTTATTAACTAAAAGGTGACATGTGGAAAAAACGGAGTCTATGACTTCAGAAGGATGGGTCTATTTTTTCAACCGAAATTATTAAAATTCGTCCAAAATCCCCACTTTTGTGCGATTCTGAACATTCTACTCCGTTTTAATGTTAAAGTATACTGTTTGCGCCGTGCCGGCAAAATAAAATATGTTTCTCCGCGTTTCAGCCATCTTTAATCCAGTGAAGCCTTTACTCACTCATTTGGTTTCCTTACACATGCTGAAAATTAACTTTACCCTCGGGGTAGCAATCCTTTTGCTGACCCTGCCCGTCGCCCTCTTCGCCCAGGACGCCGCCATCAACCTCCCGGGCGACGCGCCAATAGCTGTCGTAAAGCCCGCTGCTGGTGCTTTGGTCACCGATGCACAATTGGGCGAACGCCTTAACCAACTCAGCAATGCCTGCATAACGCCCAGGGTGAATGCCGTGGTTAAAGGTTACATCAAAACCTACGTGCAAAACAAACCCGACAAAACACGCAGCATGCTTGGAAGACGCATGACGTATTTTCCTCTTTTTGAAGAAAAACTGCGCGAACACGGCTTGCCCAACGACCTCAAATACCTCGCCGTAGTAGAATCAGCCCTCAATGCCAAAGCTGTATCAAAGGTAGGCGCTACGGGCCTCTGGCAATTCATGCCGTACACCGGCCTCGATTACGGCCTCCAGCAAAACGGCGTGATCGACGAACGCATCGACCCAGTACAGGCCACCGACGCAGCAGCACGCTACCTCAAACACCTCTACAAACAATACAACGACTGGGCCCTCGCCCTCGCAGCCTACAACAGCGGTCCTACACGCGTGAACAACGCCATCAAAAAAGCCCACAGCAACAATTTCTGGGTCATCCAACGGTACCTGCCCGAAGAAACGCGCAACTACGTTCCCGCCTTTATTGCAGCATCCTACATTTGCAACTTTTTCTCCCTCCACGGCCTCGAACCCAACAACCCGGACCTCGACCAGCAGGTTACCACCTACATCAAAGTGTACGATAGTGTGAGCTTCAGGGCCATCGCCGATGCCACCGGTATTGATTACGGCATAATTGCCGCCCTCAACCCTGGCTACAAACGTTATTACGTGCCCACCAGCAAAGAAGGCAATTACGTCATCCTGCCCCAGCGTGTGATGGGCGCTTTTGTGTATTACCTTAACGGACTCGGCGGCAACAAATATGCCCTGGATGAAAATACCGGAGGCACTGTTCCTCCAACCAATCTGGGCGACGGCCGTTACTGGCAAACAAGTCTTACGGTGCAAAAACCCGACCATGTAGCCCGCCTCGCCCAAGCGCTTGGCGTAAGCACCGACCATCTCAAATCCTGGAACAACCTCATTTCCGACCACCTGTACGTAGGTCAGCAACTCAATGTTTGGCGCCCGGTGATCGTTCAACGCCATACCAACCTGCAAATCGAATCGCCCGCAGCCCCTGCAACTACCGCTGCCAAACCCAAACCTGTGGCAACCACCACTACAGCCACAACAGCCAAACCCAAGCCAGATACCCCGGCCGCTACGAACAAACCACAAACAACACCTCCTCCAGTTAACAAACCCGCCGCAACAACGCCCGCTAAAACCTCAGGCGCCACCGCAAGCGTAGAATACCAATGGCATACGGTGGGCCGAAACGAATCCTTGCAGGACATTGCACGCCAATACAATGTGCCCCTGACCCAAATTCGGACACTGAACGGCGACACCGACGGCTCTCTCCTGTTCGGCGCACGCATCAAAATCAAAACGCTCTGATTATTTAATCGCCTACCTTACCCTCCCTATGACCCGAGCACTTATCATCGAAGACGAAGCCCACGGGCTTACCAACCTGCTCAATGCACTGGCCAAACATTGTCCGGACGTAGAGGTGAAAGCCACAGGCGGCACCAATGCCGACCTGATCAAACTGTGCAACGACGAAAAATCGGGCCCCTTTGATGTAGCCTTTCTCGACATCAACCTCAGCGACGGAAACGTATTTAAGGGGCTGAAGGAACTCGAAGAAATTCCATTTGACATCATTTTTGTAACCGCCTACGAGGAATACGCCTTGCGTGCTTTCGAATTTTCTGCCGTCGATTACGTGCTCAAACCCATCGATCCGGAAGATCTGAAACGCGCTGTTGGCCGCATACAACCCGGCAAATCGGCCTTGGAAACCAAACAGCGCATTGAAGTTTTACAACAGAATTATAATCCCGCCGCACCCAACGCTTTTGAAAAAATCGGCATCTCGGGCGTCGACGGAGTGCACTTTATACGCCTTGCGGACATCGTGCGTCTTGAAGCGGAAGACAACTACACCCATTTTATGCTTAAGGACGGAGATCGAATCACCGCAAGCCGTACCATCAAAGCATTTGAGGATACCCTCATTCGTCTCAATTTCGTGCGTGTTCACAAACGCCACATCGTGAACATGAACTACATGAAAACTTACATCCGGGGTGAAGGCGGTTACCTCATCCTCGAAAACGGAGAAAGCATCGAAGTTTCGAGGCGTAAAAAAAGTGCCGTTTTGGAATCTGTTCGCCGCGTTTACGGGGAAATCTGATTTTTTACCGTTCAAATAAGGTTGATTCACAGAAACTTGCTCAAAAGTAGACGTACTTTTGCGTTGTATTTGTTTTTACCCCAACAACAACAACGCAACCGATATGGGATTTTTTGATAAATTTTTCAACAAAGACAAAAAAGAAGACCTCGATAAAAGCCTTGAAAAAAGCAAGGAAAGCTTTCTCGGAAAAATAAGCCGGGCTGTAGCCGGCAAAAGTACGGTGGATGAAGAGGTGCTCGACGAGTTGGAAAACATCCTGATCACCTCCGATGTAGGCCTTGATACCACCATCAAAATCATCGAACGCATCGAAGAACGGGTGGCCCGCGACAAATACATCAACACCAACGAACTGAACGCCATCCTCCGCGATGAAATCGTACAACTGCTTGCTGAAAACAACACCGAAGACGTAGAGGATTTCAGTATCCCTGCCGGCAAACGTCCGTACGTACTGCTCGTTATCGGTGTCAACGGTGTGGGCAAAACCACCACCATCGGCAAACTCGCCTACCAGCTCAAACAACAGGGCTACAAAGTAGTGCTTGGCGCAGCCGACACCTTCCGTGCCGCCGCCGTGGACCAACTCAACATCTGGGCGAACCGTGTGGGTTGCGATTTTTACAGCAAAGGCATGAACGCAGATCCGGCCGCCGTGGCCTACGAAACCACCCAATACGCCCTTCAAAACAACTGCGACGTGGCCATCATCGATACCGCAGGCAGGTTGCACAACAAGTCGCACCTCATGCAGGAACTGGGTAAAATACACCGGTCCATCGATAAAATGCTGCCCGGCGCACCGCACGACGTGTTGCTCGTGCTCGACGCTTCCACCGGACAAAATGCGCAGGAGCAGGCCAAACAGTTTACCGAAGTAGCGCCCATTACCGCACTTGCCCTCACCAAACTCGACGGCACGGCCAAAGGCGGCGTAGCCATCAGCATCAGCGACCAGTTTAAAATTCCCATCCGTTACATCGGAGTGGGCGAAAGCATCGATAAATTGCAAATTTTCAACAAAAGGGCGTTTGTGGAGTCGTTTTTTGCGTAACGAAAGCTCTGTATAAGTCAAGTGCCGCGGCCTGTGAATAACATACAGTTTCGCGGCCCTATTTTTCGCTCAATGTCGTTATTCGTCGATTATAATGTCCCGCATTTCGCCCTCCTCATGCCTAATTGAGCAAAATTTATGTCTCGCGAAACTGTATGTTTTTCAACAATATTCTTGCGATTTTTGTACGAAATCAATTGGTTATGGGAAATGGAACTGCCTTTCCACCATAAGGATCCATTCGGCAGATTAATTGTCTCGCAAGCATTGTGCGAAAAAATTAATCTGCTTAGCAACGATCAAATTTTTGATATCTATTTTTTGGAGAATGATATCAAACGCATTTTTTCATGATTTTTGCGCCATGAAGCACGTCTACACCCTGTTAATCACCGTTTCTCTTCTCCTGGCAGCTTGCTCGCCCGCCCGTCGGCTAAACAAATCGATGGCTGGAATCATCAACAACTCGGCCGTATTTACCCGTTCCTACAGCGGTTTCATCGTTCAGGATGCCGCTTCGGGGAAAGTGTTGTACGAACGCAACGCCGACAAGTATTTCACCCCGGGTTCCTGCACCAAAATCCTGACCCTGGGCGCCTGTTTGGCTTTGTTGCCCGATACCCTAACCCGACTCTATTACCGTTTCAACGAAGGCGACAGCGCTGATCCGTTCGGTTTTTTCGCCATGAGCGGCGGCGGCGACCCTACCTGGCTGCATCCTGAATTTCAGGCATGGCAACCTAAACCGACGTTTTTGTTCGAGCATCCCTATGCCCACCGCTACCTCTTGCGCTACCCTCCCCAGGAGGCGCCTCGCTGGGGCAAAGGCTGGGCATGGGACGACTTCACGTTGTCTTATTCGCCTGAAATAACCGACTTGCCGCTTTACGGCAACTTAATGCACCTGCGATTGAGGCCCAATGGCCGCTGGCAATGTACGCCACGGTTGGTGCAGGACAGTCTGATCGAACTCGTGGAAGGTCGCGTTCAACGCCAAAACGAACTGAACGGCAAAGTGCTGGTACCTACCACTTACCACCGCTACAAAGTGGGCGATGTGGTGACGGCTCCGCTGTTCAATCCACGCTCCCTGGCCTCCAAACTCCTTAACGACAGCCTAAAGCTGGAGTTCCTCGACGTGCTTGCGCCCGAACTGCCACCAAATACCTGGCGTGTTTGTCCGGTCGATACGGTTTACCGCAACATGATGCACCGCAGCAACAATGGTTTTGCCGAACAGCTTCTGCTTTCGGCTGCCTTGGAGCACAGTCGCAAGGCCGATGTAAGCGCCGTCATTAATTGGGCGAAGGATACGCTTTGGGCCGGTTTGCCGAACCAGCCCCGTTGGGTTGACGGATCGGGGTTGTCGCGGTACAACCTTGTTACGCCGCGCTATTTGGCCGGTGTTTTGAATGCCTTATGGGTAGAACAAGGACCGGAAAAACTGTTCAAACTTTTCCCAGCTGGCGGCCGTGATGGCACGTTGGTGGATTGGTACCCGGGTTTGGATGGCGAACCGTATGTGTACGCCAAATCGGGTTCGATGGGGGGTGTTCAGTGTTTGAGCGGCTATTTGGTGGGTAAAAGCGGAAAGGTGCTGATTTTCGCTTTTATGAACAATCATTTTACCGGAAGCGGCAAGGTTTGGAAAGAGGAAATGCAGCGGGTTTTGGAGGAGATGCGGGAGGCATGGTGAAATCCAGATTACCCAACAAAAACTCCCTTTCCATAAGCACCGTTTGAAAACGACCATGTGGTGGCCTTACCTTTGCCACACAACTAACTTTATTTTTTATGAAAAAATGCCTACTCGTTGCGTTATTCATTGCAGCACAACTTACGCTTTCGGCGCAATCCAAAACGGTTGCTACCCAGTACAATGCCTGGCTGATGTATTTCGGCACCCACAAAGTTTCTGAACATTGGGGCGTGCACCTTGAAGCCCAATGGCGCAGGGCCGACGGTTTTGAGTCGCCCCAGCAATTGTTGTTGCGCACGGGTGTGAACTACCACTTTGGCCCGAAGGCCTTTGCCACGGCCGGTTACGCATTCATCGAAACCTATCCCTACGGCGAACAGCCGGCGGCTGCAACGTTTCCCGAGCACCGCATCTGGCAGCAGTTGCAGGTAAAAAACCAGATGGGCGCCATCGAGTGGGTGAGTCGTTTCAGGTTGGAGCAACGTTTCGTGAATAGTCCGGTTTTGACTTCTGGAAACACCTTTGAACCCGGTGATGCGGTGTATACCAACCGTTTCCGTTTGCTCAACCGCATTTCTGTGCCGTTTAGAGGAAAAACCATCGTTGACCGATCGCTGTACATCACCGCTTACGACGAGATTATGATCAACTTTGGAGAAAACGTGGGTTTGAACCTTTTGGACCAAAACCGGGCATACGTGGCATTGGGTTACCAGTTCCCAAAAGTGGGACGTTTGGAGCTGGGGTACATGAACCAGTACATTGTAAAATCCAACGGTACGGCTTTTGAAAACAACCATACGTTGCAGGTGGCGATTTTTTCCAATTTTGCATTCAGAAAAAATTAGAAACTGTACCATGTCAACCGAAATCCTGATTTTTATACCTGCCTTGATACTTCTGCTATTTGCTGCCAAAAAATTCACCAATGCCGCCAGTGAAATAGGCGCTTGGCTGAATATGCCCGATTTTGTAATCGGTGTTTTCATCATTGGAATCGGCACATCGCTGCCCGAGCTGGTTTCGGGTGTGCTGTCGGTCAGCAAAGGTGCTTCGGAGATCGTACCCGGCAACATCATGGGTTCGAACATTTCCAATTTGCTGCTGGTTACTGGTTTGTCGGTCGGTTTGAATTGGCGTACAATTGCGCTTCGAAGCTCCTACATTTACATTGACCTTCATTTCCTTCTGGGCAGTTTTTTTATTTTTTACCTTATGGCCCACGATGGGGAAATCACTTTCCTTGAAGGTTTCGCCGGTTTGGTTGTTTTTCTACTGTACAGTTTTTACCTTATCAAAGGCAGCAACGGTGAAGACGTGACCCTCGAACACTACGAAACGACCAAATTATTTCCAAAAAAAGCGGCCGTTGTATTAATGGCAGCGGCAGTGGGCATTTATTTCGGCGCCGATTATACCGTAAAAGCAGTGGAGGCCATAGCGGCAGCCTTTAGCATTCCCAAAAGCATCGTGGCGCTCACGGTGTTGTCGCTCGGCACCACCCTGCCCGAACTTGCTGTCAGCATCAGCGCCATACGGCAGGACAAAGCGGAAATGGCCATTGGCAACGTTTTAGGCTCCTGTGTTTTCAACTCCCTGATGATTCCTGCAGTTACTTCTGCTTTCGGAGTCATCCACGTGCCTGAAAACCTGCTTACCTTTTCTTTGCCAGTGATGGCGGCATCCGGCTTGTTTTTTTACATGCTTACGCAGGACAAACGTATTTCCTCCTGGGAAGGATTTTTATTGGTGATGGTGTATGCCTTATTTTTGTTGGAAATAGCTACAGGTTAACGCACCACCGCCACCCCGCCCGCTACCCTGCCCTCACGCCCACGCTGCCGTACCTGCGCAACCCAGGTGTACACGCCCGGCTGCACATCCTGCGATTC
>JBBSDH010000020.1:0-31057 GCA_038249605.1 Chitinophagales bacterium | reverse complement strand
TCGTGCTGGAGAAAGGTGAAGTGCGCGAATTTGGTTCCCACGAAGTGTTGCTCGCCCTGGATGAAGGCAAATACAGGGATCTTTATGAGAAGCAGTTTATGACAACGGAAGTTTAAGAAGTGGTCGGTTAAGTCGGCAGTCGGCAGTCCGGTTTTTGTGGGAGACTTTAGTCGAATGGGATTGTACAGATCAAATACACATTTAGATAATTTACCACATTAGTCACATAGGTATACATTAGAACACATAAAAGAATAAAACCAATGTGTTCTAATGTATACCTATGTGACTAATGTGGTAAATTCGATTCAAACGAGCTCCTCTTTTTTTACCGGTTTCCCCGGCCTCAAACTGCGCACGGCTTTACCTGCCTGCCAAAGTTCGCTTTCGCGCATTTCGGCGAGTTCGGCGTCGAGTTTTTCGCGGTAATCTGGTTGGCTGCAGGTATCGATCACACGTTTGCTTTCCTGGCCCGTAGCCACGCTTTTGTACAGTTCTTCAAACACCGGAAGGGTAGCTTCGCGGAACTTGTGGCGCCAGTCTAACGCTCCGCGTTGGGCGGTGGTGGAACAGTTGGCGTACATCCAGTCCATGCCGTTTTCGGCCACAAGGGGCATGAGGCTTTGGGTGAGTTCTTCCACCGTTTCGTTGAAAGCTTCTGAAGGTGTGTGGCCGTTGGCGCGCAGTACCTGGTATTGTGCTTCAAAAATGCCTGCGATGGCACCCATGAGGGTACCGCGTTCGCCTGCCAGGTCGGAGTACACTTCTTTTTTAAAATCGGTTTTGAACAAGTACCCCGAGCCGATTGCGATACCCAGGGCGATGGCGCGTTCGGTGGCGCGACCCGTAGCGTCGGTATACACGGCATAACTTGCGTTGATACCCTCGCCCCGCAAAAAGAGACGGCGTACGGTTGTACCTGATCCCTTCGGGGCGGCAAGGATCACGTCGATGCCTGAAGGAGGTACGATACCGGTTTGCTCTTTAAAGGTGATGCCGAAGCCGTGCGAAAAATACAGCGCTTTGCCGGGTGTTAAGTGCGGAAGGATGGATGGCCAAGCCTGGATCTGTCCTGCATCGGAAAGTAAAAACTGGACGATGGTACCTTGTTTGGCAGCTTCTTCGATGGGGAAAAGGGTTTCGCCCGGGACCCAGCCATCGTTTACAGCTTTGTACCAGCTTGCAGTACCCGGGCGCTGGCCAACGATCACGTTGATGCCGTTGTCTCGCAAGTTGAGCGCTTGTCCGGGCCCCTGAACGCCATAGCCAAGGATGGCCACAACTTCATTTTTAAGTATCTGACGTGCTTTTTCCATGGGAAATTCTTCGCGTGTGACGACCTCTTCTACGGTGCCTCCGAAATTGATGAGTGCCATAAGTTTAAAGTTTAAAGTTTAAAGTCGACTGTCGACTTCGTAAAAATCAATTAATTGTGCATGAAACCCTTTACTCGCCTTGATGATCGCCACCCTTGCGCTGCGCACGAACTCGATGAGTCCGTACGGTTCCAAAACTTGGATGAGGCGGTCGGTTTCTTCGCGGTGTCCTGTGGTTTCAAAAACCGTATAGTCTTTTCTGATTACCACCGCTCGGGCACCGTATTCGCGCAAAAGCCGTTCCACCTGTACTTTTTCGGTAATTTCGTCGGTGGGTACCTTATACAAGGCCAGTTCCTGCCAAACGATTTCGTCGCTGGTGTTGTAAAAGGCGCGCAAAACGTCAACTTGTTTTTCCATTTGACTGGACAATTTGCGCACGGTGTCCACACTTTCGTTGATCACGATGGTAAAACGGTGAATGCCCGGCACCTCGCTTGGGGAGGTATTCAAACTGTCGACATTGATTTTTCGCCGCGAAAACAGGATGGCCAAACGCGTGAGCAAGCCGACATGGTTTTCGGTATAAACGGTGATGGTGTATTCCTTTTTCATGGCTGCCGTTTTTATTTCAGGCGTATTTCAGAAACGCTGCACCCCTGGGGAACCATGGGAAAAACGTTGTTCTCTTTGCCAGTTTTTACCTCCAGCAGGTATGCGCCTTGTGTTTCGATCATGGTAACAAGGGCATCACGAAGGTTTTTCCGTTCTTCCACACAAGTGCCCGGTATGCCGTAGGCGGAGGCGAGCAGGGGGAAATCTGGACTGATGATGTCCACACTGGAGTACCTGCGGTCGTTGAACAGTTCCTGCCACTGTCGCACCATACCGAGGAAACGGTTGTTGAGCACAAGGATTTTCACGTTCAGACCGCTTTGCTGGATCACGCCGAGTTCCTGCAGGGTCATTTGAAAACCACCATCGCCGGCAATGCAAACCACCGTGCGGTGCGGCGCCCCGAATTTGGCGCCGATGGCCGCCGGTAGGGCAAAACCCATAGTGCCGAGTCCGCCCGAAGTAACGTTGCTGCGGGTGCGGTTAAATTGTGCATAACGGCTCGCCACCATTTGGTGCTGGCCAACATCGGTTACGATCACTGCTTCGCCGAGGGTGAGTTCGTTGAGAATTCGGATCACTTCGGCCATGGTTATCGGACCTTCCGCAGGATTCATTTCCGGTTCAATCACCGTTTCCAATTCTTCGTGGGCATGTTGGTGGAAAAGCTCCAACCAGGCCGGGTAGGTTTTCCCTTCAATCGCTTTGGTGAGCAAAGGCAGGGTTTCCTTGCAATCGCCCCAAACGGGCACGGTGGATTTTACGTTTTTGTCTATTTCTGCCGGATCGATGTCGAGGTGTATGACTTTAGCTTGCCGGGCGTATTTGTCCAGACGTCCGGTCACACGGTCGTCGAAACGCATGCCCACGGCAATGAGCACATCGCAGGCGTTGGTGAGAACGTTCGGACCGTAGTTGCCATGCATGCCGAGCATCCCCACGTTGAGCGGATGGTCGGTGGGTAGGGCGCCCAGTCCAAGCAGTGTCCATGCGGCCGGGATGCCGCTTTTTTCCACAAAAGCACGAAACTCCTTTTCGGCATTACCAAGGATAACGCCCTGACCAAACAATATGAATGGCTTTTCAGCCTGGTTGATCAATGCCGCGGCCTCGGCGATGTACGTTTGGCGCACGATGGGTTTGGGCCGGTAGCTGCGGATGTGTTTGCAAGGCTGGTATGGAGGACAACGAAACAGTTGGATTTGCGCATTTTTGGTGATGTCTATGACCACCGGACCTGGCCGGCCGCTTTGGGCGATGTAAAACGCTTTGGCAATGGCTTCGGGCAATTCGGAGGCGTCGGTCACTTGGCAATTCCATTTGGTTATCGGCATGGTGATGTTGATCACGTCGATTTCCTGGAAAGCATCGGTGCCTAAAAGATGGGCAAAAACTTGCCCGGTGATGCACACCACGGGTGTGCTGTCGATAAGCGCATCGGCCAGTCCGGTCACGAGGTTGGTGGCCCCCGGCCCACTTGTTGCGAACACCACGCCGGTTTTACCGCTGGTGCGCGCATAACCCTGGGCGGCGTGAATAGCACCTTGTTCATGGCGAACAAGCACGTGGTTGAGGTTGTCGACATAGTCGAACAAAGCGTCGTAAATGGGCATGATGGCGCCGCCGGGGTATCCGAAAAACGTGGTCACGCCTTCGGCAACCAGCGCCTGCATGAGTGCCTGAGCGCCCGATATTTCGGGCCAGGGGTTGGTGCCGATGGCGTTGCTGTCAAAGGTCGGTAACACAGCCGAGGCTGGCATTAGAGACTTGTCGTGCATATTTGTACAAAACACCATTTTTGATTTTGAAATCGGGTTGTTTCCATGCCTGCCTGCGGCGGGCGATCTCTTCTTTTGTTAAAACCGCTTCAATGTGGTTGTTGGCCGCATCGATCACAATGTTGTCGTCGTCCTGAAGTAAAGCCAGCAAACCTCCGTCGAAGGCTTCCGGACAGATGTGGCCCACCACAAAGCCGTGGGTTCCGCCGGAAAAACGTCCGTCGGTGATGAGCGCCACGTCTTTGCCCAATCCTTTGCCCATCAGGGCGGAGGTAGGTTTGAGCATTTCGGGCATGCCTGGAGCGCCGCGCGGACCTTCGTAACGGATCACCACCACGTGGCCCGACTGTACACGACCTGCACGTATGCCTTCAATGCATTCAAATTCGTTGTTGAACACGATGGCAGGTCCTTCGAATCGTTCACCTTCCTTGCCGGTAATTTTGGCTACACTGCCTTCTTCGGCGAGGTTGCCATAAAGCACACGCAGGTGACCTGTCGCTTGCAAAGGCTCATTCAAGGGCGCAATGATGTCCTGTCCTTTGGGCAATCCGGGTAAATCGGCCAGGTTTTCACGCACGGTTTTGCCGGTTACGGTCAAACAATCGCCGTGCAGCATGTTTTTTTCCAGTAAATATTTCATCACGGCAGGAACGCCGCCGATGGTATGGAGGTCTTCCATGTGGTAACGTCCTGACGGTTTCATGTCGGCCAAAACAGGTGTTTGGGCAGAAATGGCCTGTACATCGCGCAAACTAAACGGTATGCTTGCCGTTTGGGCGATGGCCAAAAGGTGCAAAATGGCATTGGTGCTACCGCCGAGCACCACAACCACGCGCAAGGCGTTTTCCAGCGATTCGCGGGTCACGATGTCGAGCGGTTTTAAGTCGTGTTCCAGTAGGTTGTACAAAGCCTTGCCTGCTGCCAAACATTCGGCGTGTTTGTCAGCGCTCAGGGCGGGGTTGGAGGCGCTGTACGGCAGCGATAGTCCCATGGCCTCGATGGCACTCGACATGGTGTTGGCGGTATACATGCCGCCGCAGGCGCCGGGGCCCGGACAAGCGTTCCGAATCACGGCCCTGAAATCCTCTTCGCTAATGGTGCCGGCGTATTTTTCTCCCAACGCCTCAAAAGCGCTTACGATGTTGAGCTTTTTTCCGGCGTGTTCGCCTGTGGCAATGGTGCCGCCGTACACCATGATGGCAGGACGGTTGAGCCGCAGCATGGCCATCACGGCGCCGGGCATGTTTTTGTCGCAGCCGGGCAACACGATGAGCGCGTCGTAATAATGCGCACCCATGACCGCCTCAATGCTGTCTGCGATGATTTCGCGCGAAACCAATGAATACCTCATGCCCTCGGTGCCGTTGGCAATGCCGTCGCTTACACCGATGGTGGTGAATTCGAGCCCCACCATACCGGCGTCGCGAACGCCATTTTTCACCATCGAAGCGAGGTCGCGCAGGTGCATGTTGCAGGTGTTGCCTTCATACCAGTTGCTGGCAACACCAACAAAAGGTTTGCGCATGTCTTCTTCGGTAAGGCCCGTGCCGAACAACATGGCCTGACTGGCAGGCTGGCTGTCGTCGAGGCTCACGAGGTAGCTGTATTTTTTCAAAGGATAGTCCATGGTATAAAAAAGGCATTGCTTTGCCTGGTGCCGCAGCGTTTAAGTACTTGCAACGCCTTGATTTTGAGAGTTTTGTTAAAAAAAAATATTTTTAAAAATGAAACTTATAAACAACGCATCCTGAAAATTAAGTCCAGCAATCCAGATCCCTCTTGAAAAACTCGGAACAAGTCCTGATCAGAGGTAGAGTTCCGGCACGTCCTGCAAAAGCACTTTCGCTTTGTACATTTTTTGTAAGGCTTCGCCCAAACTGTTGGTCCAGGGCCGTTGGAATGTAAACCCGTCGATGGATTCGATGCCCGTCACTTCAGCGGCGGTGCCGGTAAAAAAAGCGCCGTCGGCTTCGCGCAGTTCCAAAGGGTGGATGTTCCTTTCCCGTACCGTGATGCCGTGTTCGCGGCAAAGTTTCAGGATGGTAAATCGGGTTATGCCTGGCAAAATGTGACCCGAAGGCGGCGTGTAGAGAACCTGGTCTTTTTCCATAAAAAAGTTGGCGCCAGGGCCTTCGGCCACGTAACCACCCGTGTCGAGCAAAAGGGCGTCGTCGTATCCCCGACTTCGGGCATCGGTGCCGGCAATGATGGAATTGGTGTAATGGCCGGTCACTTTGGCGTCTACAAAACACGATTCGGGGTGCGGACGGCGGATGGAAGAAATGCCTAGCCGCACCGGTTTTTCACCCAAGAGTTTTCCCCACGTCCAGGCACACATGAATAAGTGTGTTTTAGAGGGTGGGGTGAGTGACATGTTGGGTGCACCGAATAGCAGGGGCCGGATGTAAGCGTCGGACAAACCGTTTTTTTCCAGCAAGGCGTAGCTTATTTCGGTAAGTTCTTCAGCCGTGTAAAGCATGGGCAAATGCATGCGTCCAGCCGAATACGCCATACGCCGGTAGTGTTCCTCTGCTTTGAAAACATGGGTACCCTGCGTGGTATTGTACGCCCGGATTCCTTCAAAAACGCCGTTGCCGTAATGAAGGGTCTGACCGTACAAACTGGTGTTGGCTTCGGCCGCCGGCTTCCATTGGCCGTCGAGAAAAATGATGCTGTCGGCGTTGTAATACATGGTGTTTGTTTTTTGCCGCCCGAAGGCGGATGAAAAGTTCCCTCGCTTCACTGGGACGCGGCACTAAGCAGGAACGTGTTGTAAAACATGGTTGGTAATCCAATGTCCGACTTCAGAACACCGGCTCACTTTTTCAGGGTGCAAATCGGCCGTAACTACGCCTGCTTCCAGACTTGCGCGCACGGCCTCTCTTACACAAGCAGCGTCTTCGGTCAAACCGGCGTCTTCCAGCAGCATGGCCGCCGAAAGGATGGCTGCCAGCGGATTGGCAATGTCTTTGCCGGCAGCCTGCGGATACGAACCGTGGATGGGTTCGTAAAGTGCGGTTTTTTCACCGATTGACGCCGAAGGCAACATGCCAAGCGAGCCAGTGATGACGCTGGCTTCGTCGGACAAAATATCGCCGAACATGTTTTCCGTAAGCACCACGTCGAAACTTGCCGGTTGTTGAATGAGCTGCATGGCGGCATTGTCGACGTACATCCAATCCAAGGTTACTTTGGGGTAGCTGGCAGCCATTTCGGTCACCACTTTGCGCCACAGTCTGCTGGTTTCCAAAACATTGGCCTTGTCCACCAGCGTAAGTTTTCCACGCCTTCTGGTTGCCGAAGCAAAAGCCAAGTGGGCAATACGTTCGATTTCAGCGCGCGTGTAGGTACAGTGGTCGTAGGCGCTGTCGTCCGTTTTGCCTTTTTCTCCAAAATAGATGCCTCCGGTGAGCTCACGAAAAATCACCATATCCACACCTTGCAACCGTTCGGGTCGCAGGGGTGAAAGATGGTCCAGGCCCGGAAAAGCAGCAACTGGACGGATGTTGGCGAACAGGCCCAAACTTTTTCGCAGGCGCAGCAGGCCTTGTTCCGGGCGTACGGGCACCGAAGGGTCGTTGTCGTAACGCGGGTGACCGATGGCGCCGAACAAAATGGCGTCGGCTTCGAGGCAAATCTGCAGCGTTTCGGAGGGCAGCGGATCGCCATGCTGTTCGATGGCAACGGCGCCCACGTCGGCGTAAGTATATTGGATCGAGTGTTCAAAACGCTCGGCCACGGCGTTGAGCACGGCCACGGCTTGTGCGGTCACTTCGGGCCCGATTCCGTCCCCGGGCAGTATAGCAAGTTGAAGGATCATGTTCAGATGGGTTGTGTTGCAAGTTCGAGGCATTTGCTTTCGAAGGCTTCAATTTTAGACTTCAGGCTCAGCAGGTAGTCGATGTCGTCGTACCCGTTGATCAGGCATTTTTTTCGGAAAGGATCAATGTTGAACGTTTCTTCAAGGTTCATCGCCTCGATGCGGAGGGTTTGTTTTTCAAGGTCTACGGTAAAAACGGCTTTCGGATTGGCCTCTATGGCGGAAAACATTTTGAACAAAAATTCCAGACTCACCTGCACAGGTAAAAGACCGTTGTTGAGTGCATTTCCACGAAAAATATCGGCATGAAAGCTCGACACCACAACGCGGAAACCGGCGTCCTGGATGGCCCAGGCAGCGTGCTCGCGGCTGCTGCCGCAACCGAAATTTTTACCTGCAACAAGAATTTGTCCGCCATAAATCGGATTGTTCAAAACAAAATCGGTGTGCGGTGTGCCATCGGGCGCAAAGCGCCAGTCGCGGAACAAATTTTCTCCAAAACCCTCTCTTGTCGTGGCTTTTAGAAAACGTGCCGGGATGATCTGGTCGGTATCAATATCCTCCAAGGGCATGGGTACTGCAGTGGATCGTACGGTGGTGAATTTTTCCATGGCTTAGTTGGCGGATTGACGGTGATCGGTGATGCAACCATTGATGGCAGCGGCGGCGGCGGTAAGTGGCGAAGCGAGGATGGTGCGCGCACCAGGGCCCTGCCTACCTTCAAAATTGCGGTTTGACGTGCTCACGCAATAGGCGCCAGCCGGCACTTTGTCTTCGTTCATGCCCAAACAAGCCGAGCATCCAGGTTTGCGGAAATCGAACCCCGCTTCCATGAGGATTTTGTCCAAACCCTCGGCAATGGCTGCGGCTGCCACCAGTTGCGAACCGGGTACGACCATGGCATTGACGCCTTCGGCCACTTTGCGACCTTTGACATACGCGGCCACCTGGCGCAAATCCTCTATGCGCGCGTTGGTACAACTGCCGATGAAAACGTACTGGATGGGTTTTCCGCGCAGGTTTTCGCCAGGCGTGAAACCCATGTAATGCAAAGCTTTTTCAAACGACGCCTGGCTGTCGCCCGCGGCAGGAGCGAGCGGCACTGCATCGCCCACGCGCATGCCCATACCGGGATTGGTTCCGTAGGTGATCATGGGAGCGATGTTTTCGGCGCGGTAATGGTGCTCAAGGTCGAAGGTGGCGTTTTCGTCGCTGTACAAGGTATTCCATTGGGCCACAGCTTCTTCAAAAGCATCTCCCTGCGGTGCGAAAGCGCGGCCGCGCAGGTATTCGAAAGTGGTTTCGTCGGGGGCTATGAGTCCGCCGCGGGCGCCCATTTCGATGCTCATGTTGCACACTGTCATGCGGCCTTCCATGTTCAAAGATTTGATGGTGCTGCCGGCGTATTCCACAAAATAACCTGTGCCGCCGGCGACGCCGAGTTTGGCGATGATGTACAGGATGATGTCTTTGGCTGTTACGCCCGGCTGAAGATCGCCTTCCACGTTGATGCGCATGCGTTTGGGTCGGGCTTGCAACAGGCACTGGCTGGCCATCACTTGTTCTACCTGACTGGTACCGATGCCAAAAGCGATGGTTCCGAAAGCACCATGCGTGGAGGTGTGGCTGTCGCCACAAACGATGGTCATGCCCGGCTGGGTGATGCCCAACTCCGGACCGATCACGTGCACGATGCCTTGGTAAGGGTGGCCTAGGCCATACAGTTCAACACCGAAGGCTTGGCAGTTTTGGGTGAGTTTATCCACCTGAAAACGCGAAAGCGGCTCGGTAATGGGCTGGTCCTGATGCCTGGTGGGCACATTGTGGTCGGCCGTGGCAATGGTTTGTGCGGGCCGGAACAGGGAAATGCCGCGGTGGCGGAGTCCGTCAAACGCCTGCGGACTGGTCACTTCGTGGATGAAGTGCCGGTCGATGTACAGCACCTCGAGGTTTCCTTCGGCGGGGCACACGACGTGGGCATTCCAGATTTTATCAAATAAGGTTGGCATAAATTATAGGCTTAAGTAAGCATTTCACCACAGAGTATCACAGAGTATTGCAGAGGAAGCACAGAGTTGCTCCCATGTGAGGACAACTCTGTGCTTCCTTTGTGAAACTCTGTGATACTCTATGTTAGAATACGTGCATGCTGTTTGTTGTTAAGCTGAAACAAGTTGGGCGCAAAGAACCAGCAGATCGTCGTCGTTCACTTCTTTTTTCATGTCTGCTACGATCAAAAACTCGTTGTACACCTGATCGAGTTCGTCCTTCATCAGGTCGATGCCGATGCACTTGGCCCTGTAGGCGAGGGCTGCGCGGCCGCTGCGGGCGGTGAGAACGATTTTGGAGTGGTCGACACCCACTTCAAAAGGGTCGATGATCTCATAGGTTTCGCGTTTTTTGATCACGCCGTCCTGGTGGATGCCCGAAGAGTGCGCGAAAGCATTGGCGCCCACGATGGCTTTGTTGGGTTGTACGGGCATGCCCATGGTTTCCGAAACCTGGTGGCTCACGGGGTTGAGTAGTCGGGTATTGACGTTGGTGTAAAAGTTCATGTCGGCATGCTGGCGCAAAATCATGACCACTTCTTCGAGGGCTGTGTTGCCAGCGCGTTCACCGATACCGTTGATGGTGCATTCAATCTGGCGGGCGCCTGCTTCCACGCCTGCGATGGCGTTGGCGGTGGCGAGGCCGAGGTCGTTGTGGCAGTGGGTACTCAGAGTAGTTTTGTGGATGCCGCGTACATTGGCCATGAGGTAGGCGATTTTTGCCCCGTACTGGTGGGGCAGGCAATAGCCCGTGGTGTCAGGGATATTAAGTACGGTGGCGCCGTTTTGAATGGCTACTTCGAGTACACGGGCGAGGAACTCGTTGTCGGCCCGACCGGCATCTTCGGCGTAAAATTCCACGTCTTCCACAAAACTTTTGGCGTAACGCACGGCTGCTGCTGCACGCTGCAGGATGTCCTGCGGCGTAGTACGCAGTTTGTATTTGATGTGGATGTCGGAAACGCCGATGCCTGTGTGGATGCGTGGGTGTTTGGCACCTTGAAGCGCTTCGGCCGCTATTTTGATGTCGTTTTCTACTGCCCGGCTCAAGGCGCACACGGTAGCATGGCGTATGTGATGTGCTACGGCACGTACCGACTGGAAATCGCCGGGGGAAGAGATGGGAAAACCGGCTTCAATGACGTCGACACCGAGGGTTTCGAGCGACTGTGCGATGGCGATTTTTTGGGCCGTATTAAGTTTGCAACCGGGCACCTGTTCGCCATCGCGAAGGGTGGTATCAAAAATGTGAATTTGCGTTTGCGCCATAATTCTGATGCGATTGTGTTTCTTTTGTGTTTCCAAATGTATGCGGGATCGCTGCGGATGGACAAATCAAAATTCCGCAAGGCTCCGACAGCTAAACGCATTAAATTATTTTACAAACATTTGATTTTCAATAAGATAAAAGAGACTTAAATACGATGCCCAAACAAAAAACAGACGATCTCCTAGCGCTTGTTCAGTCGCTCACCAAAGCTGAAAAACGCCATTTTCACCTGTTTGCCCGCCGCAACGCAGGTGCAGAGAACAGTCTGTTTTTGAAACTTTTTGAAGTGCTCGACCAGCGTGGCGCATACGACGAGGCCTATGTTTTGAAAAAAATTCCGGACATTAAAAAAAGCCAGATCGCCAACCTCAAAGCCCACCTTTACCGACAACTGCTTATCAGCCTGCGCTTGCTTGGGAAAAGCGAGGACATGCAATTGCGGGAAATGCTCGACCACGCCCGGCTGCTCTACAACAAAGGTTTGTACCGCCCCAGTCTCGACATCCTCGACAAAGCCAAAACCCGTGCGCTCGAAAGTGCCTACACCGGCATTGCCCTCGAAGCGCTGGATTTTGAAAAATTGATCGAAAGCCAGTACATCACGCGCAGTTTGGAAGGTCGAGCGGTTGAGTTGTCGCAGCAGTCGTCGGCCCTAAGCCGCCGCATTGCAACTTCCGGCGCCTGGTCTAACTTGGCGCTTCAGACGTATGGCTTATTTTTAAAAGTCGGGTTTGTCCGCAACGCCAATGAATACGTGCAAGTGCGTCATTTTTTCAACCAGCGCCTCCCTGAAACACCCTACGCCGAACTTGATTTTTGGGGAAAGGTGTACCACTGTCAGGCACATGTTTGGCTGCACCATCTTTGCCAGGAATTCGCTCCCTGCTACCTTCATGCCCGGCGTTGGGTGGAGCTTTTTGAAAAAAATCCGAAACTGAAAAACCTTCATGCGCCCCTTTACCTCAAGGGTTTGCACAACTTGCTCAATACGCTTTTTCACAGCCTCGATTATGTGCGTATTGAACATTTTATACATAAACTAGAGCAAGCGCCTGTCGAAATGGACGTTTTTCAGGACAACAACACCGAAAGTGTTTACCACCTTTACCACTTTCTGCACCGCATCAACCTGCATTACCTCAAAGGTACTTTTGCCGAAGGCGTAAACCTTATTCCTGAGTTGGTGGAGTGCATCGAAACCGACCGGTACCGATGGGACGACCACCGTATCCTGGTGTTTTATTACCGCATCGCATGTCTGTATTTTGGCAATGAAAACTACCACGGTGCGGTGGAATACCTCAACAAAATCATCAACCAAAAAACGCCCGATTACCGCGCAGACATCCAGTGCTTTGCGCGTTTCCTCAACCTCATCGCCCATTACGAACTGGGCAACATGGCCCTCGTGGAATACCAGATCAAATCCGTGTACCGATTTTTGCTGCACATCGAAGACCTGCAACAGGTGCAACGCGAGGTCCTGAACTTCCTTCGCCGAACTCCCGGCATGCAACGGCACGAACTGATCGGTGAGTTCAAAGTGCTTCACGACAAACTCGTACCGCTCCAATACGATCCCATCGAGCGCCGGCCGTTCCTGTACCTCGACATCATTTCCTGGCTTGAAACCAAACTGGAGGGTAGGGCGATTGCGGAGATTATACGGGAAAAGTTTGTGCGGAGGGGGAAGGCTTAATCACTCCACCACCACCTCATCCACAAAAAACCACGCCTTCCCACCTTTTCCGCTGTGCCATTCGGGTAAACCTGCAAGTCCTTTCACCTCAATGCGCAAAAAACGAGTTTCCCGGTTGATGTAGTGGTCCACTTGGTGGATGTGTGCCGGATCGCCGGAAATTGCTTTTGGCAGTTTTATCTCGATACCGCCTTTGAAATTCATGCTGTCTTCCGAAAACCAAACACGGGTGCTGTAAGGGGGCAGGACCCAAGCGGGGCTGTTGGATAAAAAACGCAGCGATACACGTTTTACGTGTTGTGATTTGCCCAGGTCGAACATGAATACCGCGTCTTCGCCTTGGAAACCCACCCAACGGCCGCTGCTGAAGTTGGTATCGCCCAAAAGGCCGTCGGACAAATTGAGCTCGCCGCTCGCCGGTTTGTATTTCCTGTTGGGTTGGGGTTGAAAAATGCAGGGCTGCCCGAGCAATATGCTGGGTTGAATCCTGAACGTATCGATGCGGTCGGCGGCTTCGTCGTTTGTGCGGAACAAGCGCGCGAGCATATTTTTGCCGACAGGCAAACTGATGATGCCGTCGGCTACTGGACTTGCAGCGTTGGGCGCCACGTCGTCGGTGCGGTAACGAATGATCCAGGAAGAATCGCTTGTGCTGAGTTTGACCCGGGCTTTGCCGTCCGGACCAGCATATTGGAAAGCGATGTTGATGCTGGGAAGCAGCGCATGCCAGTCGTCGGTTCGGAAAGTGGATGCAGGCAAGGCATCGGCATTGCAAAGGTTGGGTGTGGAGGTGTTTTCAAAAGCAAAACGCAGGGCGACAGGTTTGGGAACACTGTCGGACCAGGCCCAAACTGTTCCGTTTTCAATTCGCGCCTGTGCGGGATGAAATGTTCGGTCGGTGCCGGCCACCATGAAATCGGTCGGTGGTTTGCCGTTGAGGGTTTTTAATCCGCCTTCGGCAAAATCGAAGCGCACCCTTACACCGCCGTTTTCAAAACGAGCATCGCGGAAAAGTGGCCCGCAAAGTGCCTTTTTTACCGGTTTTTTATACTGTTTTTGCAAGGCCCACAAACTAAGGCGTTTGCCCACGTCGGTTTTGTTGGACGGGTGGATGTCTTCGATGTTCCCGACGTCGCTCACCACGATCATTCCGCTGTTGGGGATCAGCGCAAGTGCTTTGCGCTGCTCGTCGCGCACGACAGCGCCTTCGCGCACACGAACGTACCGAAACGGCGCAATTTGCACGTAATAAAACGGCTTGTCGGCGCCGAAGTCCTTGCGCCAATCGCGCACCATCAGCGCCAGCAAATCGGCATAATCCTCAGCGTTGTAGGTGTTGGTTTCGCCCTGGTACCACAGAAAACCTGCGATTTGCAGGGTTGTAAGCGGAGCGATCATGCCGTTGTACAGCGACCCGGGCCGACCGTATTTCCAGATGGGATGATCAACGTTGAGCGGCGCGACGTGTTCTTCCGGAGTCCAGGATTCCACAGGCGTACCGCCCCAGGTGCTGTTGATGAGTGCGATGGGGATGCCGAGTTTGTCGCGCAGTTCGCGTCCGAAAAAGTAGGCCGTTGCGCTGAAATTCCGCATGGTTTTGGTGGCCGAAACCTGCCAGGCGCCGTTGCAATCGTTTTGCGGGTCGATGACAGAAAGGCGCGGCACGGTAAAAAAACGCAGGGAAGAATCGTTGGCAGTGGCGTATTGGGCTTCCGTAATGTCGAGGTTGCCCCATGAAGGTTGCCATTCCATGTTCGACTGGCCGGAGCAGATCCATACTTCACCGATCAGCACGTTTTTGAGCACCATGTCGGACCAGCCTCCACGGATGGTGATGGTGTAACGTTTCATACTTGCGGCCGGGGTTTTGAAAGTGACCAGCCAGCGCAGGCTGACAGGGTCCACAGGTGCATCCAGCAATATGCCGGAATGCCACGAACATTCTACGGTGAGGGGTTCACCGGGGGCTCCCCAGCCCCAAAACTGGATGTCGCTTTGCTGCAGCAAAACCATGTTGTTTCCAAAAATGGCGGGCAATCGGGGATCAGCATGCATAAAAAGCGGAAGGAATAAACCGAAAATCAGGATTAATAGGCGATTCATGATTAATTTTTAGAAGTTTTGATGCCGGTGCAATCACCCAATGAAAGCACGTTGGTGGCTCCTTTTTTGCCGATGAACATTTTTTTCATGTGTGCTTTGTGCACGTTGTTGAAAACCACCGACGGGCCTTCGGCGGGTTCGGGCGCGGTGATGTTGTATAAGGTTAGGTTCTTTACATCGTCGAAAACGAATACAGGCCGAAAATCGTATTCTTTCAAAGTCAGGGTAATGTTTTTAAAGGTAATACCTTCGGCGTGGCGCACGTAAAAACCCCAGGCTGGCAGCTCGCCAAACATGGAAAATTCGGGGTAGTTAGCCGGGCGTTCGGGTACTTTGTCGAGCGCCGTTAAGGGCACCTCTACATTGCTTTTTTTGCCGCCGCCGCCAAATATGATGTTGATGTTTTCAAGTGTTACATCTTGCACCGTGTGGCCCGGAATGCCTGTGATCGACGATGGGATGAGGTTGTGTGGCTCGGTCACTTCGGGTCCGGGGAAGTCGTAACCTTCGTCGGGGCGGTGCTCGGGCACTTCCACCGTGATGTCGTGGATGCGCACGTTGCGCAGGGTTCCCGGTTCGGTTTTGGTATTGCGGTGGCCCAGACGTACAAACACTGCGTTGCCAGTATTGCGGGCGTTGATGTGGCCGATGTCGATGTTTTCCAAAAAACCTCCGTCGACGATCTCGATGGCCACGGCCGAGCGGTAAGTATCGTACACTTCGAGGTTGCGCACGGTAACGTTTTTAAATCCGCTACGTGTCGCAGTACCGAATTTCAGGGCGCTGGCGCTGGAACGCACGCGGCAGTTTTCGATGAGGATGTTTTCACAAAAGTTGGGCGGGAACGACGATTTGAGGCAAATACCGTCGTCGGCAGTATTGATGTCGCAGTTGCTGATGTGCACGTTGCGCGAATCGATGATGTCGATGCCGTCGTTGTTCCAATAAGCCATGCTGATTACGCGGATGCTGTCGATGCGCACGCCGTCGCAGCGGTCGATGCTTTGTACCCAGCACGCCGAATTGCGCAAGGTGACGCCTTTGATGAGCACGTTTTTACACGTATTGAATTCGATAAGTTGCGGACGTTCGCGTTCGTGTGGACGGTTGTTGCCCCAGTAGATATCGATGATGATGCTGTCTTTCACCAGCCGAACCACGTCGGCTGCCAGGGCTGCACCTTGTCCGTCGATGGTTCCCTGGCCTGTTATGGCAATGTTTTCCTGCCCTTTGGCCAAAACAAGGGCATGCCACACTATTTTTTCGTAATCCATGCGGCTGGTGCTGCCTTTCAAAATGCCATTTTTGGCGAGGTGTAGGGTCACGTTGCTTTTCAGGTAAAAACTGCCGCTCAGAAATTGCCCGGGCGGAATGAGCACCGTACCGCCTCCAAGACGACTCGCCGAATCCACGGCCCATTGGATGGCTTTGGTAGCCAGCTTGACGCCGTTGGGCACCGCACCAAAATCAATGATGTTGAAAACAGGTTTTTGGGCAAAAAGAGCGCCTACAGTAAAAAGCAGAATGGTTGCAAAACTGATCGATTTCATGTCATGATGTTTGAGACTGAAAAAGTAGGGTTTTTTCGGGAACCGCGGCACTAGTGCCGCGTCTTAATACAATTGTTACCATTCAATTCCTTGGGTACTGTCAAATTCCACAAAACATCTAACCCCCCCTCAGCCATGAGCGTTTTTTTCTGGTTGGTGGCCATTTGGTTTGCAACGTCCCGGCCTTCGAGCACCTCTGGTACTACCATGGCGCACCCACTGGAAATTCGAACAGCCAAAACATAACACCCACACCGTCAGTACCATCTCAACAAGTCTGGATCAATTCGGCTGTGACTTATGACGTAGCCAAAAGTTACCTGCTGAAAAAAAATGAGCCATCCCAACGCATTGGAATGACTCATAAACACAATTGTTATTTATCAGCAAATCTTGCGATTTCCAGCCAGGGCTAAACTCAGGGAGTTCAGCCCCAGCCTGAAAATCCCCAGGTTTGCTTTGGTGAAGCTGGCGCCGGCCGCTGTGCCGACGCCGAACTGCACATCATTTGGGGTTTAGGCCAATGGGGTTGATGATTTGGGGTTTGGTCGATGTAGGTTCTGCTTTTTTTTGCTCAATTGTTTGCCTTTGCGAACAGTACAAAGATGGGGGCACAACAACTGGGTGGAATAGCGCAGAAATACGCAATCGAAAAAACAGGTATTTTTACCTGTTTTTAAAAATAGGCATCCATTCGTTTGGTTAACAGGCTGTTTGAAAGATACATTCGTGTATCCGCAATCCAAAAGAATTATGAACGACGCTGTTTTCCAGGTTTCTGATGTTGGGGTACTTGTTGCCGTCGGTACCCTCATCATGGTAGCACTTGCCCTGTTGATGCTGGTGTATTCCAACAAAGCACAGAAAAATCTGATGCAGCAACGGATGGACACGCAAGCCCTGGAACTTCGTTACCAGCAAGAGCTGGTGCAAAAAAACCTGGTGACCCAGGAAGAGGAACGGCAACGGATAGCCTCCAACCTGCACGACGACATTGGCTCCAAACTCGGGGTGCTCCACCTCACTTTTCACCGGCTCAACCGAATGCCGCCGGGAAGTCCGGAACAAACGGAAATGTTTGGTGAAATTGACCATCTCATCGGTACCACCCTGAACAGCGTCAGGCGTATTTCCCACGAACTGCTGCCTCCAACCCTTGAAGATTTTGGCCTGATCGAATCCCTCAAGGAATTGATCGAGCCCATTCAAAAATCATCGGGTATAAACATCAATTTTAA
This sequence comes from Chitinophagales bacterium, assembly GCA_038249605.1. Classification (GTDB taxonomy): domain Bacteria; phylum Bacteroidota; class Bacteroidia; order Chitinophagales; family Saprospiraceae; genus M3007. The sequence continues at coordinate 13,617 of JBBSDH010000020.1, read as the reverse complement.
CAATACGTTGGAAAGAGCCGATTTCAAAAATCCACAAATCGAATTGAACCTTTTTCGCATTGTGCAGGAAATGCTCAACAACTCCATCAAACACGCCGCTGCAAGTGAAATTTTGGTGGAAATGGGTGAAGAAATGGGTAATAAATATTTGCTTTACCGCGACAACGGTCGGGGCTTCGATATGAAAGCTGTTCAACGCCGTGGACTGGGGCTCAAAAACCTCGAAAGCAGGGCCCGCATCATCGGTGCCCATACTTCTTTTCAAAGCGAACCCGGAAAAGGGTTTGAAGCACGATTTGTCTTCTGAATAAACAACCTATGGATACTTCACCCATTCTCATTGCGCTTGCCGACGACGAGGCCCTTTTCCGACGGGGTATGCGTCTTATCCTCGATGACTTTCCCGATCTTAAGGTGATGCTCGAGGCAGAGAACGGCGCCGATCTGCTCGAAAAAATCCAGGCTTCCGACGACCTGCCGGATGTTTTGCTGCTCGACCTGAAAATGCCGGTGATGAGCGGCGTGGAGGTGGCACGTGTGATTCGCGAACGTTTCCCATCCATCCATTTCATTGTATTATCGAGCCACGTCAACAAGTCCTTTATCCTCAACATGATCGAAATAGGCGCTTCGGCTTATTTGGGAAAAAATGCCCATCCCAACGAACTTGCCGAAACCATCCGGGCCGTGCGCAACAAAGGCTTTTATTACAATCAGGAAGTATTGGAAGTCATTCGCGAAAGCCTGACAGAAAAAAGCATCCCTAAAACCCCGATCAGTTTTGGGACGGAGCTTACTTCCCGAGAAAAAGAAGTGTTGCAACTCATCTGCGAACAATACACCACACCTGAAATTGCCGAAAAATTGTTCATCAGCATGCGTACCGTCGACGGCCACCGCAACAACCTGCTTTCCAAACTCCAGTGCCGAAATACGGCTGGCCTGGTCGTTTTCGCCATTCAACACAACTTGGTGCCCGTAAAAGGCATAGACTTATGGGAATAAACGATGCGGTTGTTTTTTTCCGGTACGGTGCAAAGCCAACAAGACCATACATAGGAAAATGAGCAACAAAAACATGTTCAGATCCCATATCCAGTAGTATCCACTTGCGTCCCCAGGCGTTAAACGGCTGAAAAGGAATATGAATAAACTACCGCAGTAGTAGAACAGAGCCCCCGAATTGATGAGCCTTGATTCGGCGTAAAAGGCTGGTTGTTCATTTTCATCCAAAAAAGTGAAAGCAAAATCAACAGCATACCAGATCAAAACGAGCTGTACCAGGGTTTTAGAGTACGAATTCAACGTATCGATGTGCTGAATGTAAAGGCTGTTGAAAATCACCAGGAAAGTGAAAATCGCGGTTAGCGGAACAAAATGCCGCTTTTGGAAAGATTGTTTGTCCAGAATACTGCGGTAAAAAAAAGACAACAGCAACAACTCTCCCAGGGTGTATGCATGGTACCAGGCCAGGTTGTTGCGGTAAACTTGTCGTGCATAACTGGCCCCCAACTCGATGAACAAACTGAAAAATATCCATATGGCAATGATGCGCAACGGCGGCGTAAGCACCTTCCAACGCCAAACGGCCATCATGGACAACGCAATCAGCACCCATTTGGGGATGCTTGTGTAATGTAAAAACTCAGCCTGAATTATTTGCCACAACATAAAAGACGCTTCCGGCGAATACGGGTCGTTTGCTCAATCAGGCTCCGAAAGTGTGGCAAGATAGCGACTTAATCCGTACAGGCAGGAGGACAAGGGCGGGTGAAATCAAAATAGGTCGCAGATTGTGTGTTTGAATTTTTAGTCTCAAAGATAAGGGTTACCATGGGCTTGTTGGTGGCGGGGTTCATTACGATACCCAGACGGGCGTGCAGGACATTGCCCGCGCCTTCTTCAGCCAATTGGGCCGACAAGGCGGTGATCAAATCTTTGGAGAGTTCAAAATATTGCGGAAACATTATGGCCTGGGAGGTATCCCGGCTTTCCATCAACGATTGCATGATGTTGTTGCGATACACCGCAAAATTGTCTTTGGCTGCGTTGGCAGTAGCTGTTGTGATTTTTAAGTTTTCACCCCGCTGAGCAAAGACCTCTTGGGCAAAAACAAGGGCAAAAAGTAATGATGCGATTCTCATAAAATTGTTGATTTTCAGGCTGTTGTAAGATTTGCTTAATTGCGATTGGATCATTAGGGGGCATAGTTTTGCCATTCGGGCTTCATACAGAAGTCCGGAGATGTTGTCTGTTTCGTCCCAAATGCTCTTAATCTTCCGTCGGACAATTGGGCGGGCAGGGCCGGGAATAGTCGTAGAAAGTCCAGCCCGGTGAAGTTGCCGTTCCGGTAAATTCCTGAAACACCACCGTCATGTACGGTTTGTTTTGTTTGTCGTAACGGATGCCCAGCATGGCATAAACAGAATCGTATCCAGTAGCTTGGATCCGGGCTGCCATGGCTGCAACTTCCTTTTTAGGCAATTTGAAACCAAGGGCCAGCCTATTGGCGTCTCGCGAATCATTGCCTAAGCTCAAGACACTGTCAACACGCTGTTTATACATGTTGTATTCCCGAAAGGCCATCGAAGCTGAATCTGAGGGAAGGGGAGCGCCTCCTTTGTCCTGAACGGCTGATTTGGCAACCTCGGCTTCTGGGTTGGCGCAATAGGCAGTCAGCAAAAGGAAGGATAACAATACAATCGCGTTTTTCATAAGTTTTAGCTTTTGACTGTAAATTAAAGTGATTTAATCTAAATGATTTGCTTTTGCCTCTAAAATCACGTACAATTACGTGTTGAACCCTTATAAATCCCCTGCGTTGGGAGAGGTAATTCTACCCTTGTGGGCGTCGAATTAAACCAGCACTTTTGCTGCTTGCTGTGCTTCCCATCCGGAGTATTTTATGAATCAATCCCATAAGTGTGAAAACAACTGCCCTTTTACTTGTATTGCTATTGTTGTGTTTAACCAAATTCAATGCTCAAACTTCGGTGTCAGGTTCAGTGACCGATGATTCAGGCAACAGCCTTCCCGCCGTAAGCATCTTGTTGCTGCAGGCTTCCGACTCCACTCTGGTGCGCGGCCAAATTGCCGGTCCGGACGGCATCTTTCGCGTTGAAAAAATCGCTCCCGGACAATATCTGGTCAGGGCGAGTTTGATGGGCTACAACGATCACCTTACCTCCACCTTCAAACTTACCACCACCACAGGCGAACACAACCTGGGCGTTTTAACCATGCAGGAAAATACCAACACCCTGAACGAAGTGGAAATTGTGGCGGAAAAACCCCTTTACGAACAAAAAATCGACCGGCTTATAGTGAATGTGAGCAACAGCGTTACTTCAGCGGGGGCCACAGCGCTGGAAGTGCTTGAACGCTCGCCGGGCGTCACTCTGGACAGGCAGAATAACACACTTTCGCTTGCCGGTAAAGACGGCGTAGTGGTTATGATCAACGGCAAACGCAACTACATGCCCATGTCGGCCGTGGTGCAGATGCTCGCCGGCATGAGCGCCAACAACATCGAAAAAATTGAGCTGATCGCCACGCCGCCCTCCAGTTTCGACGCGGAAGGCAACGCGGGCATCATCAACCTTGTGTTGAAAAAAAATCCGGACAACGGCTTCAACGGTTCGTTCTCAGCAACCGCCGGCTACGGCCGCGGATTGCTCGGTTCCGCGAGCGCCAACTTCAACCTGCGCAAGGAAAAGTTCAGCCTGTTTGGCGATTACAGTTACCTCATCGACCAGCGTGAACAGGTTTTCAGTTTTTACCGCACGCTGGAATACGATGGTGATGTTAAAGAAACCATTACCGACAGCTATCGCGACCCCGACCAGCAAACCCACAACGCAAGGCTCGGCTTCGACTATTATTTTTCCGAAAACACCGTCGGCGGCGTCATGCTTAGTGGTTACAATTCCAAATGGGACATGATCGCGGAAAACACCGAGGACATTTACAGCCAAATACAACCGGATACCTTCATCGACATCACCAACAACGAAATCAACCACTGGCAACACGCCGGCGCAAACATCAATTTGCAACATACTTTTGAAGGCAAACAAAGGATCAGTTTCGATGCCGATTACCTCTATTACATCGACGACAATCCCAACGATTACGACAACCGTTATTACGGCGAAAACGGAGAATTCATGTTTTCGGAAATGATCCGCAGTGGTAAAATGACACCCATCAACATCACCGTGGGCAAAGTGGATTTTTATACAGCCATCAACAAAAAAATTAACCTGGAAACGGGTGTCAAAGCCACTGCTTCGCGCTTTCGCAACGATGTGAGCGTGGAGGAATTTGTCTCGGGAACCTGGGTAGAGGATCCCAAGCTCACCGCCGATTACAAACTGGTGGAAAACATCGGCGCCGCATACGCAACCTTTGATGTAGCCGTAAGCGCCAAAACCAGCATTAAAGCCGGTTTGCGGTACGAATACACCAATTCAAACCTGGGCTCAGATGAAGAGGCCGACATCGTGGATCGCCAATACGGGTATTTTTTTCCCACACTTTTTACATCCCACAACTTCAACGACAACAACAGTCTGCAAGCCTCCTATACGCGCCGCATCACCCGACCAACCTTCCAGGATATGGCGCCATTTGTCATATTTTTGGGACCACACTTGTTTTTCTCCGGCAATGCCGCCATACAGCCTGCCATTGCCAACTCGGTCGCAGCTTCGTACCGCAGGAAATCCATTGTATTGCGTGTGGAATATACCCACGAAGACAGCACTATTACCGGTTTCCAGGGCAAAGTTGATCCTGAAACGAACCTACAGGTTTTGGCGGCAGTCAACATGTCGTATTCCAAAAACTGGAATGCGACCATGATGATTCCTGCCCATCCGGCGCTTTGGTGGGACATGCAGTACAACATCACCGGTAACTGGGAATTTTTAAAGGGTTACTTCGACGGTGTGTTGTTTCAAAACGACATACCAAGTGCGCGGCTTTTTAGCACCCAAACCTTCAAATTTCCCAAAGAAGTTGTTTGTGAATTAAGCGGTTTTTACAATACGCCTGCACTTTTTGGTACCGGCCGTGTTCAAGCCATGTGGATGGTGAATGTGGCTTTGCAGAAAAAAATTGGCGAAAGCACCTTTCGTTTTGGCGTCGACGACCTGTTCAATTCCGTTTTGTTTAAATTTGAAAACAATGTTCCCGAACTGTATCTGGTGGGCGGTGGAAACCTTGATTTCAGTCAGCGCACCTTCAAACTCACCTATTCGAGAAATTTTGGTAGCAACAAAGTGAAATCAGCCCGACAAAGGGAAACGGGTTCAGATAACGAAGGACGAAGGGTAAAAGGCTAAATTTTAATATCTTAGCTCCCTAAAAACCAAGTCAAATGAGTTACACCCGGGCCTTTACCACCCTGTTTTTTGTCGGCGTCGCCGTTGTATTTCTTATCTGGTTGCTCATTAGCGGCTGGTCGCCCGAATCGCTGTCCCAATGGTCGGGCATCATTTGGGCTTTGATCGCAGCCATGCTTCTTTTTACCAAGCTCCTTCCGCCTTCCTTACGCCGGGGCGATACAACAAGTTTAGTCAAAGGATTCCTGTTTAGCGTAGCGTTGATTTACAGCGTGAAATCGCTTTTTGTACTCATCCGCAACTACAGCTCGCTCAGCAGCACCCAACGCCTCAGCGGTTACCTCGGTGCTGCGCCCTTGGTCTTAACCATTTTCGGAATGCTCGTTACGTATTGGGCTGTGGGTGGGTTTCATCAAACGAAAAAGTAAAAGCACATTAGGCACATGAGGAAACACATGAGGGCACATTAGATTTGATTGGTTTTGAATGGATCATTCCGCCATTCTTTGGATGAAATGATCCAATACCACAATCAAATCTAATGTGCCCTAATGTGTTTCCTAATGTGCCTTAATGTGTTTTAAACTTTTACTTTATTCCGCTCTTCCACCCGTCTCGCCTTCCTGATCCTTACCGAAACTACCTTGAATTCGGGACATTTGGCTTCGCTGTCGTGCACATCGGAAGTCACGATGTTTACCATCAGTTCGGGGAAGTGAAAGGTGGTGCTTAAGATGCCTGGCTTCACGTCCTCGCTCAGGTGCGCTTTAATATCGACCTTGCCGCGTGCCGATTCAATGCACACCCAGTCGCCCTGAACGATGTTGTGTTTGGCAGCGTCTTCGGGGTGGATAAGCAAAAGGTCTTCGGTAACAATGTCGATATTGGGGGTACGCCTGGTCATGGTGCCTGCGTTGTAATGTTCCAAAACACGGTTGGTGGTGAGGATGTACGGGTAGTCCTTTTGGTAATCCGTGATTTCCCGTGTTTCCACAAATTCCTTGAAGTGGAACTTGCCCTTGCCGCGTTTGAACGTACCCACGTGCAGAATTTTGGTGTCGGTGCCGTCGGCGTTCACAGGCCATTGTTTGCCTTGCTCACCCAGCTCGTCCCATTTTACACCGGCAAAAAACGGCACAATACGCGCGATTTCCTCAAGCATGGTTTTGGCATTGTAGGGCGCCTGCTTGTAACCCATGTGGTTCATGATGTCGACGATGATTTGTCCATCGGCTTTGGCTTCGCCCACGGGTTTTACAACCTGATTCACACGTTGTATGCGGCGTTCACCGTTGGTAAATGTGCCTTCTTTTTCAAGGAAAGAAGCTCCCGGGAGCACGATGTCTGCGATTTTAGCAGTCTCAGTGAGGAAAATTTCCTGCACAATGAGTAAATCGAGCGACTTCAGGGCCTTGACGACTTTGTTGGTGTTGGGGTCCGACTGCACCAGGTCCTCGCCCATAATCCACAGGATTTTAAGCTTGCCTTCAAGGGCGGCATCGTACATCTGCGGAATGGTCAGTCCAATTTCCGTAGGCATGGGTGCGCCGTAAAAATCGCTGAACCTACGGATCACGTCGGGATTGGTCACATCGAAATAACCGGCGCTTTGGTAGGGCTGTACACCCATGTCGGCCATGCCTTGCACGTTGTTTTGTCCGCGCAACGGATTCACCCCACAGCCGCGCCGACCGATGTTGCCGGTGATCATGGCCAGGTTGGCGATCTGCATCACGGTGAATGTACCCTGGAAGTGCTCCGTAACACCCAAACCGTGGAACGACATGGCAGCGCCCGCTTTGGCATACGCGATGGCCGCCGCACGCACCTGTTCGCGAGGTACACCCGACACCTTTTCCAGTTCGTCGATGTTGAGGTTCAGAATGCTGCTGCGGAACTCCTCATAACCTTCCGTGCGGGCTTCGATGAAGTCTTTGCGCTCCAGACCGTCTTTGATGATGTAGTGCAGCATCATGTCGAGCACCGCCATGTTGGTGCCGGGCCTAAGTTGCAGGTGGTGCTGCGCGTAACGGGCCAGTTCGGTTTTACGCGGATCGATCACGATCAGCGTTTTGCCTTTCATGGCCTGCTGTTTGATCTTGGCGCCGGTAACAGGGTGCGCGTCGGTCGGGTTGGCCCCGATCACCATCATGCACTCCGTAAATTGCAGGTCTTCCACCGAGTTGGTAGCAGCACTTGTACCAAACGTGCGTTGCATGCCGATGGCGGTAGGCGAGTGGCATACCCGGGCGCAGCCGTCGATGTTGTTGGTGCCCACCACTGCGCGGATGAATTTTTGCATCAGGTAATTTTCCTCGTTGGTGCAACGCGACGAGGAAATGCCTGCGATGGCGTCCGGACCGTTCTCTTTGCGCACAGCGCTTATTTTTTCGTCAATATAGTCGTACACTTCGTCCCACGTTACGCGCTCCAGCTCTCCGTTTTTGCGGATCATCGGGAAGCGTAGTCGTTCGGGATGGTTGTAAAAAGAGAAGGCGTATCGGCCTTTCAAACAGGTATGGCCTTTGTTCACTTCAGCTTCCCAAGGCGCCTGAATACTCAGGATTTCGCCGTTTTTCACGCTCACCTCAAGGTTGCAGCCCACACCGCAATAGGTGCAAATGCTGCGGATTTTATCCTGGCCCACTTCAGCTTTCGACTGATAAATGTCTGAAATAGCCGATGTGGGGCAAGCCTGGGCGCAAGCGCCGCACGACACACAGTCCGAATCGAAAAAGCTCTGGTCAAATCCTTTGATGATTTTGCTGTCGAACCCACGGCCCATTACGCTGAGCACCAACTGGCCCTGCACTTCGTCGCAGGCGCGCACACAGCGGTAGCACATGATGCATTTCGACAGGTCGGAGGTCATGTACGGGTGACTGAGGTCCTTTTCGCGGTCGAGGTGGTTTTCGCCGGCAGGGTAGCGCACTTTGCGGATGCCCACACGAGCTGCCACGTCTTGCAATTCGCAATTGCCGTTTACTTCGCAGGTGAGGCAGTCGAGCGGGTGGTCGGTGAGCACCAGTTCGATGATGTTTTTGCGCAATTTCTGGATGGCCGGGGTTTCGGTGTAAATGAACATACCAGCTTCTACCTGCGTATGGCAAGATGCTTTGGTTCGTCGCGGACCGTCTTTTTCCAAAGCGACTTCCACGCTGCACACACGGCAGGAGCCGTAAGCTTCGAGGTTGGGCGCGTCGCAGAGGGTCGGAATGGCAGTTTTGTCGAGGTAACGACGGGAAAACTGCAGGATGCTTTCCCCGGGCTCGAAGGCGCAAGGCATGTCGTTGACGTAAGCGAGGGTGGTGGTCAGGCTGGACATGGCAAAATGTTTATTTGGTGTTTGCTAAGGAAAAGTCCTTTGCGAAAAAAGTGGTTTTACGAAAAACCCGCAGCTTTGGCCGTGGGATGATACGAGCTGTTTTTGAGGCTTGATCCCAATTTTTTTAAAATTTCAGGCGAAAAACGGCTTCAATTCTTCCTCAAAATATTTCAGCGCATTTTTTACAGGCAGGGGCAAACCACCGCCGAGTGCGCACAGTGATCCTTTTTCAAGCGTTTCGAGCAAGTCGCCAAACAACTCGCGGTCGATGCGGCGTTGTTGTTTGCGTGCGCCTTCCAGCAGTTCTTTGCCCCGCACCGAACCGATGCGGCAGGGGAAACATTTGCCACAGCTTTCGTGGGCGGTAAAGGCAAACAAATGTTCGAGGTATTCCACCAGCGGAAAATCTTCTGGGATGCTCAACACGGAGGCGTGCCCGAGCAAAAATCCGTTGGAAGCAAAGGATTCAAAATCGACGGTGAGGTCCTTGGTTTTGTGCATAGGCACGAGTCCGCCCAGCGGACCTCCGATGTGCAGGGCTTTGACGGGTTTCCTGAACCCGCCACCAAGTCCGTACAAAACCTCATCGAGGGGGGTGCCCATGGCGGCTTCGTATAGGCCTGGGTTGTTGAAGTGGCTGTCTAAAGACAACAGTTTCGTACCACTGGATTTTCCCGTACCGATGGCTTTGAACGCCGCGCCGCCGCCGGTAGCGATGGCGTAGAGGTTGGCCAGGGTTTCCACGTTGCTCACCACGGTGGGTTTGCCGTAGAGGCCCGATTGTACGGGGAATGGTGGACGGGTGCGGACTTCGGGACGCAGGCCTTCGATGGACGAAAGCAGCGCCGTTTCTTCGCCGCAGATGTAGGCGCCACGCGCTTTCATCACGTATAATTTGTAATGCACCGTTTCGCCGTCGCTGCGTTGGTAAGGAAACAGGGCGTTGAACGCCTCGGCGCATTTTTCAGTAATCGTTATCGCTTCGGGGTATTCGGCACGGATGTACACCACGCCTTCGCGGGCACCGGATAGGAACCCGGCAATGGCCATACCGAACAGCACCAGGTGGGGCCGTTGTTCGAGCAGGTAGCGGTCGGAAAAAGCGCCGGGGTCGCCTTCGTCGGCGTTGCAGACGATGTATTTGGTTTCGTTGGTTTCGTTGCGGACGGCAGCGAGTTTGATGGCGGTGGGAAAACCCGCACCCCCGCGGCCCCGCAAACCGGATGCCTGCATGTCGTCCATCAGTGTATCGCGCGAGCCGTTGAGCAATGCCTTGAGAGCCTCCAAGGTTTGTTGTTCCGTGGGGGCATTCAGTGTGAGCAGGGCCGGACCTACGGCACCAACATTGTACCGGTCGGGCACGGAGGCGTTTGCCGGGTTGTCGATAATCTGCGACAGCCGATCGATGTCGGCGCCGGAGTGGTTGTGATCCTGAATGTGGAAGGCGCTGTTTTCGTGGCAGCGCCCCAGGCAGTACACATCGCCGATTTCGGAAGGTTTGAAATGTTCTCCAAGTTTTTCACGCACGTTGTCCTGTGTACCGGCGAGCAAACAGGCGCTGCCAGTGCAGGCAAACGCTTTTTTACCTGCATTTTCAGGTTTCAGGAAGTCGTAAAAGGAAGCAGCACCGAACACATTCGCGTTTCCGACGAGGAACTGACTGGCAAGTTCGGATTGGGCCTGGGTATCCAGACCAGTGTTTTCGTCAAACGTTTCGGCGATCCGTTCGAACAGGTTGTCTTCGAGGCCTTTTCTGGCTGAAAGGTTGCGTACGTTTTTAGACATGTGTGGTAGGGCATTTATCGTCGAAAAATAAGTCCTTTTTGGGAAAATACTTTAAAAAAATAATGCCGTGTCAGGATTGGTCATCCAGTGCCTCATCGTCGGCGTTGCTCCAACTGGCTGCGTAAGTCTGGTTTTTCTGGTGCATGGCACACCAGACACAGTCTTTTTGTCCACATCCACGCGTAAAATCGCGGTTTTTGATGCGTTGGAACGTTTCTACGATCCATTGTTCCACCTGTTCGATGTCGGTACTGCGGTAGGTTATTTTACTTACCTGGAAGCGTCCTTTGGCATCGGGTTCGAGCCAGCCTATGGTATTTTCGGACACCGTTTCAATGAACATTTTTGCATTTTTCATCAAAATCTGGTAAAAAGCCAGTTGGCGCCAATAGTCGCCTCCATAAGGTTGCGTTTCGGAAGGCGGCTGTATTTTTTTGTTGTCTGGTTTTCCTGTTTTGTAATCGGTCAACCTCAAGGTTCCACCATCGAGCCATTCGATTTTATCGATCACACCGTTAATGGGCACACCATGGATTTCCACACGGTCGATGCGCCGTTCCACCACCGCCCGGCGGCGCCAGTAAGGCAACTGTTGTTCATGGTATTGTCGCAGATGCTCGGTTCCCAAGTGTAGCCTTTGTTCGTAAGCCGCCGTGGAAAACAATGCCCGGCGCCTTTGCATTTCAGCTTTGAACAGTTTCACCAGGACTTCTGCATCCGGAAAATATTGCCCTTTGGGCGCTTTTTTCAAAAAAAACTGCTGTAAAACGCCATGGATGGCTTGTCCGTAAGCAGCGTATTCGCTTGGCGTTGTGGGAATACGCAAAAGATCTTCGTAATAAAAGGCGAGTGGACACCGCAAAAATCGGTTCAGACTCGTCGGGTTCATCACAAACCGACCGAGCAAGGTGTCGATAACGTGGTCTTCAGGAAGCGTGATGACGGGTTGTTCGGACATGGTCAGCAAGGTCAAAGCGCTGTTTTGTCGTGATGTTTCATCCGCTTGCACAGTCTTCGCTTCCAAGCCTGTTTCTCCGATAAATTGCGAAGGCATCAGATCCTTGCCATCGTCGCCCCGAGCGCTGTACGATAGGACCAAATGCTTGCGGGCCCGCGTCATGGCCACGTAAAACAACCTGCGCGCGGCTTCGAGGGCGTCTTCTTCACCCGAAAAAGTGAGTGGTTCGGGCAGACTAAAATTCGACTGGTTGCCACCCCGCTTGCTTTCCCATTGAGTTGCGGTGCAGTCGGGCATAAAGACGTAATCAAACTCGAGCCCTTTGGCGGCGTGTGCGGTGAGCAACTGCACACCTCGAACATCACGCAGGTCCTGCTTCAAGGCTATACGCAACCGGTTGTGGTCCATGCTTTGCAACAGATCGAGCAGGCGTGCGAGTTTAAGTTTGGGCTGCCGTTCGCATTCCGATTGTACAAAGACCAAAAAGCTGTTCAGGACTTCGAGTTGCAACATGCGGTCGGGCTGTGCCAAAGCCTGTGCAAGCATGCCGCTTTGGTTGTATGTTTTTTCCACCAAAGCCGGTAACGGCAAATTGGCAGTGTCGGAAATCCAGGTTTCCAAAAGTTGCATCACCCGCGACAAATGGGGAAATTCCTCGTTTTGCTGGGATGCCCAATTCCGCATTCCGAACTCCGCATTCCGCATTCCAAACGCTGTGGCCAATTCGAGTGGAGGAATGTTGAAAAAAGCGGCATGCAGCAGGCGGAACAAACGGTGCTCGCCGCTGAACGGCTTTTGCAGCTCGTCGTTCAGGTAATGCAAAAGTTCGCGCATTTGCTCAATCACCGGTATTTCGAGCACGTTGATCGGACGCCGTGTTTGATAGGGTACTCCTTTTTTTTCCAAAAGGCGCAGCAACACCTCGGCTTGTTTGTGTTGGCGGTACAAAACGGCGATGGACTCGGGTGTCGTGCCGGAGCGGTACAAAGCTTCAATGCGGTCGGCCAGGTCGGCTATTTCTTGTTTGCGGGTAGGGTAGATCCAAACTTCGGGCGATGTTCCGGCCGCTGCTGGTTGGGCGATCAGTGATTTGTGTTCGCCGAGGTTGAGGGCGCTCAAGGCGCGCAGGTGGTTGTTTTCCACGAGGCGTCGGGCGGCGTCGAGGATGGGTTGGTTGGAGCGGTAATTTTCCTCGAGTACCACCAGTTCGAGGTTGTCTTGGTAACGGTGGTAAAATTCGAGCAGGTTTTTAAGTCGTGCGCCCTGAAACTCGTAGATGCTCTGGTCGTCGTCTCCTACGATGAAAATGTTTGGTACTTCCCAATACTGGATCAGTTGGGTAATGAGTTGGTTTTGGGCGCCGTTGGTGTCCTGGTATTCGTCGACAAGGACATAGAGGTAACGTTCCTGGTAGTTGCGCAGGAGGTTTTCATGGGTTTCAAAAGCGCGAAGAACCCATTGGATGAGGTCTTCGTATTCGTAACGCGACGCGCGTTCGAGTTCGTTTTGGTAAACGGGGTAGAGGTCTGCCGCTGCGCTCAGACGGTTCATTTTATCGGTTACTTCGGCGACTTTGGAATGTTTTGGCTCGCCTTTTTTGCCGTAAGGCGAATTTTTTTGGTAAATAAAATTGGGGTCGTTGGGGATTTCGGCGAGGTATTCGCGGCATTTGCGTTGGACGAGGCCGGGCGTCCAGTTTTCTTTTTTCATGTTGGCAAACAGGTTGCCGAGGTGGCCTTCAAACGTAAAAACGTTTTTGTATCCGGACCGCAGCGGGTGGTCTATAGGCAGCTCCGTAAGCAGTTTGCGGATGATTTCGATCCGTTCGAGGTCGGACAACAACTCCTTCAACCGGCCGCCGAAATGCTCGGGGTTGTCCTGAATGACGCGGTTGCAAAAGGAGTGGAAGGTAAAAACCGGTACGCGGTAAGCTTCTTGCGGACCAATAAGGGAAACAAGCCTCTGTCGCATGGCGTGGGCGCCGGCGTCGGTAAACGTGAGGCAAAGGATGTTGTGGGGTTGGGCGTCGGTTTCGAGCAAGATTTTCCCTACCCTCGCGGCAAGCAACTGGGTTTTTCCTGTTCCGGGCCCGGCAACCACGAGCACAGGGCCTTCCACGGCGTCAACCGCCTGGCGTTGGCGAGCATTGAGTTTGTCGTAGAAGGAAGCGAAGTTCAAAGTTTGAAGTTTAAAGTTTGAAGTTT
>JBBSDH010000019.1:0-31274 GCA_038249605.1 Chitinophagales bacterium | reverse complement strand
TATATAGGAAAGGCCCGGTACAATCCAGTGCGGCTACCTTTGGGGAGCTGCACTGGATTGTACCGGGCCTTTCCTATATAGTGTTATGGGTAATCCTAGGCTGCGGATTGAAACAAATTCATTTGTCCGTTGTGCTCGTAGGCGTCGAGCAGGCGTGCGTATTTGAGTTTATCCTTGCTGTTGGTGCGCAGGGCGATGAGTTTGGCCAGTTCGAGGGTAAGGAAGAAGTCTTCCATCGGTTCGCCCGGACGCGGGCGTTTGGCGTAATCGCGGTAGGCTTGTGGCCTGCGGATGCCGCTGTCGCTGAATTCGTAAGCATCGCGCAGCCATTTGCGGACTACGGCCCCATATTGGCGTACCGGCAGGCGAAGTGCGGCGAAGAGGTTGGAGGCGGCTACCACCTTGGTTCCTTTTTTGCTTTCCCAGATTTCGAGTTGCATAAGGTAATGATTTGCTGTATTGTTTTAAATGTCCCTACAAAAATAAACATTTTGTTGTTTAAAACAAATTGTAGGGTACATTTTTTTATAAATATTTTTTGTATCTTAATTAAAACATTGAAAATCAATATTTTACAAAATTGGGTAAAAATGTCGGGGGTTGAATTTCAGTGTTGTGCAAATCCTAAAAGGCCTTATTTGCCCTGTCCGGGAAATGCAAAAGTGTCCTTGCCGGGGGTATTTCAAAGGCGAACCTTTGTACCTGTTAGCTGGCCGCTGGCGCTTTTGTTCGCCATCTTTATTAAAAGCTATGAAAACAACTTTTTTAATGAAAGCATGGAAACAAACACCCGCCAACTTACAGCAGCCAACAGTTGGCCAACCAGTGGATTGTTGCCCGTGGCGGCAGTCCGAACACCATACCCTGACCCTTGCGCCGGCTGCGTCTTGCTATGCCGTGGCCGGCAATTTTTGCTCAAAACGCTCTAATCTTCACTTCAAAACCTCCGTTTTATGTTGAAACTACCAATACTCACGCTTTTTTTGATTGTTGGCAGCCTTCGGGTTGTTTCAGCACAAGTTACCATTGAGGGAAACATCACGCCGCATGCGGAATGGCGGAACATGGTGTATTTGTTCTACTTTCCAAAATACGAAGATATTTCTCAGGGTAATTCGATATGCATCATTGATTCTGCTGAAGTTCACCCTAACGGAAGCTTCAAATTGGGTTCAAAGGATTACCCAAAGGGTATTTACAGGTTGAGCATTCCGCCAATGGGTAAAACCAATGGATGGTATATAACGCAAGGCCCCAATTCAAATTACCTCAATTTGACGGTATCACAACCCGTGGAAAACATCATGATTACAGGACTGTCAGACAGTTTACTCCTTTCGTTCCGCTTTCAGTCCCCAAGCCCCGACAATGCCTTGATTCAACAGGGTCTGGATGTATTGAAGCCGGTTTACCATTCATTCAATAGTATTTTGGCCGAAGCTGAGGAAATCGCAAGGTTGGTTGATACAGCAGCTGCCATAGAATATTATGCAAAAAAACAACCAGAGCTCTTCAAAGGGTTAATGTCGACTTTCGACAGCATAAGGATCCTGGCTGCAAATTCGCCCCATATTCTTGGAGCACTGACAATTTTACGGTCCGTACACATGGGTTACTACCTACCCAATGCAGATTATTGGGATGAACAATTGGTAAGGTTTGAAAAAATTGACCCTAATATCCAGTATATAAACCATATACGTAATAAATTGGATAAGGAAAGGGGCATTTTATCCATCGGGTCCAAAGCGCCTGACATTTTACTGCCTTCTCTAAAAGGTGATTCTTTACAGTTGTCAGACGTGAAAAAACGCCTTACCATCATAGACTTTTGGGCATCCTGGTGTGGGCCGTGTATTATGGAAAGCAAAACCACCATTAAACCATTACATGAAAAATGGTCGGGCAAAGGATTGGAAGTATTCGCGGTTTCTGTTGATAAAAACAATGAAATATGGCACAAAGCCATGGAAAAACATGGGTATGGACGCTGGCTCAATGTACTCGATACCGAAGGTGGGGTGTATGCATTGTACGATTTCACTGCCATCCCTACCATATACATTGTTGATGAAAACATGAACATCGTGGCCAAAAATTTAAGAGGCCCTATGCTCACCGATTTTGTACAAAACTATCTGGGTCGATGACCCACTCAACAACCTAACTTTTACTATGAAAACAAAAACATTTTTGAGCCAATGCCTTTGGCTAGGCGCCTTCTCCATTGCCCTCTTCACCTCGCCCACTGCGGTTGCTCAGGAACAAAACAGTTGCTCGGTCTGTACTTGTCAGAGCAGCGTTTTTACTGAAGATTGCATGATCAGATGCTGTTTACCCAAAGTTCCTGACTGCAATTGTGGTTGGTTTTCCAATCAATGCGCTTGTTCGACGGGTTATTCCAGTAGCCCACCGGCCCTACATACCGACAACGTACTTGCTCTAACAGGTTATCTACGGTCAGGTGTATTTACCTCTCCTACAGCCTCCAATCTGGCTTCCAACCTAGTAGAAGTGATCAAAATCCATCAAACGGGCGACGCTGAAGCGTATCACAACATCGCGAGTCGCATTGAGACCATTGGGCGCGAACTTCCGGCCAATGAAAAACAGCTTATTAATGTGTGGATACGATCAGCCGGGAGCGAAACCACGATTCCTTAACCTTCAACAGAACCATCCAATGGCTACTTTTTATCATTTTTTCAAAAGTTTATCCCTTACAGCATCTTTTCTGATGCTTTTGTTTGGTGGGATAAAAGTCAGCGCCCAGCAAGCCAACGATTGTACCAGTTGCGGCTGTCCCGATGGCATATTCTTTGGAGCATGTAATGTCAAATGTTGCAAACCTTCAGTTCCGGCATGCGTATGTGGTAATTTTTCTGCGAGATGTACTTGTACAGGAGGAGTAGCATACATGCCTGAATTGCACGAACAAAACATCCGCGATTTTGCCCTCTATCTGCGAGGCGGAGCGTTTGACTCTAACCCTGCCCAAAATGCAGCCGGTGGTATAGACGAAATGCTGCTTGCCAATGCTGCAAATCAGAGCGATTTGGTTTTCACCATTGGTGATCGGGTGAATCAATTTCTCTTGGAACTTCCAACCGATGAAAAACAGGCGGTAAACCAATGGCTTGTTTCCCGGGGTGGACAAAGCATTACAGTTCACTGAAAAGCCCACGATAACCTGCCGATGAATCGTGGAAAGTTACCCGGAAAAATTCCCATCCCCAAACCAGAGTACGGGCGCGGAAGCCGAAAAGCGCATGAGTAGGCTTATACACCATTAATTAGTTCCAATTATGAAAAACAAAAACCCAATGCAGGTGCTGTTCGCATCTGCCCTGTTCCTCGCATGTCTGCTCCAGTCGGTTGCAGGTTTGGCTCAGGAGAACAACAATTGCGCATCTTGCGAATGTGGTTCTACACTCATTGCAGGCGGTTGCAAGTCTGGCAAATGTTGTAAACCCAACACCCCTTATTGCGAATGCGCGTTTTATTCCAACAGATGCGGCTGTGGTGTGTCGAGTATGCCTGCCGTGAACGAAGACGGCGCCCTCGGTATGGCCCGTTTCATCGAAACCGGCTCTTTTACCTCGCCACAAGCTGCGTTTATTGCAAAGAACCTGTATGTGCTGATCAATGCCAACAAAGCAGGCAATGTTGATCTTTATTACGGCACCAGCGAACAACTTGAAAGCGCTTCCCGACAACTTCCAGCCAACGAAAAACAACTGATCAACAACTGGATACTTTCCCGTGGCAGCTCTGTTCTGTTGCCCTGATCCCGCCTTACCCTTTCCTTGCGCGTGCCCCGGGACAACACCAGCCCGGGCACGCGCCTTTTGATTTCTTTCAATTTATGGGTATCTTGCATACGCAAACGCAATACATACCCGAACCTCAGTTCCATCGATTCGGGCGAAGGGTTGCAGGCCCTCGGTTGTTTTTGCGCACCCGATACGGAAAACAGCCAACCTTGTGCCTCCGGCGGCGAAGGAGCATCGGATTGCAAAGTGAATTTTATCACCAATAACCGCTCAAAAGGTTGTTTTGCGACCTGTGCCCAAGGATACCACGCCTGTTGCAACCTGCATTGAAACTTTTTTCAAATTATTTTTACACCTTCTTGGAAAATTGGTTTTTCTGTAGTTACCTTTGCGCTCGCTTTTGAAGGAAGGCACCCACGGAAAGAAATTTGGTGGGTTGCATTTCGGAGGAAGCCAAACACAACTTTTAATTCTTTCGGGTAATGAATCAAAAAATTCGCATCAAACTCCGGTCTTACGACTACAACTTGGTGGACAAGTCTACCGAGAAGATCGTGAAAACGGTACGGGCGAGTGGGGCAGTAGTAACTGGGCCGATTCCGCTGCCGACTGAGAAAGAAATCTTTACCGTGCTGCGCTCGCCGCACGTAAATAAGAAATCTCGGGAGCAGTTCCAGTTGCGCACTCACAAGCGCTTAATTGAAATTTACACACCAACTCAAAAGACGGTGGACGCTCTCTCCAAATTGGAACTTCCGAGCGGCGTGGATATTCAGGTTAAGCTCACCTAAGCGCACGTATTTTTCTTCTTCAAGACGGTTGTTGACGATTGCGATAAAGTGTCCTGCCATTCAGGATAACTGTTTCATTCGGAAGCGTTTCCCGGTAAACGGAAAATCGCTTTTTCATTTTCCGCCGTTTTGAAAGCTAAGTTGGCAACTCACAAGCAATCGTTCAAACATAAAATACATACCTAGTGAACGGTCTGATTGGTAAAAAAATCGGAATGACCAGCATCTACGACAGCAACGGCAAAAACGTTGCATGTACGATCATCGAAGCTGGCCCTTGTGTAGTCACACAGGTTTTCAATGACAAAACCGATGGCTACAACGCTCTGCAACTCGCTTATGGCGAGCGCAAAGAAAAAAACACCCCGGCGGCCCTGAAGGGTCACTTTGAAAAAGCCGGCACGGCGCCCAAGCATAAAGTGCTTGAGTTCCGCGATATGAACCTCGAGAAGAGCCTCGGCGAAATTGTAAGCGTATCGGATGTATTCCAGGAAGGCGACAAAGTAACCGTAGTAGGCACAACCAAAGGTAAAGGTTTCCAAGGCGTTGTGAAGCGCCACGGTTTCGGTGGTGTAATGCAACAAACCCACGGTCAGCACAACCGTTTGCGCGCCCCCGGCTCGCTCGGTAACTCGTCCTTCGCCGCCAAAGTAATGAAAGGCATGCGTATGGGCGGACACATGGGCAACGTTCAACAAAAAGTACGTCATCTTAAGGTTCTTAAAGTGTTCCCGGATCAAAACATCATCCTCATCAAGGGTGCTGTTCCAGGCCACAAAGGCGCTTATGTTATCATTGAGAAGTAAACTAGATCCCAACGTTTTACCACGAAGGCATCAAGATCAAGCATCAAGCAATGGAACTCACAGTATACAACATCAAAGGCGAAGCTACCGGTCGTACGATCGAACTTCCTGAAGAGGTGTTCGGCATCGAACCCCATGAGCACAGCGTTTGGCTCGATGTAAAACGCTACCTCAACGCCCAGCGCCAAGGCACCCACAAGTCGAAGGAGCGCAGCGAAATGAGCGGCTCGACGCGTAAACTGCATAAGCAAAAAGGCACGGGCGGCTCGCGTAAAGGCGACATCAACAACCCGTTGTACCGTGGCGGTGGCCGTGTATTCGGTCCACGCCCGCGCAGCTACGACATTCAAGTAAACGCCAAGGTTCGCCGCCTTGCCCGCCGCAGCGCGCTGTCGGCAAAAGCAACGGCCGGTAAAATCATCGTTGTGGAAGATTTCCGCATGGAAACGCCCAAAACGAATGAATTTCTCAACATCCTTCAGGCACTGAAAGTAGCCGATCATCGGTCGCTTACGGTACTCGGTCAATACGACCAAATGCTCTATCTCTCTTGCCGCAACATTGAAAAGGCATCCATTACCCCGGCTACCGATCTGAATACTTATCAGATCATGCACGCCGGCACCCTGGTGCTCGCAGAGAGTTCGATCGAAAAAATTAAAGAAACTTGCGCGTAAATCATGGCTAAACAAATTCTTATCAAGCCGGTCATCACCGAAAAGGCTACCAAACTGGCCGACAAACGCACAACCTATGTGTTTGTGGTGAACAAAGACGCCAACAAGATTGAAATCAAATCTGCTGTTGAAAAAATGTTCAGCGTTAGCGTCGAAAATGTAAATACGGCCGTAATGCCGGGTAAACCAAAATCGCGCAGCACAAAAACAGCGGTTGTAAAAGGAACGAAATCTTCCTACAAGAAGGCTTTCGTAACCCTCACCCCTGGTGAAACAATCGATCTCTTCGGCAGCAGCGAAGAAGCATAAAAAATAACTCACGACCTTTATTACAACTGAGTTAACATGGCAGTTAGAACATTCAATCCGATCACACCGGGCCTTCGCCACCGGGTAGCCGTCAAAAAAGACGAGCTCACCAAAAACGCCAAGCCCGAGAAATCGTTGCTCATTACCTTCGGGAAAACGGGCGGTCGCAACAGCGATGGTCACCGTACCATGCGCCAGCGCGGCGGCGGCCACAAGCGCCGTTACCGTATTGTCGACTTCAAACGCGACAAAGACGGTGTACAAGCTACAGTGGTATCGATCCAGTACGATCCAAACCGCAGTGCTCACCTTGCACTGCTCCAATACGCCGACGGCGAAAAGCGCTACATGATCGCTCCCCAGAAATTGGTGGTTGGTCAGGAAGTGGTTTCCGGCAAAGGTGCTGCTCCTGAAATTGGCAACTGCCTTTTCCTGGCTGAAGTACCACTTGGCTCATTTTTACATAACGTGGAAATCCACCCCGGTCAGGGCGGTGTTCTGGTGCGCAGCGCCGGCACCTCCGCTCAGATGATGGGTCGTGAAGACCGCTACGCCGTGCTCCGTTTCCCTTCGGGTGAAACCCGTCGCGTGCTGAGCACCTGTAAAGCCACGATCGGCATCGTCGGTAACCCCGACCACAGCCTCGAGATCATGGGTAAAGCAGGACGCATGCGCTGGAAGGGCTGGACCCCGCGTACCCGCCCCGTTGTTATGAACCCTGTCGATCACCCGATGGGTGGCGGTGAAGGTCGCGCTTCGGGAGGACACCCGCGCTCACGTACGGGCATCAAGGCCAAAGGCCAAAAAACCCGCAGCCGTACCAAGGCTTCGAATGCACTCATCATCAGCCGCAAGAAAGGCTAATCACAAAGCTCAAAACAACTGAGATATGCCTCGTTCGCTTAAAAAAGGCCCTTACGTCCATCATACACTGACGGTAAAAGTGGCCAAGGCCAAACAAAGCAACAAAAAGCAGGTGATCAAAACGTGGAGCCGCGCTTCGATGATTATCCCCGATATGGTGGGTGAAACCATCGCCGTGCACAATGGCAAAACCTTTGTCCCCGTATTCGTTACTGAAAATATGGTCGGTCATAAACTCGGAGAGTTCGCTCCAACGCGCAACTACCGTGGTCATGCCGGTAACAAACGATAAACATTGCTTACAATGGAAGCTGTCGCTAAATTGAGAAATTGCCCGATGTCGCCTCGCAAAATGCGCCTGGTGGTAGATAACATCCGCGGTAAAAATGTTGTGGATGCCCTTGGTATCCTCAAATATACCAACAAGGAAGCCGCTGTGTGGCTCGAGAAACTGGTGCTCTCCGCCATCAACAACTGGGAGCAGAAAAGTGGACAGACAGGCGCAGCTGATGACTTTGGCCTTTACATCAAAACGGCCTTTGTCGATCCAGGTAGTATCATCTACCGCTTCCTTCCGGCGCCCCAGGGTCGCGCTTACCGCGTACGCAAACGCCGCAACCACGTTACCATCGTTGTTGCCAACCGCGTAGAACTCGAAGAAGCCGAATAAACCGCCCCGAACCGCTCACACACACCATCACTTAGTATCAACTATACAAATGGGTCAGAAGACAAATCCGATTGGTAATCGCCTGGGCATCATCCGTGGTTGGGACTCCAACTGGTACGCCGACAAAGATTACGGTCTCAAAGTTGTGGAAGACGAAAAGATCCGCAATTACCTGCGCGCCCGTCGTCCGAAAACAGCAACGGCCGACCCTCGCGACCGCAACAAGCCGATGCAAAACGGCATCAGCCGTATTGTGATCGAACGCACGCTCAAGCGGGTTACCATCACCATCCACACCAGCCGCCCCGGTATCATCATCGGTAAAGGTGGTAAGGAAGTGGATCTGATCAAAGAAGAACTCAAGGTGCTCACGAGCAAAGATGTTCAAATCAACATCTTCGAAATCCGTAAGCCCGAACTCGACGCCAACATCGTCGGCGAACAAATCGCCAAACAGATTGAGGCACGCATCAACTTCCGCCGCGCCGTCAAGGCTTCCATTCAGGGAACCATGCGCGCTGGGGCTGAAGGCATCAAGATCCGCGTAAGCGGCCGTCTTGGAGGCGCCGAGATAGCACGCACAGAAGAATCCAAAGAGGGACGTACCCCTTTGCATACTTTCCGCGCAGACATCGACTACGCGCTCGTAGAAGCCCTCACGGTGTACGGTAAAATCGGCATCAAAGTATGGATCTTCAAAGGCGAAGTCCTCGTCAAACGCGAACTTACACCCTTCGCGGGTACCGAAGCCGGAGCCGGTAATACAGGCGGCGGTGGCGACCGTGGTGGAGATCGTCGCGGTGGCGGAGATCGTGATCGTGGCGGTGATCGTCGCGGTGGCGGTGATCGCCGGGGCGGCGGCGGCGGCGGTGATCGTCGCGGCGGCGGCAGTGGCGGCAGCGGTGGCGGTGGTGGAGATCGTCGCGGTGGCGGCGGTGGCGGCGACCGTACCAAACGACGCTAAACACCAAACATTTAACGGTTTATCGCCAAAATGAATTTTGAAAATTTTGCCGATAATCGTACCTTTGCATCCGCTTTTTAAAAAAAGCACTCCTGCGAATCACAAAACATTGATTGACAGGCTTTTAAATTGCCACTTACAATGCTACAGCCAAGACGTCAGAAATATCGCAAGCAGCACAAAGGCCGAAACCGCGGCCTGGCGCACAAAGGCAGCACCATCGCTTTCGGCTCTTTTGGCCTAAAATCGCTGGAATTCAGCCGCATCACCAGCCGTCAGATCGAAGCCGCCCGTATCGCACTCACGCGTCATATGAAACGTGAAGGTAAGGTGTGGATTCGCATCTTCCCGGACAAGCCGATGACCTCCAAACCCGCCGAAGTACGTATGGGTAAAGGTAAAGGCGCCGTCGATCACTACGTATGCGAGGTTCAACCCGGTCGCGTTCTGTTCGAGATCGAAGGCGTAACCGAAGAATTGGCCTACGAATCGCTACGCCTGGCAGCCCAAAAGCTTCCGGTGGTATGCAAAACCGTCACCCGTTACGATTTCGAAGGTTAAAACCTTGCATTTCGTCAGTTATCATTTTTTGAAAAAATGGCTAAGGAAAAATTGCAAATCGCCGGTAGAGAAGTAAACGATCTGTTGGCCGAAATGGCCGGATTCGAAACCGAATACCAGCAAATGAAATTCGACCACGCGGTGAAAGGCCTGGGGAATCCGATGGAGCTTCGCGAACTGCGCCGCAACATCGCCCGGATTCAAACCGAGCTTCGCCAGCGTGAATTGACGACCTTTTCGCCCGAGCAAATCGAACTCCGTTCGAAAATCCGTGCGCGTCGCAGCCGTCAGAAATAATTTTTACACCCATTACGTCTACCAATAGATGGAAGTCAGAAATCTCCGCAAACAAAAGACCGGCGTGGTCGTATCCGATAAAATGGATAAAACCATCGCGGTTCAGGTTGAGCGCCGCCTCATGCACCCGATTTACGGCAAGTTCGTGAAGCGTTCCAAGAAATTTTTCGCCCACGACGAGGAAAATACCTGCCACGTCGGCGACTTGGTACGAATCATGGAAACCCGCCCGCTCAGCAAAAACAAACGCTGGCGCCTGGTCGAAATCATTGAAAGAGCGAAGTAAATTACAGTTGGAAGCCCCCGGCTTTTGTTCGGTCGGCAACCAATGCAAAACTTTTTTTAAGTCATGATTCAGCAAGAATCTCGTTTGAATGTGGCCGACAACTCCGGCGCCAAAGAAGTACTCTGCATTCGTGTGCTGGGTTCCACAGGCCAGCGTTATGCCGGTGTTGGCGACATAATCGTGGTGACGGTAAAAGACGCTACGCCCGGCGGCATCAAAAAAGGCACGGTATCCAAAGCTGTCATTGTACGTACCCGCAAGGAGATTCGTCGCAAAGATGGCTCGTATATCCGCTTCGATGACAACGCCGTCGTGTTGCTTAACAGCTCTGACGAACCCCGCGGTACCCGCATCTTCGGTCCAGTCGCCCGCGAATTGCGCGATAAAGACTACATGCGTATCATATCGCTTGCCCCTGAAGTGCTCTAATCAAGCCCCAGGCAACAACTAAACATCACCAGTCCGGACCCAGTCCGAACCGTTCATAAAAAGCACATTTTTTACAAAATGGCTACCAAAGCACAAACAAAGCGCCACACGCCGAAACTGCACATCCGCAGAGGCGATACTGTCATGGTCCTTGCGGGCGATGACAAAGGCAAAACCGGCGAGGTTACCCAAGTGTTCCCCGATAAAATGCGGGCGATCGTTGAAGGTGTTAACATCGTTAAGAAACACGTAAAAGCCACCCAAACAGAGGAAGGCGGTATCCAGGAAATGTCTGCTTCAATGCACTTATCCAACCTGGCTGTTGTTGATCCCAAAACTGGCGAAGCCTCCCGTGTTGGCCGCAAAATTGTGGACGGTAAAAGCGTCCGCTATTCTAAAAAATCCGGAAATATCATCAACTGATGAAATACATACCGCGTCTTAAAACAAAATACCTTGAGCAGGTAGTACCCGCAATGATGGAGCAGTTTACCTACTCTTCCGTTATGCAGGTGCCCCGTCTGGAGAAAATCTGCATCAACCAAGGTATTGGCGAAGCTACTGGCGACAAAAAACTTGTCGACATGGCAGCCGTTGAACTTGCCACCATCACCGGACAAAAAGCCGTTCCGACCCGTGCACGCACATCGGTTTCGAACTTCAAACTCCGTGAAGGAATGCCCATCGGTGTACGTGTAACCCTCCGCGGCGAACGTATGTACGAGTTCCTCGACCGCTTCATCTCGATCGCCATGCCACGTGTTCGCGACTTCCGCGGACTCAACGACAAGTCCTTTGATGGCCGTGGTAACTACACCATCGGTATTACCGAGCAGATTATCTTCCCCGAAATTGACATCGAAAAGGTGAACAAAATTATGGGTATGGACATCTCGTTCGTAACCACCGCGAAAACCGACGCTGAAGCGTTTGCATTGTTGAAAGAAATCGGTATCCCGTTTAAAAAATAACCACATGGCAAAGAAATCCGTCATTGCCCGCGAACAAAAACGCGCCAGAATGGCAGCCAAATACGCTGAAGTCCGCAAGAAATTGAAGGCCGCAGGCGACTACGAAGCCCTAGATAAACTGCCGAGAAACAGCAGCCCCGTGCGTCAGCACAACCGCTGCCTGCTTACCGGCCGACCCAAAGGCTACATGCGTAAATTCGGCGTCTGCCGTGTAATGTTCCGCAAAATGGCCCTGGACGGAAAAATCCCGGGCATCACCAAAGCATCCTGGTAATCTTTACCAACCTACGTTCATCCGGATGTTCAAAGTATGTTAAAATCCTTTGAACCCTTTGAACACTCCTGAACAATGTTGAACTTTAAAAAGAAATTTCGATAATATGCAAGTCACGGACCCGATAGCAGATTATCTGACCCGCATCCGCAATGCTCAAATGGCAGGCCATCGCATCGTCGAAATACCAGCCTCCAAACTGAAGCAAAGCATCACAGAGATCCTGTACGATCAAGGTTACATCCTTAAGTACACGTTCGAAGATAAAGATGCCGACAACAAGCAAGGGCTAATTAAAATCGCCCTTAAATACGACCCGGTGACCAAGTCGCCGGTGATTCGTGAGCTTGTACGCGTCAGCAAACCCGGCCTGCGCCGTTTCTCAGGCTCGAACAACATCCCGCGCATCATCAATGGCTTGGGTATCATGATCGTATCGACCTCCAGGGGCGTTATGACGGATAAAAAAGCCCGCGAAATGAAGGTCGGTGGTGAACTGCTCTGCTACATCTGCTAAGCATCACCCCGCCAACGCAACTCAAAACTCAGAACTTCATCATTTAAGTACTGTATATGTCACGGATTGGTAAAATGCCCATCACACTCCCCGAAAAAGTGGAAGTGACGGTCGCTTCCGACAACACGGTTACCGTAAAAGGCCCTAAAGGAACACTTTCACAAAAAGTGGACTCCGACATCGCCGTAGCCATGGAAGAGGGTAAGCTGGTAGTAACCCGCCCTACCGAACAGAAACGCCATAAGGCCCTTCACGGTCTATACCGCTCTCTGCTCAGTAACCTCGTTACAGGTGTCAGCACCGGATATAAAAAGGAAATGGAAATCATCGGCGTGGGTTACCGCGTTGAAAGCCAAGGCAATCTCGTGACGTTTACCCTCGGTTATTCGCACCCGGTGATTTTTCATGTACCTTCTGAAGTCAAAGTAACTACAGGCATGGATAAAGGTCAACCTCCATACATCCGCCTGGAATGCCACGACAAAGAACTGCTCGGACAGGTTTGCGCAAAAATACGCGCCTTCCGCAAACCCGAGCCTTACAAAGGAAAGGGCATCATCTTCAAAGGTGAAGTCGTACGCCGCAAAGCAGGTAAAACTGCGGGTGGTAAAAAATAAGCGCAACCTTAATTAGTGCTCCGGTCGGTCATCGGAGTCACACACAAGTTACCAAGGTCATGAACCGCACAAAAAAAGACAGTCGCAGGCGTATCCACTTGCGCGTTCGTAAAAAAGTAAATGGTACCGCCGAGCGCCCCCGCCTTTGCGTTTACCGCTCCAATAAGTCGATCTACTGCCAACTCGTCGATGATGTTGCCGCACGTACCCTTGTCGCTGCTTCCACGCACGACGATGGCACCAACGCCGGTACCAAAATCGAACAGGCTGGAGCCGTCGGCAAAATCATCGCCGAAAAAGCAAAAGCTGCCGGCATCGAAAACATTGTTTTCGACCGCGCCGGTTACCTTTACCACGGTCGTGTGAAAGCACTGGCCGATGGCGCCCGCGAAGGCGGACTGAAATTCTAAAACACCCACGAAGCGCAAGCTTCCAACACCATTACCATTTCTCAAATTGCACCATACAATGGCGAAGCAAGACGCAGATAAAAACAAATCGGGAGAAGGCTCTGAGCTCAAAGAACGCCTCGTGTCACTCAATAGGGTGGCCAAGGTTACCAAGGGTGGCCGTACTTTTAGCTTCGCCGCCGTTGTGGTGGTGGGCGACGGAAAAGGCACCATCGGACACGGACTGGGCAAAGCCCGCGAGGTTTCCGATGCCATCGCCAAAGCTATTAAAGACGCCGAGAAAAATCTCATTCGCGTACCGCTGCTCCACGGCACCATCCCGCACGAGGCCCACGGCAAATACGACGCTGGCCGCGTGTTGATCAAACCTGCTGCTCATGGTACCGGCGTAATTGCAGGTGGCGCCATGCGCGCTGTGCTGGAAATGGCCGGTGTTCAGGACGTTCTCGCCAAATCGCAAGGCTCCTCAAACCCCCACAACGTGGTAAAAGCCACCATCACGGCACTCGCAAGCTTGCGCAGCCCGGTGGAAATTGCCCGTCAACGCGGCATCAGCCTCGACAAATTGTTCAACGGTTAAACCTCTTCGTCAAGCTATGAGCAAGGTGAAAATTACCCTGGTAAAAAGTCCAATCGACAAATCCAAACGCCAGAAAGATACCCTGGTAGCCCTCGGCTTCCGCAAGGTCAACCAAACGGTTGAACACAACAACACGCCCCAATTACAGGGCATGCTTCGTGTGGTCAACCACCTGGTTCAGGTTGAAAACGCCTGATCCAACAACCATTCGCAAACCTTACAGTTCAAAATACAGCCATGGAGTTAAATAATCTTCGTCCGGCATCAGGTTCCATCAAAACGCGTAAACGCATCGGTCGCGGTCAAGGCTCCGGCCGTGGTGGCACTTCAACGCGTGGTCACAAAGGTGATAAAGCCCGAAGCGGCTCGTACGTCAAACGTGCCTTTGAAGGCGGTCAGACGCCCATGCAACGCCGTTTGCCGAAACGCGGTTTTCAAAACGTAAACCGTTTAGAATACCTGCCCATCAACCTGAGCAAACTCGAGGTCCTGGTTCAAAAACTTGGTACCACAAACCTCGACGTAGCAACGCTGGTTGGCGCCGGTATTGCCAAAGGCACCGAAAAAATCAAAATCCTCGGCAACGGTAAACTGAGCACCAAAGTGCAAGTTTCGGTTCACGCCATCTCGGAATCCGCCAAAGCAGCCATCGAAGCTCTGGGCGGTAGCGTTCAACTCGTCTAAATACCGCCGACGTAATGAAACTGTTTTCTGTAATCAAAAATATCTGGAGCATCAAAGAACTCCGCCAACGGATCCTTTTCACTTTGGCCCTGTTGCTGGTTTACCGCGTTGGTTCCTACGTGGTGCTCCCGGGTGTTGTTCCCAACGCCCTCAAGAATTTTTCCCAGGCCAACCGCGGTGCCAATGACCTGTTGGGTCTTATCAATGTTTTCACTGGTGGCGCATTCGATGCCTCCGCTGTCTTCGCCCTTGGTGTGATGCCCTACATTACGGCCTCCATCATCGTTCAGTTGCTCGGATTTGCTGTGCCTTATTTCCAGCGCCTCCAAACCCGCGAGGGAGAAAGCGGTCGCAAACGCCTCAACCAGATTACCCGCGTGCTCACCATCGCCATTGCACTCGTTCAAGGCGGTGGTTACCTTCAAATGGTTCGTGGTATTCCTGGTGCCGTTTCGCCAAATGTACCCGATGCCTTGTTCTGGTTCTCCAACATCATTGTACTTACTGCGGGAACCGTATTTTGTATGTGGCTCGGCGAACGCATCACCGACAAAGGTATCGGCAATGGTGTTTCGATGATCATCCAGGCCGGCATCATTGCACGCCTGCCCCAAGCCTTTACTTTCGAATTTACCAAGCTCTTCGGCGAAAACAAACTTCTTATTTTCTTCGTCGAACTTGCAGCTTTTTTCATCATAACCTTGCTCACCATCCTGGTCATCCAGGGTGTGCGACGCATACCGATACAGTTTGCAAAACGTATGGTTGGCCGCTCCGGGGGCTCCATGCCCAGCGCAAGCGCCCGAGATTACCTGCCCCTTAAAGTGAACTCGGCCGGCGTAATGCCCATCATTTTTGCCCAGGCCCTGATGTTCCTTCCCGCTACCGCCTACCAATACATTGCCGGCAGCGACGGACAAGGCGCAGGACGAATCACCATGCTTACCGACATCTACTCTTTCGGCTACAACGCGTCCTTCTTCGTGCTCATCGTTGTGTTCACCTATGTGTACACCGCCCTGATGATCAACCCGACGAATTACGCCGAGTACCTTAAGCGCAGCAATGCCTTCATCCCCGGTGTCAAACCAGGCGAAGCAACGGCTGAATACATCGACAACATCATGACCCGCATCACGCTTCCAGGCGCTGTGTTTCTCGGCCTGATTGGTATCCTGCCATCCATTGCCGCCACCATGGGCGTCAACCAGCAGTTTGCCCTCTTCTTCGGTGGAACCACATTGCTCATTATGGTAGGTGTTGCCCTTGATACACTCCAGGTAATCGAAAGTTACCTGCTTACACAAAAATACGACGGTCTGATCAAATCGGGTCGCATCCAAGGCCGCTCCTCACAGGGCGTACAAATGGGGCAACCACAGTAAGATCAAAGACTGCCAAACATAAACATGCACGGATTATTCACCAACGATGCGGATGGCAAAAAAGTCATCCACAAAACCGACGCTGAAATCGAAAAGATGCGCGCGGCCAACCTCGTGGTGTCCAAAACCCTGGCTTATGTCGCCAGCTTGCTCAAACCCGGTATTTCGGGAGAGTCGGTAGACAAAGCCGCCGAAGAATTCATCCGCGACCACAACGGCCGCCCTGCATTCAAAGGTTACAACGGGTTTCCTTTTTCCCTCTGCATGTCGCCCAACGACGTCGTTGTACACGGTTTCCCCAGCAAACGTGAGTTTCTGGAAACGGACATTGTAAGCATTGACTGCGGTGTTGAACTCGATGGATTTTTTGGCGATTCGGCTTTTACTTTCGCTTTTACGCAGGTGGAAGAAACGGTTATGGAATTGCTTCGGGTTACCAACACTTCCTTGTACAAAGGCATTGAACAGGCGGTGGCAGGCAAACGGCTCGAAGACATTTCTTTCGCCATCCAAAACTACACCGAACGCGAAAACGGATACGGTGTGGTGCGGGAACTGGTAGGACACGGCATCGGACGCTCTTTGCACGAAGATCCGGAAGTTCCGAATTACGGCCGCCGGGGCAAAGGAATACTGATGCACGAAGGACTGGTACTCGCCATCGAGCCCATGATCAACATGGGTAGGAAGGAAGTTTTTCAGGCCAACGACGGCTGGACCATCATCACACGCGACCGAAAACCGAGCGCACACTACGAACATTCTGTTGCTATTCGCAAGAATAAGGCCGATATCCTGTCGGATCACAGCTATTTGAACGAGGCAATAAAAAATAATCCTTCTTTGAAGGAAATTTCGCTAAAAAGTTAGAACTTTGCAGCCCAAAATTCAGAAGGGCCTTTTATGGCAAAAGAAGATTTGATCAAACAAGACGGGGAGGTAATGGAAGCCCTTTCCAACGCGAACTTCAAAGTTCGTTTGGAGAACGGCCACATCATCCTGGCCACCATTTCCGGTAAAATGCGTATGAACTACATTCGCATACTGCCGGGTGACAAGGTTTCGATAGAAATGTCGCCTTATGACCTCACCCGCGGAAGGATCATCTACCGCTATAAATAAGCCTTTGTGCTTACAACTGAAAGAGATTTAACGCAACTGAACATTTAAGACATGAAAGTTCGTCCGTCGATCAAAAAGCGTTCTGCCGACTGCAAAATTGTACGTCGTAAAGGCAAGCTGTACGTGATCAACAAAAAAAATCCGAGGTTCAAACAACGCCAAGGGTAAAAAACATCCGAAGCTTTGCAGCTTCGAAACCATTTAACAAACTCGCTAACACAAATTCATATGGCACGTATTGCTGGTGTTGACTTGCCCCGCAACAAACGCGGTGTTATTGGTCTGACCTACATCTACGGTATCGG
Organism: Chitinophagales bacterium; assembly: GCA_038249605.1. GTDB lineage: Bacteria > Bacteroidota > Bacteroidia > Chitinophagales > Saprospiraceae > M3007. The sequence goes on along the minus strand of JBBSDH010000019.1, from coordinate 13,982 downwards.
TTTGTCGACTTCCAAGGCCATCCTCGTTTCGGCCGGAATCGACGAAAGCACGAAGGTGGAAAACTGGACCGATGACAACATCAAGACGATCTCGCGCATCATCGGCGATGAGTACAAAACCGAAGGTCAACTGCGCTCGGAAGTTCAATTGAACATCAAGCGTTTGATGGACATCGGTTGCTACCGCGGATTGCGCCACCGTAAGGGACTTCCCCTTCGTGGTCAGCGCACCCGTACCAATGCGCGTACCCGCAAGGGCAAACGCAAAACGGTGGCCAACAAGAAAAAAGCAACGAAGTAATAATGAAGAGAGAACCGTTCAATGCTTCCGGGTGGTTTCCCCATTGGGTTCATGAACGAAGCTTCACTCAGCATCAAACCTTTATATAATGGCTAAAGGAGCATCCAAAAAGGTTGTTAAGCGCAAAGTAAAAGTAACGCCGGAGGGACTTGTGTTCATCCGTGCAAGCTTCAACAACATCATCATCTCCATCACCAATAAACAGGGTGAGGTGATTTCTTGGGCTTCGGCCGGCAAAGCCGGTTTCCGAGGTTCAAAGAAGAACACACCCTACGCTGCCCAGGTAGCTGCCAATGACGCTGCCAAAGTAGCTTACGATGCCGGTATGCGCACCGCTGAGGTGTACGTGAAAGGCCCCGGCTCGGGCCGCGAAGCCGCCATCCGTGCCGTCGACCAATCGGGTATCAAAGTGAGCACCATCAACGACATGACACCCATGCCGCACAATGGATGCCGCCCTCCCAAACGCCGCCGCGTATAACCACAACCGTTTTTTGACCACATTTTTTTTCCATGGCTCGTTATACTGGACCAACGACTAAAAAAGCCCGATCGTTCGGTGATTCGATCTACGGGTACGACAAATACTTCGAACGCCGCAAGTACCCCCCGGGGCAACACGGCCAAACGCGCAAGAAAAAAGCCGCCTCGGGTTACGCCCAGCAGCTTTCGGAAAAGCAGAAGGCGAAGTACACCTACGGCATTCTTGAACGTCAGTTCCGCCGCACTTTTCACCATGCTACCCGCAAACACGGCGTAACAGGTGAGATATTGCTCCAACTGCTCGAAGCCCGTCTCGACAATACCGTGTTCCGTTTGGGCATCTCGCCCACCCGCCGCGGCGCACGCCAACTTGTTGGCCACCGCCACGTTACGGTAAACGGCAACATCGTAAACATTCCATCATATTCCCTGAAACCAGGTGACGTGGTGGCTGTTCGCGGCAAATCGAAAGGCCTCGAAATCGTAACTACGCATGCCGGCGCAAAAACCAACGACGTACGCAAATTCGGTTGGCTGGAATGGAACCCCGATAAAATGCAGGGTACCTTTCTTACCTTCCCTCAACGCGACCAGATACCCGAGAGAATCAACGAACAATTGATCGTTGAACTTTACTCGAAGTAACAGATACATCAAAGCGAAGGTTGGCGTTCGGTTTACGAACGCCAGCCGTTTTCGCATTGTATGCCATCCATCCTACATCCAGTATCTCTAGCATCCATCCTATATATGAGTATTCTCAATTTCCAAAAGCCAGACAAAATCCTGCTCCAAAAAGCAACGGACTTTGAAGGCATTTTTGAATTCAAGCCCTTGGAACCCGGTTTCGGCCAAACCGTAGGAAATTCCCTGAGGCGCGTACTGCTCTCTTCACTCGAAGGTTTCGCCATCAGCGCTGTGCGCATCGGCGGCGTAGACCACGAGTTTGCCACCATGCGTGGCGTTGTTGAAGACGTGGTCGATATTGTACTCAACCTTAAACAGGTTCGCCTGAAACATGTCATCGGCGACGACAAAACCCAGCAGGAAAAAATCTACCTGACCATCAGTGGTCGCGAAGAGTTCCGTGCCGGAAACATCGAAGAATTTACCAACGTGTTCAAAGTGATGAACCCGGACCTGCTCATTTGTCGCATGGAACCGTTCGTTAACCTCGAACTCGAACTGACCATCAACAAAGGTCGCGGCTACCAACCCGCCGACGACATGGCTCCGAAAGATGCCGTCATCGGCGTTATTCCCATCGATGCCATCTACACGCCGATCAAAAACGTTTCCTACAAGGTTGAAAATACCCGCGTAGGCCAACGTACCGACTACGAAAAACTTACCATCGAAGTCAAAACCGACGGCACCATTCATCCCGAAGAAGCCATCCGCGAAGCCAGCCGTATCCTGATCCAGCACCTTATGCTGATCACCGACGACAACATCACGTTCGATACGCCTGCCAGCCGCGAAGAAAACGTCGTGGATGAACACATCCTGCACATGCGCAAATTGCTGAAAACGTCGTTGGAAGACCTCGACCTCAGCGTTCGCGCCTACAACTGCCTCAAGGCCGCCAAAATCAATACCCTGGCCGAATTGGTACGTTACGACACCCACGAGCTTCTTAAATTCCGCAACTTCGGTAAAAAGTCGCTCGTTGAAATTGAAGAACTGCTCCAGGACAAAGGCCTGACCTTTGGCATGGATCTTTCGAAATACAAACTCGAAGAAGAGTAAACAAGCGGTCAGCAGGCAGCAGGCAGTTTTTTACTGCCCGCTGCCTGCTGCCTGCTATTTTTTAACAAGTGGGGTAACCGTAGAGCGCCTTCAATGGCAGCCCCGGTGCTCCCGCCTAACATTAGGTACTTACCGTTATGAGACACGGAGATAAAATCAACAACCTCGGCCGGACTGCTTCGCACCGCCGCGCCCTGCTCGCCAACCTGGCCATCGCCCTGATCGAGCACAAACGCATCACAACCACGGTTGCCAAAGCCAAAGCCCTTCGCCGCTACGTTGAACCACTGCTTACCAAAGCCAAAGACAACTCCACGCACTCGCGTCGTGTTGTGTTCAGCTACCTGCAGAACAAAGAAGCCCTGAAAGAACTTTTTGGTACTGTTGCAGCAAAAATTGGTGATCGCCCAGGCGGTTACGTTCGCGTCATCAAACTCGGCTTCCGCCGCGGTGACGGCGCCGAAACGGCCATGATCGAACTGGTAGATTTCAACGAAACCTACAACCCAAATGCCGGCAAAGTAAAAGTTGCCAAGAAAACCCGTCGCGGTGGCAGCGGCGTTGCCAAACCTACCGCAGCAACTCCTGATGTTGTTGAAACAGCAGCTCCTGTCGCCGACGTAGTGGAAGAAACTGTAGCCCCGATGGCTGAAGTTGCTGAAGAAACCGCAGCCCCGGTTGCCGAAGTTGCTGAAGAGCAAGCTCCTGAAACCGAAACACTTGCTGCAGAAGAAGCCAACGAAGAAAAAGAAGCGTAATTCGAATGTGGAATGCGGAATAGGGAATGCGGAATTGTTATCCCTACGAAGTATTTAAACTGAATAACATGAGTCATCCCAAATTTTTTTTGGGATGACTCATGTTATTTTGGGCTTACGACTTTGAATAAATACTTACAAATCAGGTTTTTATGGCTTGTTGAATTCCCAAGCTGAAATCACCAATTCCGAACCCGCATTCCGCATTCGTTACATTCGGTCATTTCACAAGCGTAACATCCCCACTTCGCTCAATGGTAAATGTGTGGCCGCAATACGTTACCTCAGCATTTAACAGCCAAATGTACACGCCTGGCTGCGCGTCGCCGCCGTCCCAACCCAAACCGTTGCTGCGGGAAGTGAATACCAAACCACCCCAGCGGTCGTAGACTGAAAAGGTCAGGTTGTCAACCGTTATTGCGCTTGAAAACTGTGGTGCAAAAACGCTGTTCATCGGATTTTCAGCGCCGGAAGGCCGGAATACGTTGGCCATGTAAACGATATCGGTGGCTTCATTGGGCATTTCAGGCTCCACCGTAGTTTCGAGCTTTTGCACGCCGCATGCATCGGAAACCTCTACCCAATACAACCCGGGTTCGTTTACAAGGATGTCTGGTGTTTGCGCTCCGGTAGACCACAAAAAACCGGTGGCTGGCGCCGGACCATCCAGAGAAACGGACAATCCGATTTCCCAGGTGTCGCATGGCAATAGGTGGCGCTGCGGCAGAACAGCCTGTGCTGTGGATTGCTCCTCTACCGTAATTTCTTCAACAACCAAACATCCAGAAAAAGCGTCGGACACACTGAGGGTAAACGTGCCTGAAGTCAGTTGCAGCAACGCATCTTCGTTGACCGTAGCACCGTCGAGTTGAAAAACCAACGTTTGAACGCCGATTGCATCGACCAGAATAGCGCCGTCGGCAGCACCCGGACAAGCGGGTGTTGTACTTGCCTCAAATTGGGGCAAGGGAAGTTCCAATACTGAAACCGTCACTGTGGAATCGCAACCGGCCGAGGTTGAATACACAAAAGTTTGGGTGCTGCCTGCAGGAATGTCCACGCCATTGTAGGTATACGTTTCACCCGCGCATGCGCTTGCATTGAGTGTGAAGTTTGAAGGCTGTAAAACCGCCACGCTGACAGTAACCGTGGAATCGCAACCGGCGGCGTTGGATAAAACAAACGATTGGGAGCTTCCAGCAGGAATGTCTACACCATTGTAGCTGTATGCCTCACCTGCGCAAGCACTTGCAGCGATTGTAGAAGTAGAAGGTTGCAACGCGGTTACATTCACTGTAACTGTAGAATCGCAACCGGAAGTGTTTGAAAAAATAAACGATTGTGAGTTGCCTGCAGGAATATTAACGCCATTGTAGCTGTATGTTTCGCCCGCGCAGGTGCTTGCATTTATAAAACTGACCGAAGGCTGTAATGCGTCTACATTAACAGTAATCGTGGAATCACAACCGGCGGCATTTGAAAACATAAAGTCTTGGGAGGTGCCCGCGGGAATGTCTACGCCATTGTAAGTGTATGCTTTACCTGCGCAGGCACTTGCGGTGATTGCAGAAGACGAAGGTTGCAGGGCGGCTACATTAATTGTAACCGTAGAATCACAACCGGCTGCGTTTGAAAAAACAAACGATTGGGTGCTTCCTGCAGGAATGTCCACGCCATTGTAGTTATACGTTCCGCCCGCGCATGCGCTTGCGTTAAGTGTGAAGTTTGAAGGCTGTAAAACCGCCACGTTGACCGTCACCGTAGAATCGCAACCGGCGGCGTTTAAAAACACAAAGGTTTGGGAACTTCCAGTGGGAATATCCACGCCGTTGTAGGTGAACGTCTCTCCCGCGCATGCGCTGGGGTTGACCGTGCCGGTTGAGGGTTGCAATGCCGTTACGTTGACCGTCACGGTAGAATCACAACCGGCGGCATTGGAAAAATTAAAAATCTGGGAACTGCCAGCGGGAATATCCACGCCGTTATAGGAATATGTTTCTCCCGCGCAGGCACTTGCATTAATCGTGGCTGCCGAAGGTTGCAATGCCGTTACATTGACCGTCACGGTAGAATCACAACCGGCGGCATTGGAAAAATTAAAAATCTGGGAACTTCCGGCGGGAATATCCACGCCGTTGTAAGCATACGTCTCGCCCGCGCAGGCGCTTGTGTTGACCGTGCCGGTTGAAGGCTGCAATGCCGTTACATTGACCGTCACGGTAGAATCACAACCGACGGCATTGGAAAAATTAAAAATCTGGGAACTTCCGGCGGGAATATCCACGCCGTTGTAAGCATACGTCTCACCCACGCAGGCGCTTGCATTAATCGTTGAAGCAGAAGGTTGCAATGCCGTTACGCTGACCGTCACGGTGGAATCGCAGCCTGAGGCGTTGGAAACCAGAAAAGATTGTGAACTGCCAGCGGGAATATTTTGGCCGTTGTAGGGGTATGTTTCGCCTGAGCAGGCAGTTGCAATCAAAGTGTCGTAGACTGGAGCGCAAGGCGCGCAATTCTCCACCTCCACCCTCACCGTATCCACAAACGTCCCGCAAGCCCAGGTGTTCACTACTGCCACCCAACCCGGGCCTGGCTGCGTCCAGCGCACCCACACGGTATCGTGTTGTTGTTGCTCAACCGTGCCACCCAGAACACTCCAGGCATAGGAGGCGCCGTTGCGGCAATGGCCGGTGACGTAGTATTTGCGCAGACTGTCGGCGCAGGGCGGTGTGCAGTTCTCTGCTACGGCATCCTGTGTGATGTAAGGTTTGTACGGCGCATAATAAGATGCCGGAAACGTAGGCAAGCCCAGTAGACACTCGCGCGGCGTGGCGATGGCCTGGGGTTCGTATTGGCAGGCCGCACCGACGAGGTTGGGCTGGTGGATGACGCTTAAATAATTTCGAAAATTACTGGTAATGTAAATTTTGCCGTCGGGCCCGAGCTGCAATTGGCCGGTATTGTCGGCGGCCCTGCCAAGGTTGACTTTAGAGTTGCGTATGGCCATAGAGTCCCAAACACAGAGGTCGTACTGGTAGAGGCTGTCGCTCGGGGGTCCAAGCGTTGAAGTATAGTTTTTTGTTATCTGGGGAGAATTCAGCAGAGTAAATGCTTCTTACTCCATCAACAACCACAATAGGGTCGCTGATGGCGCCTGTAGCATTGTCGAAACGAAAGAGTTCAACGTAGCCGTCCCAGGTAGGATTGTTGAATGTTCGCCATGGGAATCGGCATTTTAACAAATACTCTGCATCACTACTTATAAGCAACTCACCTCCCTTATACGCATCAAATGGCAAACTTTCTCTTCCAGTCTGAAAAACATCAGGAGTAAGATTAAGCCCGTTTTGATCCAATTTCCAAACTAGGAACCTGTTGGAACCAGACTCCAGGGTAACAATCCACCAATCGATGCCGTTGCAATGTCGTGCAGCAATGACTTTTTCTGTAGTTTTGGTAAACAAAAGGTTGTTTTTGGAAATGACATCGCCCAACCCTCCGTCGGCATTTATGTCCACAACTGCGTAAAACATACTTCGTGTCGTATCCTGAGCAACAGTCACGGCCTGACCGAACGTATTCATGTAAAACAAATAATAAAGGTTCGGACTGCCGGGGTGTTGAAGCGCCAAGACCTGGGTAGCTGATTCTGAGCCGCTTAGTTTAATCGCTCCGATTGCAGGATTTACCCCAGGCATGATTTGGTGGTTACGATTCCACACGTATTCTCCGTTAAAATAAAAAAGTAGATCGCCGTTGCCGTCGCTTACCGTGGCGCTTGCTTCGTAAGTATACATCTTCCCGTCGGTCACCACCTGCGGTGGCAGGGTGTTGAAATCCAACCCAAGCGAATCGCCAAAATACCAGATGTTGCCCTCTTTGCCGGTGGCGCAAAAGGGCGTTTGGGCGATACAACGGCCACACAAAACCAAAAGCAGGTAAACAATACAAAGCGTGTGTTTCGGGATTACAAAATTCACGTTACAAACATTTAACATTCAATTTTTTCAAAAAATGTTATCCTTTGCGAAAATATGCATTATGTTTGACAATCATTTGTTTTTAACATTTATTCCAAGCCGCAACAAAAAAATCATCCCCTAATCCGATTTCATTTCTCCGCTGTTAGGGCGGAGAGGGTCGTGTTTTTTACTTAGGCCCTTCGCTTCACCATCATTACTCAATAGTTATGTTGTTTTTCTTCCTTCCGTACCTACGGAGGGCTGTTTCCCTGTTTGCATTGTTCTGCCTAGTGCAGCATGTCGCAAACGGACAGACCTCCTGTGCCCTCACCGGTCCCGACACGGTTTGTGTTGGCGCTTTTTCTGAGTACCACATCGATGTTTCTACTTCGGGATTGTATACCGTTCAATGGTCCATCCCGCTTGCTTTAATCATGTCATATGGCAACGAAATGGCAGTAGCCCATTGGGAGTTATCGGGACAGGCTCAAATTGTAGCTACCATTTTCAACAACCTGTCGCAGCCAGTCGGTTTGTGCACGCTGGAAGTTGTGATTCAGGCTGTCCCCCAACCTCAAATAATACCCTCCTTTTTACCTCTGGGTATTTGTGCGCAAAACGGTCGCGAGGGACTTAGACTTGAAGGCTATTGTCTCGACCATACGCCGGTGTTTTCAGCGGTTGGGTTCGGGGGCGTTTATTCCTGGTCGATTGATGGCAACACCCATTTTTCGGGCGATTTTTCGGGCGCATCGGTGGAAGTGATTATGGACAGCGCCGGCTCGTTTACCCTGTGCCTTGTTGAAACCAACGACGCTGGATGCATGGGTGAAACCTGCATATCCTACAACATTTACGATTTGCCTGATGTTTCGTTCGAAGAATTTACACACGGCACGGATACCCTCATCAACATATGCAAGGGTGAGGATTTGTTGTTCACCGGAGATTTTACAGATCCCAATAATTTAAACTTTGGCATGTGGTTTTGGGAGGTCCGACGATTGGGTGTACTTTTGGGTAGCGGGTTTAATCAAACCTATTCCCATACTTCCAACCAGGCTGGGTTACATACCGTAAGCCTTGTTGGAAGCAGTTGTATGGGGTGTACTTCCGAGCCATACAACATTGAAGTAAACGTATCGGATGCATTCGGTCCAAACATCGAGTGCCCATCGGTTGTGTGTGAAAGCGACCAACCTGTATTGTATTGCGCAACGGATGTTTGCGACGGGTATGCATGGTTTGTAAACGGAGGGACAGTCCAAGGTGATACCACATCCAATTGTATTCAGGTGATATGGGATATACCACCTCCATCGGGTTACGGTTCTGTAACACTTACGGTAACAGATTGTTCCGATTCCATGCTTTGCCCTTTGCCAGTAACCGTTGAAGTGCCTGTCATACCCGAAGCAACGTCCATTCAAGGTCCGACACAAATTTGCAACCCCAACCTGGGGTCGATTCCTTATAGCGTACCCTACTGGCCTGGTTCTTCCTATGTATGGAGTCGTCAACTCATGCCGGGAAGTTCGGGAACAGTCAGCTTTCAATCCAACAGTGGTACGACAAGCCAACCTTTGGTTAACCTAACCAATTTTTCGGTTGAAATATTCGATGATGCGAATGTTGTTTTGCCATTTAGCGCATTTGGTGATGGTGGCCAATTTAATGTCGCTGCAGAAATAATGTTTGGTGGAGGTTCAATGTTTACCTGTGATCAATTGATTGCAACGGTAAATGTTAAACAGGCTGTTCAACCCGTTACCGAAATTATTGGTGCAAGACAGGTCTGCATTGGTAAAAAGTACACCTATACAGGCAATCCTCTATTACCGGGTTCGGGATTACTTCATTGGACGGCATACAACGGTACCCCCAATGCAATCTATGGGACCAAGCACAATGATTACCTGGTCTGACCCAGATAGTTTAAAAGTTGTCAGGGTATTCGAAGGCTGTAATTCAGAGCCCTTCGTTGTAAACAACATTGAGGCCATAACGGCACCAGACATCCAACTATTCGGAGATACAATGCCTTGCAGCGATGCTGAATTGCTTTATTGGGCCGAACCCAGTTTTGCAGACGCCTATTATTGGAGCATTTTTCTACCCGGAGTAGGAAGTATACTTGATGGGTTGGGCACTGATAGTATTATTGTTCAGTGGCACGAAACACCATTTCCATCTGCTTTCCTAATCTTAACGTCAACAGTTTGCGGAGCGATCCAAAGGGATACTCTGGAAATTGCAATTCAAGAGGAAACTTTAGAATTGGAATGTCCTAGCCCCAGTAGTCCAGATTGCCGTTTGTGCGCCGGGGCGCCGTATACGTTTACGCCCAATCTGGAAAACGGTGAGGCTTATGCCTGGTGGGTTGATGGCATACTTATGCCCGACACTACAGCTACGGCCACCTTTACTTTCAACGAACCAGGTACCCATTACGTTAAAGTCCGTATGACTGGCTCACCCTCATGCCCTGGAATTTTTGAAGATGTTTTGGTCGTCAATGTTGTACCAAACCCCGATCCGGTCATTTCACCGTCGAACATCATCCTGTGCGAAGATCCGCTACCCATTACTATGTTTGCGACAACGTATGCCGGCGCCACCACGGAAACCTTCACCTGGACAGTGCCTACAAGTTATCCTGCATCAAATCCGGGAAATGTGTCATCGTTTCTGCTGAATCTCGATGGCACAAATGTTGACGATTACCTGGGCTTTTACGGCGTATCCATCGTACGCGACATCGACGGTTTGACGTGTACGGCCGACGCCGATTTGTACAGCGATATGAGAGTCATAGAGATTCCACTTGTGCCTGATTTTACATGGTCGTTAACGTGTTGCGACACGCTCCCTGGCACATATGCATTGAGTTTGCACGACATCTCTGCACAAGTACCGGGTTCCGTCATAACCGAACGGGATTGGATTTTTTCTGTAGACGACGGTCCGGAGCAGGTGATTACCGATACACTTGCCCGATACACAACCTGTGCAATTCCATCAGGATCTACGGTCAAAGTTTGCCTCACACCTTATACGAGTACCATAGGCGCCGATTCCGTGGGCATTCCGTACCATTGCACGCAGTGTATAACAATTGACATACCGGAATATCCTACGTTGTACATCGCCCTGGAACAGGACAGCTTTTGTGTAGGTTCCATAATTGAATTGGAAGCGGTTTCAGCACCACTAAACAGTTTTGTCCAATTTGATTGGGATTTCGGTGATTTGACGGGAAGTTCTTTGGAAGCACCCACCAAATCGTATGGTTATCCAGGGCAACAGATCATTACACTTACTGGCAAAACCGACAAAGGGTGTGTAATTGAAGTGAGTGATACAATAACTATCTTAGAAAACATGCTTTGGGGAGAAATCATTCGTCAGGATACTTCCTGTGACCAAAACTTGTGGCTTGCCTTCGAACAAACCACAGGGGACTCCATTGTGCACTATGAGTGGAGTCCAGGTGGTCAAACCACAGAAATGATTTACAACCTTCCGACGGGTTTATACCAGGTTACTGTAACAGACCTGCATGGCTGTACCTTCAGCCCGTTTGAGCCGGAAGAAGTTATCAAAACATCTCCCTTTTTGGGTGGTATTAACGGTAAATTTATTTTGTGTCCCAGTACCTCACAATCCGTTTCTATCCCAACTGTTGATACGCTAACCACCTATTTTATTAAGGTTTATGCCATGATTGACTCTGTGATTTGTTCCTACATCATGGAAAATGTGGTGGTTAATCCTGGGCCTCCAACACTTAGTTTTGACATTGAATACCAATGTGATCCATTTTTGGTTACCATAACAGAAACCAACAACCTGTCTGTGAACTGGAATATTGCAACAACTTACAATTACTTAGGTTCGGGACCACAATACCAATCGTATCAGGGTGGCAATTATGCAGTGAATTATTCAAACAGTTATGGATGCACAACCTCCAGAATCGTTACAACAAAGCAAGCCATCAATATGAATTTGTTGTCAGGGTGTTACGCCTTATGCGACACATTGCTTGCTGACAGTACGATTTGCCTTATGGCACCTCCCGGAAGTTACGATGCATGGAGATGGGTGCTTTTGCCAAATGAATTACTAATGAACGGCGGACCTGGTGTTGTTTCGCCTTTGTGCTTAAATGATGGATGGGAAGGAGAAATCGTACTGTACGTTACGAGAAATCTTCCCAATGGTCCTCAATTAGGCCCTCCAGATAGTATTATCGTTTGTACGGAAGTTTCAGACCCATTTTGTTTGGATGTTCTGGAATGTAGTACCTGTCCGGATTTGGAAGTGGATGTGCTTACCCCAACGCCGCTGCAGTGCCTGATGGGAGGAGATGATTTTGACGAACAAATCATTGGCGTGGTTAACATGCAAATGCATTTGCCGGCTGCATACGAATTCTGTGATTCTCTCCCAGTTTTTGATGGGGCGTACATGGTATACAATGGACCGCCGACCTATTTCAATGCGCCACCATTTCCGAATTACATTGTACTCAACGGAACGTTGCATGTAACCGATGTAGACAAATACAATGCAGGTTTGGAAGGTACAATTCAATTGTGCGATCGTGTTACCGGTGAATTGTGTCCGGCAAAGTTCCAATTGCGACCGGATACTTGTGAGGAGGAAATTTGGTGCATGTACACATTTAAGGTCAAAAGCAACGGAGGATTTCCGCAAACCGTAACCATCGGAGTGACGTTCCCTGCGCATTACATCACAGGACCAGAATGCGACATAACGCAATATACTGCAACATTGTACAGCGTTAGCGGCATGACGCCTACACTTTTGGCAACCCAAACGTTTTACGGCACGCCACCAGCAGATGCCATGCACACTTTAACACACACGATGCTTTTGTCGCAATACAATGCCTTGAATTGTTTTTATTTCGTTTACGAATCGAATTGCGGCCAATCCTGTGCAGATATGATCTGTGTGGATGAGGAATTACCACGAACGGGAGAACGAGCTTGGATACACGACGTGATGCCAAACTTATCCTTGATGCCAAATCCTACGTCAGGAACAACGGTTATCAGTTACGAAGTAAGCAACGACAAAACTTCAAACCTGTCTGAGTTGTTGATGGTCAATAGCCAGGGTGCAATCGTTCAAAGACAATTGTTGCCCGATTCGAAGGGCGAGTTTGTACTTGACGTTGCTTCATGGCCTGCTGGTTTGTATCAAATAGTACTAATAAAGGACGGTACGGTTGTGAATGCAAAACGGTTGGTTGTGGCGCACTAATTCACCGGTGTAAAAATAGCAGCGCCGCTCCGATGTTTCGGGGCGGCGCTTTTTGTTAACTGAAAGCTGAAAGTCCAAAGCTGAAAGTCGTAGTTCAACTTTCAGCTTTGGACTTTCAACTTTCAGCTTTTTTACATTTTCACAAAAGCAATCACCTTCCTCTCCGCACTTTTACCACTTACTTCCAGCCAGTACTGCCCCAGCGCCAAATCACCTACAGGAAGTTCAAGTATGGTTTTGGGCAGTTGCAAAGGCACATTCACCCAGTTGTGCAAAAGGCGTCCTTGGGCGTCCACCAATCGGATTTGCAAATCTTCCTGCTGGTTGGCGTCGAGGTACAAACCCAAGGTATTGCCGGTCACCGGATTGGGCTGGATGCGCGCCGTTAGTTTGGTTTTGATGCCATTTTGGTATTCGGGCAGGTATGGGTACAACTGCGATTTTGGAATGACCGATTTGCCTACCACGTCGCTGCTCCACAACAGTTGCGCCGAAGCGCCACCACCCATTTCGAAATATTCAATCACCAACGGGTAACGAACACCCGCTACGAGGTAAACAACGCCAATTTCTTCGGAGGCGGCTTTGGGTTCCCAGGCATCAATCAACAACGAATCGTTGATCCACAACCTGCAACCATCGTCGGTGTTGAGCACTAAGTTATATTCGCCCGAAACTGGCGCTTCCAAAGCGCCCTGCCAGCGAACACCGTAATTGTCGGCTGGTACTTGAGGGTCCGGACTGCCTTGGGCCCAGTCGAAATTCACAACGGTATCGATGCGTGTAAGGTAGGTAACACCAAAGGTGCCATCGGGTTTCAAAGCTACATACCGTGCATACAACCCCGTACCGTCGCCGGCAGGGTAGGCGGTGTATTGGGCCGTGCGTTCGGTAAGATCGTCGTCGGCAAACAAGGTGTGCAAAATTCCGTTTGTTTGTATGGTTTGTCCGGCATCGTCTTTCCATGCCTGGAATGCGACCAGGGTATTGTTTTGCCAATATGACCTGCCCACCTCAACCTGGTGCCTTAATCCGCGTACGCTTTGTGCTTCGGCAGTGGCGGTGAGGTTTTTGCCGTTGAGGCGCACGGGCAACCCGGGTGGTTCGGTGTGTATGCGAACGGTGGTTTTGTACGGGAAAAGATCGCGCTGAACGTGGCGTGTGAGCCCTGCCGGGTCGGTAGCGCTAAGATGGATGCGCAACCAAACATTGGGATCGGTTTCACCCACGACAGGCAAAACAAAAAAGCCGTTGTCGATGCCGGGTGTTGGTGAAAGTCCCGGGTGGGTATGCACGTCGTGGTGCAAATCGATGCGCCAGGTAAGGTTGTCTGGCGGCAAAAGTCCACTCTCAGGATCGGTGGCGCTGCCGGAGAAAAAGATGGTATCGCCTGCACTGTAAAGGAAATCGGCAAGCGGCGTCAGGATGCTCACATCG
>JBBSDH010000018.1:0-31768 GCA_038249605.1 Chitinophagales bacterium | reverse complement strand
CCGACTGCCGACTGCCGACTTTTTTCAATTCACCACAATCTGTTCGCTGAACGCTTTTTCCCCCTGCTGTACCACAACAAGTACTGCTCCTTGGGCATAGGCAGATAGGTCGAATTGTTGTTTGTAATTGCCGTTGAAAGCATTGAGTTCTTCTCGGAAAAGCTGGCGGCCATTGAGGTCGTAAAGCGATACAATGGTAGCAAAAGGTTCGCTGGCAAACTCAACGGTACATTGGCCCGGGGTAGGGTTGGGGTAGGAACGGAAGGCACGTAGTTTCAGGGCGTGTTCGGGTGTGGTTTGTGGCAGTGGGTCCATTTTTGGACTGTCGCCGCTTTCCTCACTTTTTTGGATGGTGATGGTTTGGTGGTTTACAAGACTTTCGCGGGATTTTTCATCCCAGTTGTCTGTAAAAAAAGTACGCTCCGTGGGTTCATCCTGCATGGTGCTGTCGGTCATGTACACTTTTGCACTGTTGTCGCGGCAGGTTTTGAGCACCACTTCGGCCGATTTGGGTTGTTCGCCGCGCAAAAACTCGATTTTGATTTTGTCTTCGGGTTTGAATTTGGCAATTTCGTTCCAGAGATCGGAGTGGTTTTTCACCCGCACGCCGTTGACGGACATGATGACGTCGCCGGTGGTGAGTTCCGCTTCACGTGCGGCCGATTCGGTGGTGAATTCGATGATTTCGGCGCCTTGCTGATCGGCCATGGCTGCGCCTTGTGTGTATACGCCCAGGCAGGCCGATTTTTCGGCGATTTCAAGATCTATCTGGGGTTTGGGATCAAACGTATTTTCAAAAAACTCGCCGATGTTTTCTATTTTGACTTCCAAATCAGCGGCGCCCATGGTGGCGGTGGTTTCCATGCGTTGTCCGTTTCGTTCGTATCGGATGCGCACCGCATCGCCGGGTTTGGAGCTGTTGATGACATCGGAGATGTCTTCCCAGTCGCGAATGGGATAACCGTCGAGTTCGGTGATCACGTCGCCGTTTTTCAATCCGGCTTGTTTGGCTGCTGCATTGGAAACGACATCTACGGCCACACCATTGCCGGTTGCGCGCAGTTGACTTACGCCCAGGTAGGGTTTAGGCTCGTTGAACGTGCTTGGCACTTCGCTGCGGGAGGTGAGATTTACTGTGGTTGTGGCTTTGTTGCCAAGACGGAGGTAGTCTACCTTCATTTCGTCGCCTGCTTTGCGGCTTGCGACGATGCGTGAAAGGTCCTCCCAGGTATTGATTTTCTGTCCGTCGAGGCGCACAATGATGTCGTTGGTTTTCAATCCGGCCTGATGAGCAGCCGTTCCTTTGATGACCTGAACCGTGAGCCCGGGTTCGTCCGCATCTTCGTCCTGATCGGGTTCAACTCCGAAAAACGCCCGGGTCTCGGATGTTTTTTTTCGTTGGGAAATGCTGTTGGAGTTGCTTTTGCGCATGCCCTTGTTGCTGCGTTCGATCACCACCTCGCCGTCTTCATCAGACGATTCGACACGTACGTTGATTTGCACGTTATCGGCTTTGTTGGCCAAAAGGTAGGCATCAACGTCGAAATCCTCGGCGGCTTTGCCTTTTTTAATGATGGTTTCGCGCGTTTCATTGCCATCGGGATCAACGGTGTATTTGTTGATCGTGACCCTTTTTGCGGGCTGTCCGGAAGTGGATTGAGAAAAAAGCGAAGTACCGCAAAAAGGCAGCAATGCCAACAGGGTAAAGATTAAGGTGTTTGAAATTGTTTTCATATTGCTGTACAGGTTCTTGATTTTCGTCCATTTGGCCATGGATGCACTAAGGACAACCTTGGATGTACGAAGTTGCATACCAAACATCATTAAGGCAAAAAAAATCGACAAATTGCTGCTTTAAGCCAATAACAGCGCCTGTTTGGAAGGTTGAAAGGTAATGGTGTATTTGGTATGCCGATGGTTCATGTTGGCCTAAATCATTTGCGGATTTTAACAAAATTGTCACAAAGGAGATTATGGCATACCACAACGCAAAATGCCTGCGTTATAACCCTAACCAACTACCACTTACAGAACCGATTGATATGGCAAGTGCAAATTACAAAATACTGCTGGTCGAAGACGACCAAAACTTCGGTGACGTGCTGCGTTCCTACCTCGAAATGCACGATTACAGCGTGACTTTGGCGATCGACGGCGTTTTGGGCCTTGAGGCTTTTAAAAAAGGCCAGTTTGACCTTTGTATTTTAGACGTGATGATGCCGCGTAAGGACGGGTTTACCCTGGCCCGCGAAATCCGTGAACGCGATGCCGAAGTACCCATCATTTTCCTGACAGCCAAAACCATGAAAGAGGATGTTTTGCAAGGTTTCAAGATTGGTGCAGACGATTACATCGCCAAACCTTTCAATTCCGAAGAACTTTTGTTGCGCATCCAGGCCGTCCTCAAGCGCCTTCATAAAAATGCCGATCCGCGCGACGAACAGCGCGAATACATCATCGGCCAATACCACTTCAATTACCCGTTGCGCATCCTAACCTACGGCGACGGTGTGCCCGCAGAGGAAAACCAGTGGAAACTGAGTCCTAAAGAAGCCGAACTATTGCGCCTTTTTTGCAAATACATCAACGATGTAACACCCCGTTCGGAAGCGCTTACCAAAATTTGGCATGAAGACAATTACTTCACTGCCCGGTCGATGGACGTATTTGTTACCAAGCTGCGCAAATACCTTGTCAAGGACACAGGCATAGAGATCGTCAACATCCATGGCAACGGTTTTCAGTTGCTTGTGAAGGCAGCGAATCCGGTGTAACTTTGCACCCATGGTTCAGCGATTTTTTGAAAAATACACAGGTTTTTTGCGCAGCCTGAAAGCTGTTTACGTCATCAACAACCTTTTCAACGCGCGCAAACTTGCGCCCAACAAAAGGCTGTACAAACAGTACCATCTCAGCAAAAGTATTTTTGCCCCGCTTGGAAGCAGGGATTTCGGTGGCGTACACCATCCCGACGTCCCCTGGATCGACCGTCAGGATGCTCTGGCAGTTTTACCCAAACATCCTGAATTCGCAACATTTGCCCCTGAAGTTCAGGAACAAATGTTGCACTTCGTGCAAAATGGCTTCATGGTGGTTAAAGGGTTTTTCCCACAGGCCGATACCGATGCACTCAATGCTGAGGTAGACCTCCAGTTGAAAAGTGGCAAAGCAGGGTTCAATTATAGCGGGAGAAAAATTTTCAATTTTTTTGAACAAAGCGGACTGGCCGACCAACGGTTTTTCAAAAATCCGGAACTGCTGCGTCTCTTGTCGTTCCTGCTTGGCAAACCTGTTATCCCTTTTCAAACCTTGAACTTTACCCACGGCAGCGAACAAAAAGCGCATTCCGATTCCATCCACATGACCACCGAGCCGCCGGGATACCTCATCGCTACCTGGATCGCCCTCGAAGACTGTTCCATGGATAGTGGCGCTTTGATTTATTACCCCGGCAGCCACCGCCTGCCTTTCATCACGACCGAACACTACGATTCAGGTAATACTGCGCTTACCATCGGCGACAACAGCAACAAGCGCTACGAAGACAAAATCGCGCAGGTTATCGCTGAAAACAAAATCGAAAAACAATATTTCCTCGCCAAACGCGGCGATGTACTCGTATGGCACGCCAATTTGCTGCACGGCGGCAGTCCCATCACCCGGGAAGGCGCCACCCGAAAAAGTATGGTTTGCCACTACTTTGCGGAAGGCGTTCTTTGTTACCATGAAATTTCACAACGACCCGCCATTTTGTAGTTTAAAGTTTGGAGTTTGAAGTTTAAAGTTTAAAGCTGCGAACATGAATCATCCCAAATCCTGCTATGATTCATGTCCGCACTTTAAACTTTAAACTTCAAACTTTAAACTTTAAACTTTCATACCAGAACTGCTTGTAAGGTCGTTTTTATGCTTCTTGCGGTTGCAGAAGTCGGATAAACGGAAATATCCGGCCTTTCCTCTTAACTTTGCCGCCGTTTTTCAACAAAAGAAACCAATGACGATTTTACGACTCTGTTGTTTGCTTGTTGCCATGGTGTGTTTCCAGGCTGGCGCTGTTGCACAAATGCGCGGATGGGAATTGGGTGCCTGGGGTGGCGCATCCAATTATTTCGGCGATTTGAACACCAACTTTCGCATCAACCGCGCACATTTGGCCGGCGCCGTGAGCGCCCGGTACAATTTCAACGACCGTCTTGCCCTGAAATTTGGATTCCATGCGGGACAAATAAGCGCATACGATAGCGACTCCGACAACACATTTGAAAACCGTCGTAACCTGCATTTTAAAAGTCCGATCTACGACGGCGCCATGACCTTCGAGTTCAACTTTCTGCCTTACGTTCACGGGCACCGTGAGCTTTTTTACACACCTTATGTATTTGCCGGACCGGCCTTTTTTTATTTCAATCCTCAGGCTGAACTCGATGGCGCGTGGTACAACCTTGTAGAGCAGGGCACCGAAGGGCAGTTCCGCGGCGAAGAATACAACACCACCCAAGCCGCATTTGCCTATGGATTGGGCTTTAAAACCGACCTCTCCTACCGTTGGAGCATCAACGTTGAATTTTGCGCACGCAAAGTCTTCACCGATTACCTCGACGATGTAAGCGGCGTTTATCCCGATATGCGCGATGTGGAAGCACAGCGTGGCGAACTTGCCGCCATGTTTGTTGACCGCTCGTTTGAACCCAAAATCGGTGAGCCCGGTCGCCAAAGGGGCAACGGCAAAAACAACGACACTTATGCTACGCTGATGGTGGGTATTCATTATTATTTTGGCAGCATCCGTTGTCCGGCAATCACACGTTGAGGTTTCAAAAATTATTCGATGGATGCAGCATGAGGAGCCCGGCATGTATCTTTGCCTAAAATCTAAAACTCCCATATGCTCAAATCTTACTTAACCGTCCTGCTTGTTGCTGCAACCGTTACCCTTCATGCCCAATACGGCGGTCCCCGCCTTTTCCTCGATGTCCCCAGTTTTTACCTCCATGCTCCCGATGTGGAAAACTTCGGCGATGTCGTTGGTCTGGGCATCGACGCAGCCATGAACGTAGGGACACATTGGAGCGTTGCTCGTCTGGGTGGAGGCTCTACTTTTACAATTGCTCCCCAGGCCGAAGAGGTAAGCGAATCGTTCGACATCGACCCCTACCTTCTGCTCGAAGCCGGCGTAGGTATCTACCGGTCCAACGGCGACAAATGCGCCGCTACCAAACGCAATGCATTTACAGCCATGGCCAAGGGGGGGTTGCGCTACACTTTCAACGATTCCTTGGTTTCGGCAGGCGAAGTAGTAGACGACTTCGATTACACCCTAGGCGCCGAGTTCGGTTACTTTTTCATCGCCGACGTGTTCCGAAACACCGAATTCGTGATTTCAACCGATTATTACACCAAAGCCAAAACCTTTGATGTGAATGTGGGATTTAAGTTTTTCCTGAATCTAAGGGCGAATCGGTAGAAGTTTAAAGTTTAAAGTTTAAAGTTTAAAGTTTAAAGTGCGGACATGAATCATCCCAAATCTTGTTATGATTCATGTCCGCGCTTTAAACTTTAAACTTTAAACTTTAAACTTTAAACTTTAAACTTTTTGCGCTCAACCAACGGCCAGTTTAAAATGCGACGAGCGCTGCTCGAGCAATTTGAACCCGACCATGGAAACAACGGCCATGGTTGCGATGATCATCCATAGGACATTGTATCCCCATGCGGCTATGATTTGTGTGCCCATGAGTGGAGACAAAATATTGGCAACGGCGTAGGTCATGGAGTACAGCGCCATGTATTGTCCGGCGTGCCCTTTTTCGGCTTGCCCGAAAACATAGTTGGAACTGAACGGCATGACGAACATTTCACCGAAGGAGATGAACAGTATGTAGGCCATGGCGGCGAGTAAGGGTGCTATGGGCATGACGAAGGCCAGGTACGAAAGTGCATAAAGTATCAGTCCGAAGCGCACAAACGACAACGGCGGCCGTTTACCGTCGATGCGGTGAATGAGCGGCATTTCTACAAGAAAAACGATCAGGCCGTTCAAGGCTGCAACCAATCCGATGTTGGCTTCGCTCCAATGGTAGGTGTTTTTGAAAAAAAGCGGAACCGTCCACAAAAACTGCATAAACACCATGGCGGCCATGAGTGTAAGTATGCTGAAGGCCAAAAAGGACCGGCTTTTGTAGGGGGTGACGTGTGCTTTTCCCAAAACTGCATCCGGAGCGGTGTCCGGCACGACCAGCGGAGTTACGGATGGTTCGTCGGCTGGTTTGGGCAACAAACGAATGAGCAGCCAGGCGGCGATGATGCAGGTGGCGCCGTCAACGATGAACAACCAGTGCCATCCCAAAGTAGCAAGCAGCCCTCCGGTAGCCGGCGCAATGGCCCAGCCGAGGTTGACGGACATGCGGTACAGCGAAATCGAACGCGTGCGGTTTTCCGGTGTGCTGTGGCGTTGCATGGCCACCGAGTTGGCCGGACGAAACGCTTCGGAGACGAGGCTGAGTGTAAATATGGCCACGCACATGATCCAAAAGTCGCGCACGAACAGGATGGCGAACAATGCTATTCCGGTAAAAATGAGACTCCAGAACTGCACCGGATGGTATCCGTAGCGGTCGCTCAGCTTGCCTCCGGCATATGATCCGGCAAGCGCGCCAAGACCAAAACTTCCCAGGACGTAGCCAGCCTGGCGTATGTCGTAATGCAGGTGCTGGGTAAGGTAAAGGGTCATGAAAGACACCACCATACCACCCACACGGTTGATGAGGCTGACAAGCGACAGAATCCATATGGATCGCGGTATGCCGGAATACGATGCGAGCCAGTGGCGGTAAAAACGCGACAACATAGGTGGGAGTTAATAACGTAAGGTTTAGGCAGCGCAGCCAAACAAAAAACTGTTTTGGTTTTAAATAAGTTTCCAGTTGCAAAGATTATTCGGAAAAAAATTTTGAACTGAGCAAGAACTTTAAGGTTTTTGTGGCAAACAAAACCAACTATACATGAAATACTTCCTTTTGCTGGCATTTTGCCTCGCTTTTTCGTTCGAGGCATCATCACAATGGATGTGAAGGCCTAAAATAGCTTGACCTCAAAAATAAAATTTCGTATTTCGTCAATCAAATCCTCCAAAAGAAAAGGAGCCGCCCTGGTTTTCCAGGACGGCTCCAATAGTTCATACAATAGAATGGATTAGCAAAAATGTTGGTTGTTCGTCGTTTTGACAGCGCTAAAGTCGAAACTTTTAGCCATCCTACAAACTTTTTGCCATCAAATCAATAAGCGCGTGCAAAAAGTACGCGTTGCGTGCTGGGTTTGCCGGTAAGGATACAAGCGCCGTCCTCAAGCGGATTGTCGATCGGGATGCAGCGGATGGTTGCTTTGGAGCGTTCCTTGATGGCCAGTTCGGTTTCGGTGGTACCGTCCCAATGTGCGGAAACAAAACCACCTTTTACTTCCAGTGTATTTTCAAAATTCTCCCAGGTATCCACACGGGTGATGTGGCTGTCGCGGTAGTTTTTGGCGCGTTCGAACATGCTGCTTTGCATGTCGTCCAGCAGGTTGGCTACGTGTTCGGCGATGCCGTCGAGGGAGACGTTGGCTTTTTCTTTGGTATCGCGGCGGGCTACTTCCACCTGGTTGTTGGCCAGGTCGCGGGCGCCGATGCCGAGGCGCACGGGTACGCCGATCATTTCGTATTCGGCGAATTTGAAGCCTGGACGGTTTTGCTCGTCGTTGTCGATTTTCACACTGATGCCTTTGGCGCGCAGGTCGGCAGCAATTTTGGTAGCCACTTCGGTGAGTTCGGGTGCGGGTTTGGGGATGGGTACGATGACCACCTGTATGGGCGCCATTCGGGGCGGCAGCACGAGGCCGTCGTCGTCGGAGTGGGTCATGATCAGTGCGCCCACGAGGCGTGTGGAAACGCCCCACGAAGTTGCCCACACATGTTCCTGTTGGTTTTCCTTGTTAAGGAACATCACGTCGAACGCTTTGGCAAAATTTTGACCCAGAAAGTGCGATGTGCCGGCCTGAAGCGCTTTGCCGTCTTGCATCATGGCCTCGATGCAAAAGGTTTCTTCGGCGCCTGCAAAACGTTCGTTGGCGGTTTTGACGCCTTTGATCACCGGCATGGCCATGAATTCTTCGGCGAATTTTGCATAGATGTCCAGCATAAGCCTTGTTTCGGCCAAGGCTTCATCGGCGGTAGCGTGGGCGGTGTGACCTTCCTGCCAAAGGAATTCGGTGGTGCGCAGGAAAGGGCGGGTGCGCATTTCCCAGCGTACTACGTTGGCCCACTGGTTGATGAGCAGCGGCAGGTCGCGGTAGCTTTGGATCCAATTTCGGTAAGTATCCCAAATGATGGTTTCAGAAGTGGGGCGAACGATGAGTTCCTCTTCGAGTTTGGCTTCTGGGTCAACGATGACGCCGCCTCCGTTGGGGTCGTTTTTCAGGCGGTAGTGTGTCACTACGGCGCATTCCTTAGCGAAGCCTTCGATGTGTGCCGCTTCTTTGCTGAGAAAGCTTTTGGGTATAAAAAGGGGAAAATAGGCGTTGACGTGCCCAGTTTCCTTAAACATGGCGTCGAGGGCGTCGCGCATTTTTTCCCAAATGGCAAAACCATGAGGCCTGATGACCATGCATCCTCGAACGGGCGAGTTGTCGGCCATTCGGGCCTTGTGAACAATGTCGAGGTACCACTGCGAGTAGTCTTCCGAACGGGGTGTAATTTCCTTGGCCATGATGTTTGATTAAGCTTATGTTAAAGCGTTTGGGAAAGGTTACTTTTGGTCGCGACGAATGTCTAACTTGTAGTCTTTTAACAGAAATTACAGGTTTAGGCGCCGGTTTAAGCCAACTTTAACAGGTAGAGTACCATCCTTTAAAATCACTTTAACCAAAAATTGCGCGCAAAGGTAATATTTTTGAGCCTGTAAATTGGTGGAAACAACCACCGCAAAAAAAATCACTACCATGTTCAACGAACGCACCAAGTCCACGATTTTGTTCCTGCTCTCCCTGACCGCAGGAATGTTTGCGACCACAGTCACCGCACAGGACGACTTGTACTACGATCCAGCTACCGATGCTCCCAAGCCGGTGCAGGTTGTGGTGGTCCAGGATGCTCAACAATCCTCCAACAATGTAACCCGTGTTTTCAACGAAGACGGCTACAGCAATGATGATTATGCCTACGAGTACTCCTCGCGCATTCGCCGCTTCCACCAGCCTACGGGAGCAACGGATTACTACGATCCGCTCTTTGTAGACATGTTTTACTACGATCCGTTCTACTCCCCGGGAACCAGCATCTATGTAGGTGGTTACAACGACTACTGGCAATGGCGCAGCTGGAACCGCTGGCAATTTGCCAACCCTTATGCTTTCGGTCCCATGTTCGGCTGGAACTCGTTCGGCTACAGCCCATGGGGCTGGAACCAAGGTTTCGGCAGAGGTTTTGGTGGAGGCTTCGGCGGAGGTTTCGGCGGAGGCTTCGGCGGAGGCTTCGGCGGAGGATACCCATCCTGGGGATTTCCCGGCGTTTACAACAATTTTTTCTACGACCCGTATTGGGCATGGAACGGATTCAATCCCTATTACTGCCCTGGCAATGTATGGGGGAACAACAACTTCAACAACGGCGGCAATTTCGGCGACAATGGCAATTTCCCGGAAACCTATTACGGTCCGCGCAGGGGCAACACCAATGTCGACCCGGGCTTCCAGTCTGCCAACAAATACAAAGACGGACGCCTTGCGCCCGCACCCAATCCCAACGGTAATCCGGAACGGGTGAGAAACACCACTGCCAGTGGACGAAAAATTGAAAGCGACCGCGAACCGTCTACCGATGTGCAACGCCAAATGTCAACTTCCAAAGACGCTGGCCGCCCGACGGAAAAACCTGCAACCGCAACGCCTTCGCGCCGTCCGCAAACGGAAGCCGATGTTAAAACGGCTACACCTTCGACCCGTCCGCAAACGAATTCGAAACAGCCTACAAACGCTGAGCCCACACGCCGTCCGCAAACGGAAGCTCGTCCTACGGAGCCCACACGCCGTCCGCAAACGGAAACGGAAGTTCGCCCTACGGAGCCCACACGCCGTCCACAAACGGAAACGAAAGTTCGCCCTACGGAGCCCACACGCCGTCAGCAAACGGAAACGGAAGTTCGTCCTACGGAGCCCACACGTCGACCGCAATCGGAAGCAACAGCTCCACGGGAGACGCGCCCAAACCGTCGTCCGGAATCGGTGCCGGCCAAAACGCGCACCGAAGAACGTTCGTCGCGCACATCACGCAACAACAACAACGACAGTCCGGCCAACGATCGTCCGTCGCGCAGCGAAACTCGGGGTGAAACGCGCAGCTACGACCGTCCGTCTTCGTCGCCCTCCACACGCAGCAATGACGGCGGAGGTTCGGGACGCAGTTCGGGTGGTAACAGCGGCGGATCTTCCGGTCGCAGTTCTTCAGGCGGCGGCAGTACACGCAGCGGAGGCCGCAACTAATACACGGTTCTGACGCCGTTTTAACAATTAGAGGAAAGCAGAAAGCGGAAAGCGCCGCAAGTAATACACGGTTATGACGCCGTTTGAACAGCTTACTGAACAACGGCTTTGCATGGGTGGAAAATGAGGTTCGCCGCCTTTTCCACCCATTTTTTTTAAAACAAAACCTCTCTTTTACCCATACTTATTCCTATGAAACATATAGTTTTTCTGTTTTTCCTGCTTGCCTCGGTAAGTTCATTTGCACAGCAGGCCTCCGACGCCATCCGTTATTCCTTCCTTACACCCGGAGGTACGGCGCGGTTTACCGCAGTGGGTGGCGCCATGGGTGCACTCGGCGCCGATTTTTCCACGCTCAGTACCAACCCTGCCGGACTTGCAAACTTCCGCAAAAACGAACTGATGTTTACGCCCTCCTTGCGTTTCAACAGCACCGATGCAAGCGTGGGGAACTTCAGCGCTTGGAACGAAGGTCGCACCAGTTTCACCATCAACAACGCTGGCATGGTGTTTCATACCAAACCACGAAACGCGAACTGGACTACCTTCAATGTCGGTATCGGTGTGAACCGCCAAAATGATTTCAACCAAAGAATTTATTACGAAGGCGCTGCACCCGGAACCATTCTTAACGGCTGGTTCCAGGAGGCCAATTCCGAATTCAACAGCGGTATTGACCCCGAAGATTTTTATCCCTTCACTTCAGGTCTGGGCTACGAAGCCAATGCCATTTATTTCATTGACGACCAACTCACCTACGACTTTCAAGGCTTCGAAAACGCTGTTTTGGACCGTACCCATTACGTTGACGTAAATGGAGGTATGAACGAAATGGTGATGAGTATGGCCGCCAACTACCGGGACAAACTCTCCATGGGTGTGACCTTCGGCGTGCCATTCATCAATTACAATCTGAATGCCGTGTACACAGAAGACGATCCGGGTGGCGCCCTGGAAGGCAATGTGCCGTTTTTCGGCAACCTCAACCACACCGATTACCTGCGCACGGAAGGTGTGGGTTTCAATGTCAAACTCGGCATGATTTACCGCTTGAGTCAGACCCTTCGTTTGGGCGCCGCTTTCCATTCGCCCACTTGGTACAGCATGTCCGATTCGTACGACAATACCCTTACCTACAACTACGCAGATGGTTCGGGATTCAACAGCAACTTTGCGCAATCGCCTCTGGGTGCGTTCGACTACAATCTCCGCACGCCTTGGCGCGCCAACGCAAGCCTGGGTGTGGTCGTGAAGAAAAACGGCTTCCTGAGTGCCGAAGTTGAATGGGTGGATTACAGCAGCAACGAATTCAACCTTACCCGCGCCTTCGCTACGCCCGAAACCGTTACCCAGGAACGTCAGCTCAACAACGAGCTCAGCCGCAATTACCGTACAGCCATGAACATTAAGGCAGGCGGCGAATTAGCCCTCAACGAACTGCGCCTGCGCGCAGGCATCAACATGCTCGGCAACCCGAACGAAGGGAATACCGATTTCCTCATGGCTTACACCGGAGGCGTAGGTTATCGTTTGCGCGCTTTTTACGCCGATCTGGCCTACCGATACATGCAAAACGACGGCTCTGTGACAGCTTTCAACGGTGCTTCCGCAGCCACCACCGTGAGCCGAAACAACGATTTTATGCTGACGCTGGGGTTTAATTTTTAGCTGTTAGCTGTTAGCCGTTAGCCGTTAGCCGTTAGTTTTTTCAAAACATGCTGGCTAACGGCTAGCGGCTAACAGCTAACTGCTATCTTTACCCCAAACCCAGCAATCATGCCTTTTTCGTATACACCCATTTCCGGACTGGTTGTTTTTGAACCCCGCGTCTTGCAGGACGAAAGGGGTTATTTTTTTGAAAGTTACAATCTGCATACCTGGGAGAAGGCTGGAGTGGCCGAGCCGTTTGTGCAGGACAATCAGGCGCGCTCTACATGCGGCGTTTTGCGCGGTCTTCACTACCAGACCGGCGAACATGCCCAAGCCAAACTCGTGCGTGTGGTAGAAGGAGAGGTGCTCGATGTAGCCGTCGACCTGCGCACCGATTCGCCCACTTACGGCCAGTGGTTTAGCATTGTGCTTAGTGCTGAAAACAAAAAGCAGTTGTATGTGCCACGAGGTTTTGCCCACGGCTACCTAGTGCTCAGCGAAACGGCAGAGTTCGCTTACAAATGCGATAATTTTTACCACAAAGAAGCTGAAGGCGGTGTGCGTTTCGACGACCCCACGCTTAAGATAGATTGGGATTTCGACCTCAATCAAGTCCTGGTTTCCGGCAAAGACCTGGAGCTCCCGTTTTTTGGGCAGCATAGGCCAGCGTGAAATTAGAAGGCAGCTGCCCGCTGCCCGCTTTACTTCAACAACGTTACCTCTCCCTTCCGCATTTCCACCCGTCCATCCACATATTCCAATTCGGCTTTCCAAAGATACACGTCCATGGGATGGCCATCACCGTTCCAGCCCAGCGCGGCATCGTTGGGTGCAAAATCGCTGCGCGAAAACACCGTTTTTCCCCAGCGGTTGTATACCGCAAAACTCAGGACGCGTTTGACGCAAGGATCAGTGCGCGGGTAAAACACGTCGTTCGTGCCGTCGCCGTCGGGTGTGAAAGCGTTGGGGATGTAGAAAAAACACTCGTCGAGCACGGTGACCAGGATTTCATCCAAAGCAGAGCAACCGTTTGCCCCGGTGGCTTGTAGACTGTAGAGCGTGGTTTCCACCGGATTTGCTACAGGTGTGGGACAATCGTCGCAACTTAGACCGCTAGAAGGCGTCCAGGTGAGGTTTGCAAATCCCGTGACCTGAGCTGCAAGCGTGATGCTTCCTCCGATTTTGAGCGTGGTATCCGCCGGCAGTTGTACGGTTGGTTGAGGCAACGATGAAACGCTGATTTCAACCAACGTGTCACATCCGGCAGGGGAGGGGAGGGTGACTACAACAAATGTGTCGGATGGGAATTCAAATCCTTGAAAAACAAACGTTTGTTCACTACAAACTGCCGTATCAATTTGTAAAAAAGGTGGTTCCAACCCGGTGGTGTTGATGATAAAAAGGCTGTCGCACCCGGCGCCATTGTTTTGAAAAAAGAAAAACGCCGTAGTGTCGGCAGGCAGGCTTACGCCGAAAATGAGGACGTTGTCGCTTTTACAAAAAGTAAAATTTTGGGTAAAAAAGAGGGTGTCCAAAACTTCGATGGTGAATGTGTCGAGCGAAATGCAACTTTCGGTCGTTTGGCCGAAAATCGTAAACGTTTGGTCATTGCTCACAGGAACGGTCACCAGCGTGCAGGTATCGCAGGAGGTGAGTCCTTCGGGTGTCCATTGCCAGGTGGTGAAGTTGCCGGGGCGTTGGAAAGACAGGTCTAAGCCGGAGCACAGACTGGTATCGGCGCCCACGCTGAGCCTCGATTCGGGAGCTACCATTACCGTGACGCTGTCGGTGTAACGGTTGTTGCAGACGTCCCAAACCTCCACCCGGTACGTGCCGGGCAGCAGGGTACTGAACACGGAATCCACGGTACCGTCGGGCCACCGGTACTTGGCCCATCCGCTGCCGGCGTTGAAAGTAGCGATGCCGTTGTCGCACACGGACACGGTGTCAGGACCGATGTCTATGCCTTCAGGTTGTGCTTCAAACACGCGTATGTGCAGGGTGTCGCTGGCGGGTATGCAATCGCCCAGGGCCGTTACCACCAGCAGGCCTTCGCCGGACTGGGTGTAGGTGACGGTGGCTGTTTGGAAATTAGCGTTGACTGTTCCGGGTATTCCAATCAGCTCCCAGCGTATGGAATCCACGCCGCAGTCCACATTTTTGATCTGGTATTGGATGGTTGTGGAAACGCCGGCGAGGCAAATGCTGTCTTTGGCGTTGTCGGGGAAATTGATGCTGGGCTTTCGGAAAAGCGAAGCTGGGAAGTTGCACAAAGCGCCATACAATCCACTTGCACCATTCAAAAGCAGTCCATCGGGTTGGAACAAACATGCTTCGCCCTGTACATCGGGCTGGTGAATGACATCGAGGTTGGTTGACGGAGCGCCCATACCATTAAATGTGGAAGCCAAATAGATTTTTCCGTTGGGAGCAAGTTGGGCTTTGTTGATTGCGATGCCGAGGGTGATGGGTTTTTCTCCAACCAAAATACCGGAGGCTGATATTCCTGCGGTTGTTGAAGCCGTCACATCGAATTGCCAAATCTGAGAGGAGCCTGCAACTTCGGCAACAACGTACAAAAACGCACCGCCGGGTGAAAATTCCATGCCTTTGACGCTGCTTCCGGTGGGCAGACTGATCGTCTGGGCATTGGAAATCAGGCCGAACAACGTGGGGTCAAAATCAAACAATTCAACGTAGTCACCATCTGCGCCCAAGGCAACCAGGAACCCATCGGGCGAAAATTTCAGGATGCGTGGAACGAATAGGTTCGGTAAAAAAGGATTACTACCAATGGTTGAAATCAACGGGAGTGGATCCAACCCGTTTTGGTCGATTCGGTAGCGCAGGAATTGGTTTTCCTTTACAGTATGGGCCAACAACCAGTAACCGTCAAAAGAACAGGAACGCACGGCAGCCAGATTTGGCGAGATGATGAGCCCTGAAACAGGCACGTCGGTCATCGTCAGGTTTTTCTGGCCCTGCACCACGTCGCCCAAACCGTTGTCGAGGGCCATGTCGACGACAGTATACCGTAAATCGCTTGAAACAAACGGTCCGGCGTTGATCACGTAATATTTGCCGGGTGCTCCAGGATGCTCCAGAATCATCGACTCCGAGGAAAAGTTCGCACCATCCAGGTTGCCAAAAGGCATGACTTGGTGTTGCCGGTTGTAAATGTTCAGGCCGTCTGTGTACATCAGCAGGGTGCCTTGCGCATCGTTGATGACTGCCGAGCTGTGCCCAATCTGACTTGCGGTTTGCCCATTGTTAATCTCTGTCGGTGGATCGGTTTTAAAATCCAGGCCTTTGGCCAAACCAAAATACCAAAGGTTCCCTTCCGCCGGTTCACACGGGTTGGACGGACAATCGCAATCCGGATCAATACAGTCAAACAACCCGTCGGCATCGTCGTCCTGCCCGTTGTTGCATATCTCTGGTTTGTGGCTCACAGCATCGCAGGCGTAGTCGCACAAAGTAGTCACAGTCGGATTGCCTTCATAAAAATATTCGTTCGCAAGGGTCAACGGACTGACGGCGCCGGAGATCATGGGGGCGTTGTTTGCGACCGGAAGAACCGGTGTTACCGTGAGTGGTAAATCGGCGGCCGAGCAAGCCCCGTTGTTGCCCAGAACATCCACCCGGTGCAGTTGCAGTTTTCCCTGTGCTGATTTGAATGCAAGTGCATAACCGCCGTCGTTCAGAGGAGAAATGGAGGTAAACCGCCCAGGTACGTTTGGCATTTTGGAAAAAAGGACCTGTGCGTTGGTGCCTATGTGTATAAAAAACGGTTTGGTATTAAACGAGCTGGTTTGGCCGCAAAGCAACAAACTCCCTTGGGCCGTTGCTGAAATATCGTGCAGGCACAAAGGCTCAGGTATGGCGTACAGGTTAGACCAAACAACATCCCCCGAAGCCGTAATCCGGGTCATCCACAGTTCGGAATCAATACACAAGTAATCCTGTGGTAAGTAATACCCCTGTGTTTGTCCGGCCAGCAAAAAGTCGCCTCCCGGAATGGCCGCAATACCCATGAAACCGGCACCCCCGTTGGGAATGTTGTAGTTTTTACTCCACAACAGGTTGCCGTCGCCATCGAGACGGTGGATCAGACCCGCAATTTGGTTGCCCTTAGGATGCACGCCGCAAGCAATGTAGCCGCCATCCTCCAACGACAGAATGTCGTACACAGCAGTGAACCCGTCGCGGTAATTGCGGCTCCATTCCAGGTTGAGCGTAGCATCGAATTTCAGGTACAAACCACCCGTCACACCGCCGCCAGCCGGCCGGGAACTGCCGCACACAATGAATCCGCCGTCGGAAGTAGCCCGTACGGCCAACAAGGCTTTGAACTGTGGGTTTAGCGGCACGTACCTGCGCCCGGATGCGGTACCGTCGTTTTCCAGCAAAAC
Source organism: Chitinophagales bacterium (assembly GCA_038249605.1). Lineage (GTDB taxonomy): Bacteria > Bacteroidota > Bacteroidia > Chitinophagales > Saprospiraceae > M3007. The sequence continues at coordinate 15,194 of JBBSDH010000018.1, read as the reverse complement.
AACTACGCCTTCACCGTCGGCAAAATCATTGTTGCCGATCATCACCAACCTGCCGTCCTGCAAAACCGCTGCATCTTTTGCATAACCACTTAAAGTGCTGCCATTGCGGTCCAGCGTTATGTTTCCCAAGCCATCGGTTTGCATGTAACCATAAATGCCTCCGCCCGTGCCAGATACGAACATCCCATTGCCGGGCCCCTGCACTATTTTGGGCTCGGAATCTCCCTGATTGCTGAACTCTTTTACAAATGTAAAACGCCGGCACGAGTCTTGCACCACCACCAAAACGGCGTCGGAAGATCCGCAAAAGCTGTTGGAGGACGTGAGTTCAAGCAAATAACTGCCTTCCATGTCAAAAACAAGGGTATCGGGCGCAGGGCTAAGCGGTTGTCCATTCAGCAGCCAAGTAGTTTGCGTGGCGTTTAGGCTGTTGTTGGTCACCGTCACGGGTTCGTTGATTATCGGGTTGGTATTGCTCACGGCGATCGAAGCCATTACCGGGCACACTACTTGCACCGTTTGCACCGTGCTGTCGGGTTCACAAAGCGTTGTATTTAAAGGGAATGCCGTAAGTTGAATGGTGTACACGCCCGGCGTGGTGAATGTGTAACCTGGTTGGGGTTGGGTGCTGATGGTTTGTCCGTTTACCATCCACATGTATTGTGTGGCGTTCTGGCTTGTGTTGGTGAACTGCACAGTTTGTCCCGCCGTAAGGTTACCTGACGGAATGACAAAGGAGGCTACCACCGGATTGGGGCAGGGGGCCAGACAAGCCTTGCTGTCGAGCAGGCTTGCACGAGCGCCTTCGAGGAAAAAATTCATGCGGCTGGCTTGTCCGAGCGTAAAATCGTGCATGCAGTTGCTGTTGCCATAATCCAGGAAATTGCTTGTCATGTCGAAGAGGTCCGGCGCGTCCGTATTGCAGGTGTTTACCGTTTGTCCGCACAGCAGCCATGCGGTACTTTGGTCGGGCGGCGTGTCGCACACCAAGTCGCCGTTGGTGCTGCAGTTGTCGTTTTCACAGCCGCCCCGGAAGGTGTGGTACAGGCCAAAGTAGTGGCCCATTTCGTGGATGAGCGAGGCGATGTCGCCGGCACTCAGCAGGCGGTTGGCCTCCACCACAATGCCGTCGAGGTTGTTGCCGTGGAAGGAGGGCAGGTAAGCATAGCCGTTGATGGCTGGTCCGTAGGTGGTGGAATTGATTTCGGAAACCACCCAAATGTTGATGTATTCCTTTGGTTTCCATCGGATAAGGTTTTTGAGTTGGCCATCTTGGGTTTCGGCGGTCATGTTGGTGAGTGTGCTTACCGTGCGCGTAATGCCGTTGGTGGCGAGGTTGTTGGGTGTGCGTTGGGCCGGACAAAATTGAATCTGCGCATCAGCTCCGCTGCCCTGATCAAAAGGGCCGGTATTGTTGTACGCCTGGTTCAGCCAGGCAAGGGCTTGCGTTACTTGGGCGTCGGTGAGGTTTTCCGGACCGTTGTTGTGCACCAAGTGAAAAACGACGGGTATGGTTTCCACGTTGGAGCGTGACTGCACAGGTGCGTATGTTGCCCACTCGGCGTCGAGTTCCAGTTGTTTGAGTTTTGTGGCTTCGTCGGCTTGTAGGTAAAAAAGGTCCGCTGCGCAAAAGGGCGCATTTTGGGATTTTGCAGAGAAAGCAAAAAGGAGCAGGAGGAAAACGGCAGGTAGGTTTTGTGTCATTTTGGGTTGGTGGGTTGTATTTCTATTTCTGAATGCAAATTGTGGAATTTTTTTGAAAGAGGCTGGTGGTATTCTTGTCGGAATTTTACATTTGGAGGGGCGTTTGGTCGTAAAAGGATCTTCACATTTCACCGCAGAGTTGCACAGAGTTACACAGAGGAAAAGCACAGAGTTTGTTCCGTTAGGGATCTTTTTCAAAAACTGGCGACTCTGTGCTTTTCCTCTGTGTAACTCTGTGCAATTCTGTGGTGAAATGCGAAGATCCACCAAGTTAAAAAAATTATTTCATCGATTAATAAATGCCAAATTATTTATGCACTTGATTGCAATAAATTAATTACAGTAAAATTTTAATAAAAAAGTAATTTCAATTTTATTTCTAAAAAAGAATAGTAAAAAATGGTTTTTTATAATTATATTTTTACAGGATATTTATTTTGACAAATAGTTTTTTTTAAAAAATATTTGTCAAAATAAATATCCTGTAAAGATATAATATTGCCTATTTAACAATGGTAACATCTCCATTTCGCATACTTTTACGCCCATCCAAATACACAAATTCCGCAATCCAAACATAAACTCCCGGCGTTGCGGGATCTCCGCGAAACTTCCCGTCCCAACCCATATTTTCCGTATTCGGCGGGAAATTTTTGCGTTCAAAAACAAGTTCTCCCCAACGGTCGTAAACGCGCAAATAGAGCACTTCACGCACACAATCGCCCGCGAATGGATAGAAATTATCGTTGTAGCCATCATCGTCGGGGCGGAACACATTCGGCACGTACAATCCACAAACCGGATCGATAAGTACCAACATGGAATCACCAGCAATACACCCCGCAGCGTCGGTGATGGTCACGCTGAACCAGGTGTTGGCAAGGGGCGTGGCAGTTGGGTTTGCACAAGTGTTGCAACTCAAAAAATCAGGCGGTTGCCAGGTATACACAAAGGGCGCAATGCCCGAAACCGCCGCCGTTATTTCGATGCTTTGGCCAAGCTGCAGGATCGTATCGGCAGCCAGAACAACCACAGGTCCTGGCAACGCACTCACCTGCACCGCCACCGTGGAATCACACCCGTTTTGGGCGCTGAACGGGAACAAATAGGTGTTTCCAGGCAGCAACTCCTGGCCGTTCCAAACAACCGTTTGACCATCGCAGTTCGCTAAATTGATGGTTGTCAGGGAAGTATCAAGTTTTACAATTTCCACATGTACCAATGAATCACAACCCGTTGCGGCTGTGTAAACAAATGTTTTTACGGCGCCTGCCGGCAAATATTCGCCCTGTAACAGCACTGAATCGCCTGCACAAGCTTCCAAAACCAGGGTTACTTCTACCGGAGCAATGGTCGTGGCTTGCACGGTCAACAAGGTGTCGCACGATGCCGGTCCATCAAAAAAGATCGTAAAAAGGGTGTCTGAAATGATGTTCTGTCCAAGAATGGTCAACATACTTCCGGCGCAAAAATTCGTGTCCAGATTCAGGAACACAGTGTCGGGAAATACCATCAAATCGAGGGTGTCGGCAACCACACATCCCTCGGCTGTAAACGCGGTGACCACATAAGAATTTGCACCCAAGTTGGGCTGCAAATTAACCACCGGACAGGTAGCACAATCCACCCCGCCAGTCGGTTGCCAGACCCATCCTGCAAACCCTGCCGGCAGACTGTAAGAAGGCGCACTGCTTTGGCAAATATTCTGGTCGGCGCCCAAATCAAAAACCGGCAAGTTGTAGGCCGAAACCTGCACCACCCAGGTAGAGTCGCAACCTTGTAAGTTGTTGAAAACAAACGTGTAAGCACTGTCAGGAACAAGGTTTTGGCCATTAAAAATTGCTGTATCGTCCGGACAAACCACCAGGCTCAAATAGCTCAAATTGCTGTCAAGCCCCATGACCTGCACCACCCAGGTGGAATCGCAACCTTGTAAATTGTTGAATAGGAACGTATAAGTACTGTCCGGAACAAGATTTTGGCCATTGAAAGCGGCGGTTTCATCGTAACACGCCTGCAGGGTCAGGTAGTTCAGACTGCTGTCCAATCCGAGCACCTGCACCACCCAGGTAGAATCACAGCCTTGTAAGTTGTTAAAAACGAACGTGTAGGTACTGTCGGGTGCAAGATTTTGGCCATTAAAAGTGACGGTTTCATCGTAACACGTTTCCAAATTTAAGTAGTTCAGGTTGCTGTCCAAACCAATTGTTTGCACCGTCAGAGTAGAGTCGCATCCGTGTAATGTGCTGAAAATGAATATGTAAGTTGAATCTGGCACAAGATCCTGTCCATTAAAATTCAGGGCATCTCCAACGCACGCCGAAAGCTGGGTAGCGTTGCTGAACACAGGCCAGGCCGTTGCCTGCAGGGTTACCGCAGTATCGCAACCGGAGGTGTTGTTGATGGTGATTTGCAGGGTCGTATCGGTGCTGATCGTAACACCCAAAATGCTCAGGGTGTTTCCCTCACAGAGGCTGGTGTCGATGTTGATTTGGATCGCCGCATTGCCGGGCGCCAGCCAAACAGTGTCGGCCGAATTGCAACCGTCGGCGCTTTGGGCCACTGCGATGAACACTGTCGTATCGACAATGCCAACAGTGTTGATTACGGGGCAATCGGCACAATCCAGGCCTGTCTGTGGGAACCACTGCCAGGTTACAAACGGGGCCGGCAACGCAAAAATTACCGTATCGTTTTGGCAAAAAACGATGCTGTCGGGAAGGTTGAGGACTGTAGCCGGAAGGATGCCGATCCACACGCTGTCGGTGTAGGCATTGCCACAAACATCTCGGGTTTCAACGCTCCAAAGTCCTGGTTCTGTGGTGGTTACTGTGGATTCGGTACTCAGGTTGCTCCAGCGGTACGATGCCCATCCGGGACCTGCGTTCAGGGTTACGGTGCTGTTGTCGCACAGGGCCAGGTCGGAACCAAGGTCGAGTACGGGCGTCGGCGGCTGGAAGATGTTTAATAGCAGTGTATCCGAAGCTTCGCCGCAGGTGGCCATGGCGCGAGCGATGATGCGCACCGAGCCGGACTGGTTGATTTGCACTGTAACACTGTCGCGGTTTTGAGAAACTATTGAGGTGTTCGCAGTAACGTTCCAGAGCACGGAATCCACGGCGCACGCCAATTTTTCAAGGTAAAATGTTCTCGTTTGAGGCAGAAAGCAAAGCGTGTCGGTCGTTGTACTTTGTCTAAAAGCGACAAAAGGTTTCCAAAAAGCGTCGCACACGAAGTTCGGCAAGCCGTTGTTGGCGCCCGGTGTACCAGCAAGGCTCAAACCTTCGCTGACGAGCTGGCATCCGGGCCCCGAAACGTCGGGTTGGTGGATGACACTCAAAATCGGGTTGTACAATACGTTCTTAATGAGCGATATGTATATTTTTCCGTTGGGTGCAAGTTGCATAGAGCCGGGATGAAGGGTAGACGGGAAATCGTAAATCTCCGTCATGCCGCCGGTCGCCACATCGTATTGCAACAGTTTTTCGTTGCCGATTTTGGTTGTTGCATAAAGCTGTCGGCCGCTGGGTGAAAATTCGAGTCCGTAAACCCCGGTGGGGTCGGGCGAAGCCAAAAAACGGGCCATGCTTACCACGCCGGTTTGCGCGTCAAAATCGCACAATTCAACACCTGCCGAAGGCCTCAAAGCGCGTGCAATGTGGGTGCCGTCGGGCGAAAATTTCATTTGCCCGGTATTGTCGCCGTTGCCTGCCGAATAATTCTGATGTATGCCGGTGGTACTCACTACTGGCACCGGATTCAGTCCGTTTGCGTCGATGAGCCAGGCGAAATAGCGGTTCGAAGAGCCACTGTGGTTCACCACCCAATAGTCGTCGCCGTTGCAATGTCTGACGGCAGTTAATTGTTCATTTCGCTCTGAAAATGGGGTTAAAACGATGTTTTTTTGCCCTGGCATCACATTGCCCAAGCCACCGTTCAGTGACATATCGACCACGGAATAACTCAACCCGGAGGTTGTGCCGATGCATTCAACACATTGTGCTGAAAAAATGTAAAAACGTGCCTTGTCGCCGGGGTGCGGAACGATGAGTGTTTGGGTTGTCGATTCATCGCCGTTCAGAAAAGTGCCATTCGGCATGGTCGTGTGGTCGCGCGCGTACACGGTACGGCCGTCGGTGTAAAAAAGAAGCTGGCCCAAAGCGTCGGAAATTACCGAAGTGCCCTCCGCTGTCCAGGTTTTACCGTCGGTAAGCACAACGGGTGTGTCCTGTGAAAAATCCAAACCTGTTTCTTTGCCAAAATACCAAATATCGGCACTTGAGGGCTCGCAGGTAAAGCAATCGCAATCGGGATCGAGGCAATCGAACAGTCCGTCGCCGTCGTCGTCGAGGCCGTTGAAACAAAGTTCGGTTGAGCAATCGGTTGGACACAGGTTCGCGATGGTAAAACCGGTAAGGGTGGTTACCGGAAGGTTTGCCGGGACCAGCACGAGTGGATTCAAGAGGTTGAAACTGCCCGCTTCCACAATGGGCTGCACGGTATTTTCGGACACAACATGTTGAAGTTCAAGACAATCGCCTGCGTAACCCGCAAGGTCGGTTTTAACAACATACAGATCAGAGCCGCCGGCACCGATGCTGTTGGAAGTGCCGGGCAAAAGGTATCCGTCGGGGGTTGCAGCCACATCTACCACACGGTCGATGCCTCCGGCGCCGTAGATGCGCGACCAATCCAGTTCACCGAGATCGTTGATTTTGAAGAAAAAGGTTTCAAAATTGCCGTTGGTGCCGAAATCGTTGCCGCTGAGCACGTAACCGCCGTCAACGCCTTCTATGGCACCCCGCGACGTGCAATCGATGCCAAGGTTGGTGCGGTAAGTTTTCGACCACTGAAGGTTGCCGTCTGCATCGGTTTTTACGGCCCAAACGTCGTCGAAAGTGGTGTTCCCGAGGCCATTGAAACTGGAGGAACCGCCGAAAGTGATGTAACCGCCGTCGGCAGTGAGAAAAACGCGGCCGAAACCCTCATTTCCGGCAGCCCCGTAGGCTTTGGTCCACACGATGTTGCCAGCATTGTCGAGCCTGATGAGCATACCGTCGTGGATGGTGCTGGTATTTTGCCCAAACGAAAGCGTAAAACCCGAACTGATGTACCCGCCTCCGGGCAATTCGCGCACTTCGTTCGGGAAATCGGTTTGACCGCCGTTGTACATCCTCGACCACTGTTCGTTTCCGTTGGCATCGAGTTTGAGAAAATAAGCTTCCCAACCGCCTGTCGGCCGCATGGCGCCGGAAACGATGAAGCCGCCGTCGGAGGTTTGGTTGAAGCCGGTAAACTGGTCGTCTGAGTTGGTGTGAACGGTGCGTTGCCAAAGCGGGTTGCCGTCGACGTCAAATTTCACAAAAACCGGATCGATGCTGCCGAATGCGGTGGTGGTTAAGGTGGCGGCAAATTGGGCGCCGGGCAAGGCCCTCAGATGACCCATGTTTTCCGCCGTGGACAGGCTGCCCCACCGTTTGATCCACACCGGGGTGCCGTCGGGTGTGAGTTTCATGAATACCACGTCGGTCAGACCACCGGAAACCGCCGTGGTGCCCGCTACGAGTAACGTGCCATCGTCGAGGTACACCGATTTTACAGCTACGTTTTCGTACACGTCTCCAAAAACTTTTTGGAAAAAAGGCGTCGAGCAGGTGTCGGTTACGGAAAGGTAATGCATCCGACTTTTTTCACAAACACCGTTGCCAGCCACCAACCGAACGATGTACACACCTGGGTTGGTAAACACGTACGACGGCAGCACAGGACCTTGAGAAACGCCGTTGATAAACCATTCCAAGGTACTGTAATTCAGGCTGTTGTTGGTGAAAAATACCGGTTGTCCCGGCTCTGTATTGCTGGTCGATGGCGTAAAATCGGCTGTCACGCCACATCTTACTTCCACGGTTTGGGTCAGGGTGTCGGGAGGGCACTGGATGGCCGGATTGATCGAGGCGATGAGGGAAACATTGAAAAATCCTTCGACCAAAGGCGTGTACGAGGCGTTGGTTGCCGTTGAAAGCGGTGCGTTGTTGATCAGCCACTGGTACGAAAACGCATTCACACTGGTGTTGGTAAATACCACCGATTCACCGGATTGGGCGGTGGTGGTCGACATCGTAAAACCGACCTCTAAAGGGCATTTCACGTCCACATCGATGCTGAACGAATCGGCAAAACACAGGTTGGCTGGTGCCCCCGGCGTGTGCAGGGTGATGGTGTAGGCGCCTCCTGAATTGAAGGTGTACGACGGACTTGCGGCCGTTGAAAAAGGCACACCGTTGATGGTCCACTGGTACGAAACCGCATTCACACTGGTGTTGGTGAACGTCAGGCTTCCGAACAGGTTGACAGATGTGGGCGAAGTGAATCCGGCTGTTACTGGATTCGGGCAAGGCGAAAGGCAGCCGGCAGATTCGAGCAAACTCGCACGTTGGTTGAGGACTGCCGCATTCATACGCGCCGATTGTCCGGTTGAAAAATCATGAAAACACTGGAAATCGGTGTAATCCATGAAATTGGAGATCATGTCGTTTTGATCGGTGGCAAAACCCGATTGTGCATCGGTGTTGCAGGTATTGGGCGTGGCGGTGCAGGGCGTCCAAAGCGTACTTTGGTCGGGAGGCGTGTCGCACACACGGTCGCCGTCGGTGAGGCAGTCGTTGTTGGTGCAACCACCCTGGAAGGTGTGGTAAAGTCCGAGGTAATGGCCCATTTCGTGCGCCAAAACGCCTGTATTGCCAGGAGAAGAGCCCAGAAACTGCGATTCTAGAACAATGCCGTCGACGGCACTGCCGTGGGAGGATGGGAAAAAAGCATAACCAGCCACGCTGCAACCAGTTGACGAGCATATTTCGTTTACCGACCATACGTTGATGTATTGGGTAGGGTCCCACCGGTCGAGGTTTTTGAGGTCGAGGTCCTGGCTATTCATGTCGAGGGACGACAGCGCATTGACTACCCTTGTGATGCCGTTGGTGGGCTGGTTGTCGGGTGCGCGCTGGGCCAGACAGAACTGGATCATCGCGTTGGAGCCGGTGCCCTGGTCGTAATAACCCGTGTTGGCAAAGGCTTCGTTGAGTTGCTGGATGGCAAGCTGGATTTGCGCATCGGAAATGTTTTCAGGGCCATTGGTGTGTACCACGTGTACAACCACGGGCAGCGTGATGACCATTTTGGCGCCTTCCGGCACACCGGATCGGGCTTTTTGCAGGATTTTTTGTTCAAAAGCCGCGTGTTTGGCAGCGTAGGCGGGATTGTTAAGAGCTTGTTGGTGCAGGATGTCGGTACCGCAAGGCTCCTGAGCAGCGAGCATGTTTTGGAAAAAAAGCAACAAAAGGGTGGGGTAGAAGTGTTTGCGCATTTGGAGGAGGTTATGTTTCGAAAGGGTAGATGGGGTTTGTGGGCAAAGTGCTGCTTTGGAATTTACCACATTAGTCACTTAGTATTCATTAGAACACTTTAAATTTTTATGTTTACTAAAGTGACTAATGTGGTAAATTCCATCTAAGTGGACGCTCAATCCTGACTTCTTTTTCCCCAATCCCAATTTTTTCTTACTTTTCCAGCCTAAAATGGTTGAAGTCATGAAAAGCGCCCTTGTTCTCGTTCTGCTTTTTGCCGCAGGCAAATGCCTCTTTGCGCAAACCAACATCCTCATTACCAATCCCGACGCCGAAGCCGTGTTGAAAGGCACGTACGATCCGGCGCAATACGCAGCGTCGCTGGTGATCGAGAATCCGGTGTTGGTGGCGGCGGGTTTGCAGGAGCGGATTTCGTCCGACAGCCTGCAGGCCTACATCACACGCCTGAGCACGTTTGGCAACCGCAACACCGGTGCCGACACGGTGTCCGATGTAACGGGCATGGGCGCTTCGAGGCGTTGGGTGTATGAAAAATTTAATGAGTACAGTGCTGTTAATGAGGATCGTTTGTTGCCCTTTTACCTGCAATTCAACCAGGACATTTGCAGCATGGGCCAACACCGCAACATTTGCGCAGTGCTGCCGGGGTCAAATCCGGAGCGGCATGGCGTGATCATCATTGAAGGGCACATCGACAGCCGGTGCGATGTGTTGTGCGACGTGAATTGCGCTGCAGAAGGCGTAGAGGACAACGCCACGGGCACTGCCCTGGTGATGGAACTGGCGCGGGTGATGTCGGCCTACACGTACAACCAAACCATCGTGTTTATGGTCACTACAGGTGAGGAGCAGGGATTGTTTGGCGCCGATGCATTTGCCACCTGGTGCCAGTTGAACAACATTCCCGTTAGGGCGGTACTGAACAACGACGTGATCGGCGGCATCATCTGTGGGGAAACATCATCGCCGCCGTCGTGTCCGGGTTTTAACAACATTGATTCCACGAGTGTGCGTTTGTTTTCTGCCGGTGGTTTCAATTCCCGGAACAAACAATTGGCGCGTTTCATCAAAATGCAGTACGTGGAAAACCTGATCGAGAGCGAGCCTGTGCCGATGAACATTCGGATCATGAGTCCGGAAGACCGCACGGGCCGGGGCGGCGACCACATTCCGTTTCGGGAAAAGGGTTACGCTTCCATGCGATTCACTTCCGCGAATGAACACGGCGACGCGAGCAACGGTCCGGGTTACGAAGACCGTCAGCACACCTCCTACGACGTCCTGGGTGTGGACACCAACAACGATGGCATCATCGATTCGTTTTTTGTGGATTTCAATTACCTGCGCCGCAATGCCCTCATCAATGCCAACGCAGCGGCCATGGCGGCAAGGGGTGTGCCAACTCCTGTGAATTTTACGGGGCTGCGCAGCAACGGGCAGATAACCGTCAACATAACGGATACGGCTTCATTGGGATTGTATCGGGTAGCCATCAGGTATTTGGTGAACGATTGGGATACGGTGTTTACATTGAGTGGCACAACCAGCGGTACGTTTCCTTGCAACCCGACGGGTGCCTTGTACTTGAGTGTGGCCGGTGTGGACGACCAGGGTGTGGAGAGTTTGTTTACGGGAGAAAAACTGGTATCCAACACGACATCCACAGAAGAGGCCGGTGGTGAATCGGCGAAGAACATACAATTGTTTCAGAACCGTCCGAACCCTTTTGATGAGGCCACCTGGATATCTTTTTGGGTAAATGAAGTGCCGCAGTACAGGCAGGCGGTGATCCAGGTCAGCGATTTGCAGGGCAAGGTTATTGAGCGCATGCCGGTGGGGTTGCATCAAGGTATGAACGAGGTTTTGTACACCCATGGCTATGGGGTGCGTGGCGCTTTTTCGTACACGTTGCTGGTGGATGAACGGGTGGTGGATGCCAGGCAAATGGTGTTTGCAAATTAAATATAATTTATTCTTGTTGTTTTAAATGTTGATAATCTTTTATTTTATATAAATAAATTATTTCAATTTTAAAATATTGTCTAAAATTTTTAAATTTTTTTTGCGTTCTGCCTGATTGGTAACATCTTTGCATCGTAATAGAATATTTTCTCACTCCAAAGAGCCTATATTTTATTATACACGCTTAGAATACTAATCTACTTTTTTTGATCCATAATAATCTCATGAGTGAAAGTTTTGTCGGCGCCAACCGACACCATGCAACCCAATAGGTTGTACCTCAATACACGGCGCTTTCCTTCACTCCACTTCATTGCAGTACCTACCAAAGGCTTGCTTCCGCGCGTGCATTGACGTACGGAAATAAGTGCATTTTATCCGCCTTGTATCAACAAGGGCTACGGCTCCTTGAACTGTGTATGCAGCTCAGGGCTTAGTTCATTTTGTGTTCACAAAGAATTGACGTTTTTCTGCCTTTTTTCAATTTTAATAAGAAATTTTCCTCAAAAGTTTACCATGAAAAAGTTTACACCCTTGCAAATTTCTTCCTTGACGCTGATTGCCTTTAGCTTCATGCTTCTTGGGAAAACAAACGCCCAGAACTGTTCCGTAAACTCTGGGGTTCCAGCAACGTTTTGCCCGGACAACCAGATACCATTGCTTGGTGGTGTTGCCGGATTATTTGTTCCCAATTCGTTTTATTGGACGCAAATTGCTGGTCCTTCCGTGATCATTGATGATCCAAGCTTACTGACCAGTACGGTAACCGGATTTATGGGTGGCAACTATACATTCCGCGCCCACCTGACCTGCGAGGATGGAGTAAAAGTCTTTCAGAATGTCACTTACACGGTGTTGGTGGTAACGCCGGCTATGGCCGGCGACGATATTTCAGCATGCCCTGGCACCTATCCATTATCGGCTAATAGCCCGGGACCGGGAGAACTTGGTGCCTGGTCAGTGGTGGGTCCCAACAATGGTGTCTCTTTCTCTGATGTTATGGATCCAAACAGCAGTATCATCCTAGCGAATGGTGCTGGTGGACAAACGACGGTTCGATGGACGATCACGAATCCAAATGGATGTAAAACTTTTGATGAAATAATGGTTACGAATTGCGGCGGTGCAATTCCTGTCAATGCCGGCCCCGATCAAAACCTTGGAAATTGTTTTTCCCTCACCACCACGACCTGTCTGAACGGAAGTTCGGCAGGTTTTTGTGGTATGGGCATGTGGAGTGTTGTAAGTGGCCCGAATGTCCCTACAATTGCCAATCCTTCCAATCCAACTACCTGTATTTCCAACCTGATCGAAGGTTGTTATATCATGCGATGGGCTGTCGAAAACGCAACTTGTATGATTGATGGCGAAGACAATGTAATGATTTGTGTTCCTCCCCCGACGCAGGATGTTTCTCCTGCTTCCTCTGCAAGCCAAATCTTTTGCGATAATAGAACTTCTACCGTACTATATGGCAGCCTTCCCCTTTACACGGATGAAACGGTGCAATGGGTTCAAACAGGTGGACCAGCGGTTACCATTGTAAGTCCGACCAATCCGGTAACAGAAATTACGGGCCTGGATGGCATGAGCACCTATACTTTTTCGTATACCATTACCAATCCAGTAACAGGTTGTTCAAGTTCTACCACCGTGACCATCACTTTTGCGGATTCGGAATCGCTGGTAGATATTACGGGTGAGGACCCCATCATCAAAATGTGTGATGACAAAACGGTTACATTAACCTACACAGACTCCGGTCCTGGTGCAGTACAATGGCGTGTTGCAGATAGTCCAAGTGGAATTTTAACAGATTGGGCCAATGCCGGCTCCTCTCCATTTACAATTCTGGAATTGTACGGTCCTGGAAACCCTGTTCAACCGGGGACTTATGTCATTGAAATGCGAAAGAATGTTCCTGTCGGAGCTGGTTGTAACAATGCCGGTACGGACCAGGTGACGGTTGTTTTTTCCGAATCCATTACAGCCTCCAATGCTGGCACCGACCAGGATCTGCCTTGTCAAATATATACGACACAGCTGATTGGTAATAATCCATTTATTGGTTCCGGTACCTGGAGCCAGGTAAGTGGTCCGGCAGTGGCTACCATTGCTGACATAATGGCCAACAATTCAACGATCTCTATGCCGATAGGCACCAATGGTGCCTATGTATTTCGTTGGACTGTCAGTGGGGGCGTTGCGTGCGATCCTGCCCAAGATGATGTAGAAGTGCGGGTAACCGATATTGCACCGACCACGGCGGATGCAGGGCTGGACAAAACTGTTTGCTTTGACACCCCCGTTTACCTAATGGGCAATACACCAAATCCCAGTGATGTAGGCACCTGGACGGTAAGTCCGAATGTGGGCATTGTGTTTTCTGATGTCCATGATCCACTTGCTATAGCTACCGGTCTTGTTGCCAATACAGCCTATACTTTTACCTGGACCATCAAGAATAGATGCGGCATGGCCGTGGACAATGTAGTCATAACTACCAACAACTCAATAGGCCCAGATACGGCCAATGCGGGCCCTGATCAGTGTTTGCCTGCCGGAACAACGAGTATAACCCTGGCCGGGAATAACCCTGCGGTAGGTACAGGATTGTGGTCTAAAATCTCCGGACCTGCTGCCAATATTGTCACGCCGACCTTATATAATACGGTTGTCAATGGACTAACAAACGGCACTTACTTGTTTTTGTGGAAAAACCTGAACGGCACTTGCGACCCGACGGTGGATACAGTAATGATCACCATTTCTGCGCCTGTCAGCACCGCTGTAGCGGGAATGGATCAGGAAATATGTGGCACGGTAGCTACCATGGCCGCCAATGCACCCTTAGTTGGCGAAGGCATGTGGACACAATACATCGGGCCCGGTGGTGCAGTCATAACGAACCCACTTAGCCCTTCTACCACCATTACCGGACTATCCGATGGGGTATATGAATTCATTTGGACCATCAAAAATGGGGCGTGTTCCAGTGCAGATACGGTTAAATTGTTTGTTTCGACTCCCGCTGTTGCGGCCAATGCAGGACCAGATCAAATGATCTGTGGCGCTACTTCCACCACTCTGGCGGCTAATGCTGTATCGGATGGTTACTGGACCGTAGTTTCAGGGCCAAATACCCCTACTTTTTCCAATTACTTATCGCCTACAAGTATGGTAAGCGGCTTGGTATTTGGCACCTATGTTTTGAAGTGGAATAGCAAAAGTGGGCCATTTTGTCCCATTGAGATGGATGAGATGGAGATTAAAATTGTTCCATCCGCCAATGCAGGGCCTGATCAGTCATTCTGTGAAGAAATCATGACGGTTAACCTGATTGGAAACATAAACAGTATTGGCACTTGGACCCAAACCAATGGTGATCCGGCTATTATTACAACAACTTCCGACAATACCGCTACCGCTTCCGGCTTGATGGTGCCCATGGGCGACCTTTCAAATGAGTATGAATTCAAATATACCATCAATCAACCCGGTTGCATGAGCATGGATGTGATGAAAGTCACCTTGTTCATGCCTCCAAATTTAGCCGCCGCTGGCCCTGATCAGGAAGCCTGTGACCTCGATGGCCTAACGACTTATACATTAGCCGGGAATGATCCTGTTGTGCCTTATGTGGGTACTTGGACTGTTTTGGCGGGCCAAGGAGGGGGAACATTTTCCCCAGATGCCAATACGCCTGATGCAGTATTTGACCCAAGCGGTTATGGTGTATATTTATTGGCTTGGTCCATTTCTAATGGCGCCTGTTCCAGACAAGATCAAGTGCGGATTACAAATTATCAGCCTCCTTCCACGGCAAACGCTGGGCCCAACCAAACCGTGGTGTGTGAGGATTTTGTAATCATGGCTGCCGCTAACCCAATGGTAGGCCTGGGTGAATGGACAGTGATCGCGATACCCCCAGGTGCGCCTGCCCCGGTGATCGCTTCCCCCATTCTATACAATACTGTAATAAGCAATTTGGTGCCGGGTACTTACACCTTCCGGTGGACCACTAGAAACGGTCTTTGTCCGGAATCTTTTGACGAAGTCAATATCACGATCCTGGAACAGCCCACGCCAGCCAATGCTGGGCCTGACCAAAATTTCTGCGACCTGAATTCTACCATGCTCGCAGCAACGCCTGTTATCGTTGGT
>JBBSDH010000017.1:0-33034 GCA_038249605.1 Chitinophagales bacterium | reverse complement strand
TTCCGTATCGTGGTACGAACCCACCGCCTGGGCCTGGGAGTTCGGCGATCCTGTGACGGGAACCAACAATTTCAGCAATCTAAAACACCCCAGCCATACGTTTTCCGCCCCCGGCGGCTACGATGTGTGCCTTACGGTGAGCAATGTGTACGGCTCGGATACGAAGTGTAAAAAAGTGTGGGTTTCCACGATTTCGGCGCAAGAGCCGGGTACCCGGGAAATGTTGAAGGTATTTCCCAATCCGACTACGGGGGAGTTGCGCTGGGAAGGCGCCGAAAACGTCGCCACGGTGCGGGTGTACAACATGCTGGGCCAACTGCAATTGGAAAAAAGTGTTGATGTTCAACAAGTGGATTTGAGCCGTTTGCCGGAGGGTTTGTACCATGTACAGTTTTTTGAAGAAAATGGGACTATGGTTGCGGTTAGGAAGGTGATGCGGGTTCCCTAACGGGATGAAAAGGGGAGAGTGAGATCATGGGCATGCCTACCCGCGTCGTCACCCGGTGACTGATCGGGAGCGAAGCTCAGTTGGTGGGTAAAAATTGAGCACAGGTGCTCATTTCACATCCGGGACGTCAGCAGGTGACGTGGCGTGTATGAATGCCTCAAGCTCACATTTCACACTCGGCAACGAGCCTGTGACTTGCCATCCCAGCGAAGCGTGGGAACCCGCATTCCACACCCGGTTACGTTTGAGAAACCTTTGGAGGTTTGTCAAACGTGTGGGTGGTTTGTCATCCCAGCGAAGCGTGAGAACCCCTTTTCTGTCACCCACCCGTCACAAAAAAAGGTTAATTTATGCAAATCGACCAAACGTATTTTGGGGGTTGTTTCCGAAGGAAATTTTACCAACACCTAACCATGCTTTTAATTTCCAATTATTTGGAATAAAATTTTTTAAAAAACAAAATTTTATTCCAAATTAACACTTCTACCCACAACAGCTTTCAATTGAAAAGGGGGTACAAAACCGTTACTAAAATCCGATATTTGCGTTTCCTATAGTAATACCAAATCAAATTTTGCCCATGTTCATACGCGCATTTGTACCGTTCATCTGGCTTTTTGTGCCTACCCTGCTTATGGCTGGCAATCCTTACGTGGATATTTCCAAGGCAGACGTTGATGGTCCACACGTGTTCTACCGGGGCAAAAACATCTTGGTGAAATCGGTTTTGAAACGCGATACCACCCTTTCGTTGAAAACGCAAACATTTACAGACAAAGGCACCATTACCCTCGTTTGCAACATTCCTTCCACCCGCGACGTGTTTTCATTTCCCCTCCAGAAAAAACTGCGCGTGGATTCGGAAAAATACCCGATGCCGAAAAAGCTGCTGGCTTTGTCCGACATCGAAGGCAACTTTGCCGCGCTCAAAACCATGCTGCAGGGCGCTTACGTCATCGACGAAGATTTCAACTGGACTTACGGCGATGGCCACCTGGTGCTTGTAGGCGATTTTTTCGACCGCGGCCTAAACGTCACCGAATGCCTGTGGCTCATCTACAAACTTGAAGAAGAAGCCGAAGCCGTCGGTGGTAAGGTACACTTCGTTCTCGGCAACCACGAAATTCTGAACCTCGCAGGGTACTACAATTACACCCGCAAAAAATACCTCGAAAACGCCCAAATCATGGGCGAAGATTACGGCAAATGGTACGACGACAAGTCGGAACTCGGCCGCTGGCTGCGCACCAAAAATGCGGTGGTAAAAATCGGCGATTACATTTTTTGCCACGGCGCCATCAGTCCTGAACTGGCCGCAAGCGGCCTCAGCCTGAGCGACATCAACCGCATCGCCCGCCAAAACATCGGCACGCCCGAAGAAGACCTCACCAGTCCCGAAGCACAACTGGTGTTCCACAGCCGCATCGGTATTTTCTGGTACCGCGAAGCCGCCAAAAACAAAATCACCGAACAACAGATCGACGACATCCTCGCCTACGCCGGCGCCAAACACATGGTCGTTGGACATACGTTGATGCCCGACGTAACGGCCCTCTACAACGGCAAGCTTTTGTGCATCGACCTGTTCCACGATGAAAGCATCCGCCATGGATATGTACGCACATTATTCATCGAAAATGGACTGAGTTACTCGCTCGACAGCCGCGGCACCAAATCGTCGGTGTATACGGTCATGTGCGCGACAAAAACCGAATAGTCGGGTGGTTCATGGGAGGTCGGGCTTCAGCCCGACAACAGGTCGACGGACTTCAGTCCGTCGAAACAACAAACAGTAAATGAAAAACAAATACGTCGGACTAAAGTCCGTCGACCTGGTGTCGGGCTAAAGCCCGACCTCCCGTTTGTCGAGCTAAAGCCCAGCCTCCATGAGGTGCAACAACGCCAACTGGTTGTGCGCACGCACGAGGTTGTGTTCCGGGTAAGCCGTTTTGTAATACTTGTCGCCGTTGAGGTAGTCGGACAAAAAACGCAAAGCTTGTTCGGCGATGATCCAACGGGCGCCGTTCATCAAATTTTCCCGTTCTGTTTTGCTGAGCCACGACTCGGTTTCGGCCAAGAAGGTTTGTGTAACTGCTTTCAGGATGTCTTTGCGCATGTACAATTTGGAAAGATCCTTTTCATCTTCGTACTCACTGGGCACAAAGGTGCGCACCATGTCGCCGAAATCCGACAACACGGTGCCGCCCATGGCCGTGTCCAGGTCGATCACCGCAACTGCTTTCCCCGTTGTTTTATCCAGCAAAACATTGCCGGCTTTGGTGTCGTTGTGTACCACGCGCAGGGGCAACGCGCCGCTGCGTTTGAGTGCATCGATGTGCTCAATCAAAGGTTTGAATGCCCGCAAAGTTTCCAATTCGGGTTGCACTGCAGTACGCCGTCCCACGGGATCGGCTGCGACGATGGCCTCAAACTGTTCCCAGCGTTTCACTGTATCGTGGAAACCGGGAATGGTGTCGGTGAGTTTGTGTGCCGAAAAATCGCGCATGACTGTAAGAAAAACTGCGTAGGCGCGCGCCGCTTCCACGGCTTCTTCCACGGTATTCACCCGCTCGGGCGCAGCCGTATTTTCAAAATAAGGAAAACTGCGCCAGCATTGTCCAGCTTCGTCGATGCGGTACGTACGACCATCCGGTATGGACAATGGCATCGGAACACGGTAAGGATAAATTTCACTTTTTTGAAGGAAAGCACAAATCTTCTCGAGATTGGAAGCCAAAGCTGCCGGGTCTTTAAAAATGGATGTATTTACCCGCTGCAACACGTAGGGCTGCCCTTGGTCGTCTTGCGCCAAATAGGTATCGTTGATGTGCCCGTTGCCAAGGAGTTTAAAGTTCAAAGTTTAAAGTTTGAAGTTTAAAGTTTAAAGGGATGGATAAGAAATGATTTTGTAACCAACCGACCGACTATTTCTTCGCCCTTTTTTCCAGTTCCTGCATGGAGATCCGTTCTTTCAATTTGCCTTCGATGGAAAAGAAACCGCTGCCGTACGTTTTTTGGTAGTACACCAGTCCAAGTCCTTTGGCATAATGTTCCACGCCGGTGCCTTCCACTTCGGCGTTGCCTTCTTTTTGGCTTCCGATGGCCTCACGTATCTTAAACATGACGGTGGGGTATTGCCTGCCTTCCAATTCAAAATCGGGACCATCGCCGAGAAAGCTGCGGTTGCGCACGAGGTAGATGGTTGCGGCGGTATCGAACAGGGGTTTGTAGTTGATGCTGTACAGGAAGACACCGAGGGAATCGCTGACCTGGAAAGGGAACGCGTTGGGCGACCCGATCACGGTGGGTATTTGAATCTGTTTTTCCGTAGCCTTATCCGTTTCATACAAAAACACTTCTCGGGTGAGCGCGCCGTTGTCGACCATTTTTTCCCTAACAATTTGTCCGATTTCAAACCCGGGATTGTAGTAAGTGGCTGTGAAAAAAATGCCGCTGTCGCGCACAAAACCGCGGTAGTACCAATACTCGTTCACAACGGTATCGGCTTCCTTGGTTTCGAACACGTACACCTGTCCGCCCTGCAGATCGAGCACCGGAAAATAATAATCGCGGATGTCGCGCTTGCCGTTGGTGCATGCGGCGATGAGTAATAAAATGGGAATGAAGAATCTGGTGGACATACTTTTTTGGGGCAAATTAAATGAAAAAAAACACAATCGCCGGCTGTACCAGCAACAACGCATCCACTGCGATTTTCCGCCAGGAAGCATCTGAGCCCGGACGAAACAACCGTTCCAGCAACCAGGCTGTGAGCACCACTCCCGCCAATCGGCCGACGGTGAGCGCCATGCCAAACCTGCCGGCATCCAATAAAACACCCAAAGCTGCCAGCACCCAACACAGGCGTATGACCCGGAAAACACCACGGGTGCCAAGTTGTACGGCAAGGGTAGGGAGGCCTCCTTCATGGTCTTCAGCTTGGTCGTGCAGGTCGTACGCCAAGGCCAGGGCAAATACCAAAACCAGTCGTGTGATGCACAAACCAACCGTTTGGGTCCAAAGTTCTGTAGGTAAAGGGAAAAGCGTGGTTGCTGCCATCCACGCCAAAGCGACGGCCAACGGTTTCAGCCATGGCAACCGGCGGAGGCCCCAGGCGCCAGTGCCGGGCGCACCGATGTACAAAATCCAAAGGGCAAAAGGCAACAAGGCCGCAAACTGCTGTTCGGGTTCGAGTAAAAAAAAAGAAACAGCTACCGCAGGCGCCAACAACGCAGCCCACCAGCGAGTAGGCAGGGAAAAATGGTAAACGATTACCGTCGCTGCACCCAAAAATACTGCTTCGGGCAGCTCTACCGTGCCTCCGTACATGCGATGCGCCTGCCAAGCCATGGCCAAAGCGCAAAATGCCGTAAGGGTAAGCTTCAAAACAGCCTTCATGCCTGTAAAATACGTGGATCACCCCAAAAAAATCGGGATGATTCATGTTTCCTGTTGTGCCTTGTGGGGTTATTTCTTCTTCGCACTTTTTTCCGGCTTCACATTTTGAACTTCGGACTTCGGACTGCTTTTCGGACTTTCAAAAATCGTCACGGCGAGTGGCGGAAGTTTGAAGGTGATCGATTGCTCGAAGCCGTGAGACGGCTTTTTTTCGGTTTTTACTACGCCATTCACCACGCCGCTGCCACCGAAGCGTTTGTCGTCGCTCGAAAGCACTTCCGTCCATGCGCCTTCGAAGGGCACGCCAACCATGTATCTGTCGAGTTTGGTAGCGTTGAAATGGCAAATCACGAGGATCATGTTGTCCTTTTCGTCGCCTTTGCGCAAAAAAGCCATCACACAATTTTCGGTATCGTCGCCGCTCACCCACTGGTAACCTTCGTTGGTAAAACCGTTGCGCCAGAGGGCCGGCCGGCTGGTGTAAAGTTCGTTGAGGGCTTTCACATAGTCCTGGCAACCTTTGTGAAAGGCATATTGCAGCAACTCCCAAGTAACGCCCCTATCGTGGCTCCATTCTGTGGTTTGTCCAAACTCACCGCCCATAAACAGGATGTGTGTACCGGGGTGTGTCCATTGAAAACCGAAAAGGGCACGCAGGTTGGCGAATTTTTGCCACTCGTCACCGGGCATTTTGTACAACAGCGATGATTTCAGGTGCACCACCTCATCGTGGCTGAGCGGCAGCATGAAGTTTTCGGAAAAGGCGTACACCATGGAGAAGGTGATCTCATTCTGGTGCCAGCGCCTGAACAGTGGCGGACGTTTGAAATAGCTGAGCGTATCGTGCATCCAGCCCATCATCCATTTTTGCCCAAATCCCAGTCCGCCGTCGTGAGCGGGTCTGCTCACACCTGGAAAAGCTGTGCTTTCTTCCGCAATGGTTTCCACACCTGGATAGTGTTGGTAAACCGCTTCGTTGAAATCGCGCAACAGGGAGATGGCCTCAAGGTTTTCGCGGCCGCCGTGAATGTTGGGTATCCACTCGCCTTCTTTGCGCGAGTAGTCGTGGTAAAGCATGGAAGCAACAGCATCCACCCGCAAGCCGTCTACGTGGTAATATTCGAGCCAAAAAAGGGCATTGCTGATGAGGAAGGCGCGCACTTCATTGCGGCCGTAGTCGAATACGTAGCTGTTCCAGTCTGGTTGGAAGCCGCGGCGCATGTCGGCATATTCATAAAGGTGGGTTCCATCGAAGCGGTAAAGTCCATGGATGTCGCCGGGAAAGTGCGAGGGTACCCAATCTAGGATAACCCCGATGTCGGCTTGGTGAAATGCATCGATGAGCAACATGAGCTCTTCGGGTTTGCCAAAACGGGCAGAGGGTGCAAAAAAGCCGGTGACCTGATATCCCCACGACGGGAAGTAGGGGTGTTCCATCACGGGCATGAATTCCACGTGGGTAAAGCCCATTGTTTTTACGTAGGCGACCAGTTCTTCAGCCAGTTCAACGTAGTTGAGCGATCGGTTGGCATCCTCGGGCAGTTTTTTCCACGAGCCGAGGTGCACTTCGTACACCGACCAGGGTTGGGGTTTGCCTGTCTGCGTTTTGCGTTTTTTAAGCCATTGGTCGTCTTTCCATTGGTGTTCGGGCACCCACACGATGGAAGCTGTTTTGGGCGGTGTTTCCCAGCGGCGAGCGTAAGGGTCACCTTTGTCGAGCCCCAGACCGTCGGTCGTGACGATGTGGTATTTGTACACGGTGCCGTTGCCAAGTCCGGGAATAAAACCTTCCCAGATGCCGCTATGGTCCCAACGGGGCAGCAAGACGTGTGCTTTGGTCTTCCAGTTGTTGAAGTCGCCGGTTACCGACACACTTTGAGCGTGCGGCGCCCAGACGGCGAAGTAAACACCTTTTTCACCGTCGACTTCAACGGGATGGCTGCCCATTTTTTCATAAAGCCGGTAGTGTTTTCCAGATTGAAGCAGGGCAATATCGTAATCGGTAAGCAGGGAAAATGGCTTGACGCTTGGCATAGATTCCGCGTAAGTATTTTGTTGAGAGTAAGGGTCTTAACCGGTTGGGCAGGAAAGGTAAAATAAAGACTCATGAAATAGGCTTGTGAGCCGTGTAAAAATTGCCTTGCCACAGTATTTGGCTGTAAACATTGTGATAATCAATCTTTCACCCAAACCGAGATAATCTTCCCATGGACGCAAAACTTACTACCGGCGTTCTCCAGCAGTTTCCCATCCTTGCCGCGCTCACACCCGACGAGCAGCAACAGTTGATGAACATGGCCGAAAGGCGCACTGCCGGAAAACACGCATTCCTTTATTACGCCGACGAACCAAGCATGTACCTCTGTTTTCTCATTCGTGGTACCATCAAAATAGGCATCTATTCACACGACGGGCGCGAAATCATCAAAAGCATCCAACACCCGTACACCCTTTTCGGCGAATTGGGCCTCTCAGGCGAAAAACAACGTTCCGAATTCGCCAGTGCCATGAACCAGGAAGTTGACTACTTAGCTGTTTCGGTGGAAGATTTCAAAAAACTGATGATGCAAAACCAACGTCTCGCACAATCAGTCATGATTTTCCTGGGAGAAAGGCTTCGCAAAGCCGAGCGCCAATGGGAATCGCTCATCCTCAAAGACGTGCGCTCCCGCATCGTCGAATTCCTCAAAGACTGCGCAGGTGAACGCGGGCGGCAAGTAGGATTCGAAACCCTCGTCAAACACGGCCTCACCCAACAGGACATCGCCAACCTCGTTGGCGCCAGCCGCCAAACGGTTACGGCCATCCTCAATGAACTCCGCAAAAGCAACCTGATCCATTTCAACCGGAATACAATTCTGATCCGGGACATGGATAAGCTTAATTAGCCGTTAGCTGATAGCCGTTGGCCGTTGGTAAAAAAATGCCCAATCGTTTGTAAAACAAATGATTGGGCGTTTTATATTATCGGCTAACGGCTAACAGCTATCAGCTATCAACTATAAGCTAATTCGTTTTTTTCCACTTGATCGTGCAACCGATGGCCTTGGTTTCTGTCGTGGCAATGGTTTTGCCGGCGCTTAGGGCATCGATGGCATTTTCGAGGTATTTGTCCTTAACGGCGTCGGCGTCTTCGGAGTTGTCGTCGATGGCACCGATGTAACGAACGGTTTTATCGGCATCGAGCAGGTACACGTGTGGGGTGCGAGTAGCGCCGAAGCGGTGTGCGACCTCTTGTGTTTCGTCGTAGAGGTACACAAATGGGTAGTTTTTCGATTTGGCCAGTTTTTGCATGTTTTCGTAACTGTCATCTGGCTTCACCTCTTTATCGTTCGGGTTGATGGCCACCACGGAATAACCCTTGGACGCGTATTTGTTGTGCAGGTCGATGATGCGCTGCTCGTAAGCTATGGCGTACGGACAGGTGTTGCAGGTGAAAACAACGATGTAACCCTTGGCATTGGGAATTTCGGATAGGCTGACCATTTTGCCGTCCACATTTTTCAGTTTGAAATCTTCGGCTTTGTCGCCTACGTGGTAGCCGTGGCCTGGCCCGCCGAGTGCTACAGCGGCCGTCATGGCAATGGATGCGAGGAAATGAATCATAAAAAGGAAGAGTTTAATGTTAAAAAAAGAGGTTTAGAGTGCGGCTTTTACGGCCGCTTCAAGTTCTTCGTAACTTAATTTTTTTTCAAAAAAACGCTGGTACCCTTTGTTGTTTGCAATGATGAGGGTAGCCGGTATGGCGCCCGACCAGTCGGGGTTCACCAGGTTGATGTAGTCGTTGGCCCGTGGTTCGTTGAGAAAAACCACACGGCTTTTGAGCTTTTTTTCTTCAACAAAAGACTTCACTTCGTTTTCAAGGTTGCGTTTGAAGTCGGTGCTGATGAGCACCACCTGCACGTTTTTATCCTTGTAGTTTTCGTTCAGCTTTTCAAATTCCGGCAATTCGGCCACACATGGGCCGCACCAGGTAGCCCAAAAATTGAGCACGTACACCGTGTCGCTGGTGTTGTTTTTCCAGTAGGTAAGCTGATCGGTTTGGATCATGGGGATGCCTTGTGACCAACAATACTGGAAACAAAAGAACAAAACAGGAAGGATGACGAGCTTTTTCATACTTTAGGGAACATGCTTCTACAACGATGGTTCAGAGCGCTGTGGTGTAAACCAATCGACGGATGGACGGAAGCGGGTGGCAATCGGGTGTTTTGAAGCAGTATTCACGCCGCAACGTACCATTGGCGTTTACGCCGAATAAAATCCCTGCCCGGTAATTTTACCAAACCATGACCTCCATCCGTAACATAACTGCTAATCTTGCGGTCCAATTTCAAAAATTTGACGATGAACCGCATTTTTGCTCTTTCCATGGCCCTTTTTTGTGCCACCGCCTTGTTTGCCCAGCCCGCTGCTACCGCCCCCGCACCTGAAAACCACCTCAGCAACATACGCCAGCTTACCTTCGGCGGCGACAATGCGGAAGCTTACTGGAGCCCCAACAACCAGTGGCTTACTTTTCAAAGCAACAATGCAGCCTGGGGACTTAAATGTGACCAGATCTTCGCCATGGAAGTGGATAAAGCTGCCGGCAACCCCGCCTACCGTCCGAACGACATCAGTTTGAACAAAGGACGTACCACCTGCTCGTACTTTATGCCCGACGGCAAAAGCATCATTTTCGCCAGCACGATGGCTGCGGCCGATACCTGTCCGGCCCAGCCCGACCTGCGCGCAGGCGGTAAATACCTTTGGCCCATTTACAATACTTTCGACATCTACGTGGCCGACCTCAACGGTCAAAACGTACGACAACTTACCACCGCGCCAGGCTACGACGCCGAAGCAGTTTTGAGCCCAAAAGGCGATAAAATCCTGTTCACTTCCGACCGCTCGGGCGACCTCGAACTATGGACCATGAACCTCGACGGTTCCGACCAGAAACAAATCACGTTCGACCTGGGTTACGACGGCGGTGCGTTTTACAGTCCCGACGGCACGCAAATTGTCTTCCGCGCCAGCCGTCCGCAAAACGAAACTGAACTGGAAGAATACAGCAGTTTGCTCAAAAAAGGTCTCGTTGCACCCTCCAACATGGAAATTTATGTGGCCAATGCCGACGGCACCAACCTGCGCCAGATAACCAAACTCGGCAAAGCCAACTGGGCACCGTTTTTCCACCCTTCGGGCAAAAAAATTATTTTCTCCAGCAACCACCACTCGCCCAAAGGATACGACTTCCAGTTGTACATGATCAACCTCGACGGCACGGGCCTCGAAGCCATCACCTCGGAAAGCATGTTCAACGCTTTCCCCATGTTTTCGCCCGACGGCAAAAAAATCGCCTGGAGCTCCAACCGCAACAACGGCGGCACAAGGGATACCAACGTGTTTGTAGCCGATTGGAAGGAGTAAGTTCTCACTTCATTTTTACATCCAACGCATCCCTCAACCCATTTCCAACAAGGTTGAATGCCAAAACACTGAGCGCAATCACCAGCGCCGGCGCTATGGCCAAAACGGGACGGCCGCTGAGGGCATAACCGTAGTTTTCATTGAGCAGCGAGCCCCACGACGGCGCAGGAGGCTGAACCCCGAAACCCAGGTAACTCAACCCCGATTCCAGCAAAATAGCGGTGGCAAAATTACCGGCGGTGAGCACAAGTACGGGGCCAAGCAGGTTGGGTAAAATGTGCCGGAATACCACACGCCACGAACCCAATCCCATGCTTTGCGCCGCTTCGATGAACGGCATACTTCGCAGTTGCATCACTTGTCCGCGCACCACACGCGCCACTTCCACCCACATGGTGAGTCCTACGGCCAAAAAAATGATGCCAATGCCGCGTCCGAGCGCCATTACCACGGCAAAAACGAGCAAAAGGGTTGGAATAGACCAAACGGTATTGATCAGCAGCATCACCAAATCATCCACACGGCCGCCGAAATAGGCGCTTACCAATCCTAAAAACAAACCCAAACTCAGCGAAACAGCAACTGCCAGAACACCTACACCCAGCGAAACCCGAAAACCCAACAACAAACGGCTGAGCATGCAACGGCCATAGCGGTCGGTACCGAGGGGGAAGGTTTGGAGTTCGGAGTTCGGAGTTTGGAGTTCGGAGGTTGGAGTTCGGAGTACGGGAAAAGCCAGGTCATGTACCGCTATTTTCTCCCAGTCATTGCTGCCAAACCTCCTAAACCTTAAGGAATCGCCTTCTGTAAAAACGTTGGCCTCAGCCAGCGGAATGATTTTGTAAGGCAATGCTGCGCCAAAAAGCATTTTTTTAAAAAAGCTGGTAGATGGCTTTTCGTTGTTGCCCTTCACGTGCAAAACGGGCACATGGCTTCCCGGCGGCAGCAGGGCGAGTTCGGGAAGCTGGTAATTGGCGTCGGGGGTACTGTCGGGTGCAAGCAGGTAAGCAAAAAGCGCAACAAAAAGTGCCATGGCCAGAAACGCTAAGCCCGCCACTGCGGCGGCATTGCGGCGGAAGCGCCGCCAAACGGCATTGGACTGCTGCTTTAGGTTCACCGTTGGCACATTCATGTTTATTGAGAATCCGGTTATCGCCAGAAGCGATTGAGCAAAAAAGTTAAAAATATGGCGATGCCGACCTCTACCAAGAGCAGGTGGGTGGTACCCAGGTTGTGCATCGAAATGGCCAACAATACAAACAACACATTGCAACCCAGCAGCAACGTTGTGGCCTGCATGTGGCTCAATCCGCGGTCGAGCAAGAGGTGGTGGATGTGGCTGCGATCGGGATTAAACGGTGAACGGCCTTGCCAGATGCGCCTTACAAACACGCGCAAGGTGTCGTACAAAGGCAAAATAAGAATGCTCACGGCAATGGCAGGCGCTGCACGGAAGGTGTAGTGGTTGCTGTCGGCCGGCATCTCATAACTAAGCTCAATGAATTTGATGGCAAGGATGGCGCAAACAAGGCCAACCAGCATGGAGCCCGTATCGCCCATAAAAATTTTAGCAGGCGTTACGTTGTATTTCAAAAAAGCGGCCAGGGCGCCACAAAGCGAAAAAGCGACCACGGCCAGAGCTGGCGAATCGACATAATAAAACCAGGTGCCCCAAGTAAAACTGGCCAGCAGGCCTATGCCGCCCGCCAGTCCGTTGATCCCGTCTATCAGGTTGAACGCATTGATGATGGCAACAATGAGCACAATGGAAAGAAAAAAAGCGGTCAGCGGCGGCAATTCGTTGATGCCGAAAACACCGTGCAAACTGTTGAGACGGATTTGTGATTTGTAAACCAAAATAAGCGCCGCGAGCACCTGCCCGATCAGTTTTTTAGTAGGCGAAATGGGATACAGGTCGTCCTTCACTCCTATGAGCAATATGACGACAAAAGCCGCGAGAATGTATTGAAGGGCGCTGAAATTGTCGAAAGGCGTCCACAAGACGATGGCGCAAATGGTGCCTGCGAAGATCGCGATGCCGCCGAGTGAAGGCGTTGGCTCGATGTGCGCACTCCTTCCATTGGGCAAGTCATACAACGATTTGTGCCGGGCGATACCGATGATTGAGGGTCTGGCCAAGTAGGTAATGCTGAAGGCTGTTACAAATCCAAGTATGATGGTGTGCATAGGTCGGGCCAAAATTAGACATTTGCGTTACATTCGCCCGAAAACCGCGTCTTTATTCTTGTACGCAGGTTCATACAAAACAATCGTGGTCCAGCGTTACATCCCCGTGAAACAACTACTTCTTTTAGGATTCATGCTTTTTTCAGGCGCCGCGTTTACACAAACGGCTTCAAAAATACGTTTTGACACCTTGCCTGCAGGCGCATGGGCACGAATGGAGGTGGAAAATGGCGATACAACTTTTGTGATGTCGCTCCGTGCGGTGCGCATCGCCGGAAGACGCGAGTTCAAAAGCCGTGAGGAACAAGCGCTCTATTTTCGCTACAAAAGGGCCGCCTACAAGGTGTATCCTTTCGCCGTACAAGCCATCGACCTCTACAACGAGATCGAACAGGAAACGGCCGAGATGAAAAAAGGAAAACGCAAAAGACACATCCGTAAGGAACACAAAGAGCTCAAAGGTGATTTTCAGAATCAAATGAAAAAGCTCACCAAAACGGAAGGCCGCGTGCTGATCAAAATGATCGAGCTCAACCTCGACAAACCGTTTTACAACGTCGTTGATGATACCCGTGGCGGATTCACCGCAACCTACTGGAACAACCTCGGCAAAATGTGGGGCTACGACCTCAAAAAAGGATACATTGAAGGTGATGACCAGCTCTTGGACGAGGTGTTTTTAGATTATGATTTCACGGACAGCGCCTGGCGATACTAAATAAGTAGCAAGTGGGAAGTGGCAAGTAGCAAGTAACAAGTGGCAAGTAGCAAGTGGTAAGTAACAAGTGGCAAGTAGCAAGTGGCAAGTAACAAGTGGGAAGTAGTAAGTGGTAAGTGGTAAGTGGTAAGTGGTAAGTGGTAAGTAAAGAAAATAGTTAATGGTTGTATAACGTGTTTGGTGCAATTGTTATTAGAGACTAAATTGGTGCCTTAAATACATTGCCATGAAATTCAAAAACTTTGAGGATATCATTGCCTGGCAAAAAGCACAGGATCTTGCTGTTGAGATATACCAACATTTTGGGAATTCCAAAGATTGGGGTTATAAAAATCAGATCTGCAGAGCAGCAGTTTCCATTTCGAACAACATTACAGAAGGCTTCGATTTGCAATCAAGCAAACAATTTGTGAATTTTCTTTATACTGCCCGTGGATCAGCCGCCGAAGTGCGTTCCATGCTTTACCTAGCTGAACGACTGGAAAAAACTGACCCTTTGGTCACAGAGCGATTGAAAGACAAGGCCTCTGAAATTTCCAGGATTATTTATGGCTTAATTAAATCCATAGACACCAACACCTAACGCCACTTGCTACTTGCTACTTGCAACTTGCAACTTGCAACTTGCAACTTGCAACTTGCAACTTCCTACTTGCTACTTCCTACTTGCAACTTGCTACTTGCTACTTGCTACTTGCAACTTCCTACTTGCTACTTCCTACTTGCAACTTCCTACTTGCTACTTTCTCCCGAAATCCGCAGGTATCTCTCCCCACGCATCTGTTTCCCATTTCAAAATCGGGTTGGTGACTTTGTTCACCGCCAGCCATTTTTCCGCGCGGTCGATGAGGTCAAAAATGCCGTCGTTGCGGCCGGAGCGCTCCAGTTTGGTTCGGCATTTTTTGGCTTTGATCCAAATTTGCGCGTTGCGGGAATCGGAATAAATGGGCAGGTTGGGTTTGCCTTGTTTTTGAAGCATGGCCAGCGCATGTACGATGGCCAGAAACTCACCGATGTTGTTGGTGCCGTCGGGAAACGGGCCCATGCGGAAAAGCTCCTGTCCCGTGGATGTGATTACACCCCGGTATTCCATGGGCCCTGGATTGCCGCTGCAGGCCGCGTCCACCGATACGCTGTCGCGGATGATGGAAGCCCGCGAAGCGGCAGGTTTGGAAGACGGCGCCGAAGTACCTGCGCTTTTGTTCACGTACGTCCAGTAATTGCCTTTGAGCGCTTTTTCGGCTTCAGGCCGGCTTTCAAAACTTTTGTACTTGGCCTGCGCATAGCCGTCTACCTGCCGCTTTGCGGCCTCCCAGGTATCGTAAATGCCGGGGGTGTGGCCTTCCCACACCACGTAATATTTCTTTTTCTTTGCCATAATGTAAAGCAAAGGTGCGACGACAAGCACAATATTCAGTTAATGTTAAGCGAAAATACACCTGAAAACCCGACCTTTGCAACCAAGAGCTACCTTTCGCAACGATTTGGCGGTGTTTTTTGTTTATCTTTTTTGTACTTTAAAACCAATTACATGCTCCGCGCTGCACTGCTCGATATGAACAATGGCGAATTCAACCGTGGTATTCCCATGTTGAAGACGATCATGAGTCGTTACGCCAACGTGATTAAATACGATCTTTTCGACGTTCGCGCAAAAAACGAAATCCCCGATCTCTCCTACGACGTATATGTTTTCTCCGGCGGCCCTGGTGATCCGCTCCTGAACGACGGCCCTTGGTTCGAATCATTTTTCAACCTCATCGAACAACTTTGGCAGTGGAACCGTCGTGAAGACAGCAAAAAACATGCTTTTTTTATTTGCCATTCTTTTCAAATGGCGTGTCACCACTTCGGGCTGGGCAAAATTACACACCGGTACAAAATGTCGTTTGGCACCTACCCCGTGCACAAAACCCATGGCGGAAAAGAGGAGCAGTTGTTCGAAGGCCTGCCCGACCCGTTTTACATCGCCGATTTCCGCCGCTACCAGGTGGTGGAACCCAACCAATACAGGCTGAAAGCCATTGGCGCCGAAATTTTATGTTTGGAAAAATTGCGTCCGCACGTCCATTACGAACGAGCCCTGATGGCCATGCGTTTCAGTCCGGAAATGATGGGTACACAATTCCACCCCGAAGCCGACCCGGAAGGCCTGCTCGCCTATTTTATGGAACCCGAACGCCGGCAATCCATCGTGGATGAACACGGTGAAGCCCGCTACAACCGTATGATCCGCGACTTGGCCAATCCGCTCAAGATCCAGCGCACGTTCGATACCATCATTCCGAATTTTTTGGAAAATGCGGTGGAGCAACTCGCTATGGTGGTGTGAATCTTTACTCCAGCCTCACACCAAGCAGCGAACCCAAACCATAGGTAATGGCCGAAGCGATCAGGCCGAACAACACCTGACGAATGCCTGAAAACCAAACCCCTTTACCTGTGAACAAGGTTATCGCAGCTCCAATGCCGAACAAACCGATCGTACTGCCTCCTATGCTCCACAGGATGGCTTTCATGCCGCTGGTGAAAAAGAACGGCAAGACAGGAATGATGGCGCCTATGGCAAACAGGAAAAACGACGTAATGGCCGCTTCCCAGGCCGATCCCGAAAGTTCTTCAACACTGATGCCAAGTTCTTCGCGTACCAAAACCTCATGGGCATGCGCCGGATCGGACATGACCTTTTCGGCCATTTCAAATGCCTGTGCTTCGGGTATGCCTTTGGCCATGTAAATGAGGGCCAGTTCTTTGGTTTCACCTTCAGGATTGCTTTCTATTTCGGCCATTTCGAGCTCCATTTGGCGCTCGTACATTTCTTTGGAACTTTGTACACTGATCCATTCGCCGAGCGACATGGACAAGGCACCGGCCAGCAAACCGGCCGTACCTGCCAGCAAAACGCCGCCGCCGCCCTGGGTCGCCCCGGCCACGCCCATCACGAGGCTCATGTTGGAAACCAGTCCGTCGTTGGCGCCCATCACAGCCGCGCGCAGGGCATTGCCGCCGATGCTTCGGTGACGGCCTTCGATCTTGGAAAGTTTTTCGCCCGATACCCGACTTTTGTTGTTGATGAGTTCCTGCAAAAGGCGTACGTGGTTGCCTTCGTGGCCGCTGGGTTGCTCCCGCATGGCCAGTTTTTGCCGCGTAGCGGCTACGGCGATGCTTTTTTCAAGGTCCATCATCACCCCGATCACGTATTCGTAACCTAAAATTTTGCCCAGTCTGTTGAGTGTCCGTGCTCGGCCCGATGGACCGGGAAGTTGCAATTCCGGATTTTCAGTGGCTCGCAAATGGTCGAGCATGTGGGTGGCGTGCTCGTTTTCGATGGATGCCAGTCCGCGAAACAACTCGGCAATCGCGTCATCGTCTTCGGCCGCAGCGATCTTGTGGTACAGGTAAGCGGCGTCCACTTCGGTTTGCAGACTATCCCGGTGGAGTTTGGCGGTTTTTTTCGACATTTTGGTACAACGAAGCGTGTTTTGCGGTCATGTAAAAAGTATTCCTAAAATCAGGAAAATCGAAGACTGTTCATCAGACCACTCCTGAAAAAATCGGGACAAATATTGAAATCCTGATCTGGTGTGGCGAAACTACGCTTTTTTAAAACGCCGGAGCAAGTGGGGGTGCCTATCTTTACGCCTCTTTTTATGGAGTTATCAAAAAACACCAGACCACCATGTTCATTTCCGGAATTCAACAAATAGGCGTTGGTGTGCCCGATGTGCACACCGCTTTCGCCTGGTTTCGCACCCATTTCGGCACCGACCTACCCGTGTTTGAGGAGGCCGCCACGGCCGGGCTCATGTTGCCTTACACCGGCGGCGAACCACGCGACCGCCACGCCATACTTGCACTCAACCTCCAGGGCGGTGGCGGACTCGAAATTTGGCAATACACCAGCCGTGTTCCCATGCCCCCTTCTTTCCAGCCCCAACTTGGCGATCTGGGTATTTTCGCTGCCAAGGTCAAATCCAAAGACGTGCAGGCCAGTTTCAACGATCTGCGCAAACGCGGCGTGAACATCCTGACCAATCCGGCCGAGCGTCCAGACAGCCGTCAGCATTTTTTTGTAAAAGATCCCTGGGGCAATACCTATGAAATCGTAAGCGCCGACAACTGGTTTTCCAAAAGCTTGCCTTTCCATACCGGCGGCATGTATGGCGCCTTTATCGGTGTGACCAACATGGAAAAAGCCATCGCTTTTTACAGCGGTATACTGGGTTACGACCTGACTGCTTACGACATCACCGGTATTTTTACCGACCTTCAGGGGGTTGATGGCGGCTTCGGCAGGTACCGCCGCGTGTTGTTGCGCCACAGCAAACCGCGTCAGGGACCGTTCAGCAAACTGCTCGGCGAAAGTGAAATTGAACTCGTGCAGGTACTCGATCGCGATCCGCGCAAAATTTTTGAAAACCGCTTCTGGGGCGATCTCGGCTTCATACACCTGTGTTTCGACATTTCTGGTATGGCCGAAATGAAAGAACGGTGCACAGCAGCCGGCCACCCTTTCACCGTGGATTCGAGCGGCAGTTTCGACATGGGCGAAGCGGCGGGATATTTCTCCTACATCGAAGACCCCGATGGTACACTTATCGAGTTTGTGGAAACACACAAAATTCCGATTCTGAAAAAAATCGGCTGGTACCTCGATTTGCGCAAACGCTCCAATCCGGCCAAAGCATTGCCTGATTTGATGATTAAAGCTATGGGGTTGGGACGGGTGAAGTGAAGGAATGCGGAATGATTCGAATGCGGAATGATTCAAATCATTCCGCATTCGAAACATTGACGTTTCGTTTGCATTCTGTTTTGTGCCAAATAGAACAGAACATCATAGTTTTGCCTCAAATGAAAAGGTTTTCAAACAATCAAGTCATTATGCGCCCAAAACTGTTCTTACTTTTTACCCTCCTGCCTTACTTTTTAATCGCACAGGCCCTCGACAGCACGCTCATAGAAGCAAACATTGAAGGCATGGCCAACGGCAAAATCCGCATTGTGGGCATTTTTGGCGAACAGAACTTCCTTGCCGACTCTGCAGTTGCTGAAGGCGGACGTTTCACCATTCGCCGCACCTCGCCGCTTTCACCGGGTTTTTACACCTTTTTGATACCGGGCAACAAGAGCTTTTCCATCCTGGTCGACCAACACGACCAGCGCATGCAACTCAGTGCCAAATTCTCCGACCTCATCGGCTCCCTGAAGGTCACAGGTTGTGCGAACACCGAGCAGATGTACCGGAATTTCAAATATCAGATGACCCAGGATGCAGAATTGGGCCGCCTGGGCGAAACCCTGCGCAAATCGCCTTCAACCTCGCCGGAATACCAAGCAGCCAAAGCAAGGCAAACAGCACTGCTTGAAGCACGCAAGGTGCACCTCGACAGCATTTACAACGAATACCCAGACGCGTTTTTTACGACCTACAAAAAAAGCGGTCAGAACCCCGAATTTGTAGAATATTCCAAGCCGAACGGCGACATGGATACCATCCGACAGCTTGTAAATTACCGGGATAAGTTTTGGGACAACGTGGATTTCAGCGACGAACGCCTGCTCCACACGCCGGTTGTCGCCAACAAACTCAAACGTTACATGAAGGAGCTTACGCCGCAGCAGCCCGATTCAATCATCAAAGTTTCGGATGCGCTTATTCGCAAAGCCATGCCGTACAAGGAGTATTTCAAATTTTTCTCCAATTGGATAGCGCTGCAGTACGAAAACGGCAAAACTTCGGTGATGGATGGCGAGGCGGTGTATGTGCACATCGTTAAAAATTTCTTCACGCCCGAACTCGCTTATTGGAGCAACGAGGAAGAAATCAAAGGTTTGCAAAAACATGTCGGAGAAATGGAGGCCAGTTTGATTGGCCGCAAGGGACCCGATGTGCGCGCCAATGACGTGAACGGCGTACCCAAAAGCATCTACGAAATGAAGGCGCCGGTCGTTGTGGTATTCATGTTCAGTCCCACCTGCGAACATTGCATCGAAGAAGCACCGGACATCCAACGCATTTACGAAAAATACAAATCCCGCGGTGTCGACATTTACAGCATCGCCGTTAGCACCAACGAAGTCGAATGGAAAGATTTTGTAAAAAAGAACGGTTTTACCTTCACCAATGTGTACGACCCCACCAACCGGGCCATTTATGCGAAATACTTCGTCGACAATACGCCGGAAATTTATGTCTTGAACAAAGACCGCACCATCGTGGCCAAAAACCTCAAGGCAACACAATTGGAAACAGTTCTGGAACGGGAGTTGAAAAAGGTTAATTGAGTTTAAAGTTTAAAGTTTAAGGGTTTAAAGTTTAAAGAAGATCATGAATCATACCAAATCCTGGGATGATTCATGTCCGCAACTTTAAACTTTAAACCCTTAAACTTTAAACTTTAAACCCTTAAACTTTAAACTTTAAAACTTTAAACTCCAAACTTATTCAACATCATCTCCGGGGCCGTCGATTTTAACCGAGCTGGAGGCGTCGCTGCGTTTTTTGTAGGAATTTTTACTGTACACCCTTGCGGTGGCATTTTCGGTAGCAAAAACCTCTACGTGATCGACACGCCAGTTGAGCGCGTCGAGTTCGGCGCCGTTGCTGAGGTTTGCTTCGAGGTTGTTACCGGAACCAACAAGTTCGAGTTTGCATGGACCGCTGAGCATCACTTCGAGTTGGTTGCAGTCGAAAAAGCCCTTGATTTTGGATTTGCCTCGGGCGCTGATGGAAGATCGGCCTTCATCGAAACCACGTATGGTGACCTCGCCGGTGTTGTCGGCCATGAGTTTGGTAAACACGGGCGTGTGGATGATCACACGGGTATTGGGGCTCACGTTGCGCCCGCCTGTGGTGAATGTCACCTGGTCGCCTGTTCGGATTACCTGGATGGAATCATTGCCTTCGATTTTGTATTCAAATTGGTCGCCTTGGCGGATTTCCGTTTTAAAATCTCCATCAAGGATAAAATCCTCATAGGTGTGGTCTTCACTGAAATTGCGGTCGCCCCACTGAGGGCATGCGGTGCACACCAGTCCCTCTTTGGTCATGGTAAACACTTTACCGGGCGATTGCGAGATGTAGTCGCTGTTGTTGTTGGCGTAATCGTCGTAATCAGCTTTGGCGCGGCTGTAGATGTGTTCGTCGAATACG
The DNA here is from genome assembly GCA_038249605.1 of Chitinophagales bacterium. GTDB lineage: Bacteria > Bacteroidota > Bacteroidia > Chitinophagales > Saprospiraceae > M3007. The sequence goes on along the minus strand of JBBSDH010000017.1, from coordinate 12,712 downwards.
ATGCTTTTACCTACGGGCATTTCCACAACCAATTTTATCTTCTGGTTACGCCACTTGGCTCCTTTGTCCAGGGAATAATACACAGGTATGTTGAGGGTGTTGCCTTGCAGCGTTGCATCGAAGTCGACATTGACGGCGTTTTGGGCGGCATTTTCATCGCTTGAACCGCGTGCTGAAATTGTTTGTACAATCCGGAACCTGTTGTCATTGGAGCGCCGAACAAGGATGTCAATTTCACCTGGAACTGCCAGTTTACCGTTGCGCATGTACTTGGTTTCATCGTGCCACCAATCGTCCCCATCGAATTGGTAATTCAGGTCGCCATCGCCGATGCCGTTCACACGCAGGGTGTCGGAATTGAGTCCGCTGAGATCGATGTTTTTATCCACATCTGAACGGGAAGCGAAACCTTTTACACCGAAGCTCAGCAAGCCGAAACCTGCGATGACGCTGAACACCCAGGTTGCGACCAGCGAAGTGCCCACCCAGTATGGTGGTTTGGTTTTGAACAAAACCTTGGAAAAAACAAGGATGACCCCTACCAGCGGAATACCCAAAAAGAGGAAAACCACCATGAAAGTAAACCAGTTGAAGCCGCTTGAGAAGGGGCTGAAAAAGCTGATAAGGGGCGCGGCCACCATCAGGGCCCAGAGGCCGGCGATCCAAGACGAAGCAAGGCCGATGAGCATTGCGATGCCGATGATGATGAGGATCAACATTCCGAACTTGGCCAAAAAGCGTATAAAGAATCCAAAAATCTGGCCGATCACGGTTAAGATAGACCCAAGTACGTTGGTTAGGCGCCCGCCGGTGGAACTACTTTTTTTTTTGAAGTCGTCGGTCATGGTGCTCACTGTGTTTCCAAACCGGTCGAATCCTTCTTCGATTTCGCGGGCAATGTTGTCCACGTTCACCGGCTCGCCCCGCATGGCGAGGCGATCGGCGGCGGATTTGGCGGGTGGCACCAGGATCCAAAGCAGGAGGTAAGCGGGAATCCAGAAACCAGCGGAGAGGAAAGTGAGCAACACGAAGATGAGGCGCATCCACACGGGGTCCTGTATGCCGAAGTAGGCCGAGAGGCCCGAACATACACCGGCGGCTACCTTGTCTTCATCATCGCGGAAGAGGCGTTTGCCGGTTCGTATGCCACTGCTGCTTTGCGATTGGTTGCTCTGCTTGCGGCGTGTCTCCACGGGTTCGCCTCCGAAATCTTCGGGTTTGCCCATGATTTCCACGGCTGCCTGCACATCGGGCAGCATCACGATGGTGCGGTTGCCCATGTTGTCGGTGATGAGTTCGCCGAGTCGGGTTTCGATGTCTTTGATGATTTCATCGCGACCGTCGCTTTCCCGGAAACGCCTGCGGATGCTTTCGAGGTACGATGAGAGGTATTCGAAAGCGTCGTCGTCTATGGTGAGGGCGAAACCGCCCAGGTTGATATTCAGAATCTTATTCATAATGGATACAGTGAATCAAAAGGAAAAGTTGTTTGATTTGGTATTTCACTCCGAGGGAGGCAATGGTTCCATGTTGAGCGCCTGCGGTGGCTTTTCGTAGGGTGCTCCGTTTTCCTGAGCCAGAGTTCGGGCCACGGCGCTCACAAGGTCCTGCCAGCTGTCTGTCAGTCCCTGAAGCACCGCTCGGCCTTCTCCGGTAATGGTGAAGTATTTGCGGGGTGGTCCGTTTTTGCCTTCCCGCCAGATGTATCCGACGAGACCGTCGTTCTTTAGGCGGATGAGCAGCGGATAGAGGGTGCCTTCCTTGACCACGAGTTGTGTGCCTTCCAGTTTTTTAATGATTTGGGGCGGGTATGTTTCGCCTTCACCAATCACAGCCAGAACACACATTTCCAGGACACCTTTCCGCATTTGGGCTTTTGCATTTTCCAAATCCATGCGGTTGCTTAATTTTTTCGTTGTTGCCCGGGCATTTCCGCCTCCAGTAGGAGGCCTTGGCGCCGTGCCAACTTGTTTTCGATGATGCAAATATACGTAGGTTATCAGGTACTATGCAATACCAAGATGAAAATTTTACAAAGATTTTTTTCAGCAGGCGGTGGGCAGCAGGAAGCAGGAAGCAAAAAATGCTGTAGTTGTGCGTTTATTAAATTGACAACCAATTGATTAGAACTTTTGTCCGACACCACTTCGGTTTACAAACATTTTTACCCAACCATTTTCTGACAGCCTATTTTCAATAAATATTTCGCCACCCCGCATCTATAATTCTAAAAAGACGGTCGACCACAGACTCATCTGCCTACTGCCCACTGCCTGCTGTATCCTACCCGCTAAGTATTTTTTTCTTTCTTCTTGGGTAAATCACACAAAGCTGTTACCTTTGCCGCCCGATTTGACAAACTGAAGTGGCTATGGATCCCTTTGTATTGTATTCCCTCCCCATCCAGGGCATTAAACCCGGAATACACCATTACAAATTTTCGATCGACAAAAAGTTCCTCAGCTACTTCGAAGGTTCGCCGGTTGAAGAAGGTGTGATTGACTTCGACGTTACGCTCGACAAACGATCTGACATGATGCTGTTCGACTTTCTGGTCAGCGGCTATGTTGGTGCTGTTTGCGACCGTTGTACGGCAAACATCCACCTGCCTTTGCAGGATGAGCGCCACCTGATTGTCAAATTCGGCGAAACGGAAGGAGAAACAGAAGACGAAGTGGTGTTTATTTTGCGGGAAGCCTCGGAATTCAATCTGGCCAAATACCTGTATGAATTCATGGTGCTCGCTTTACCCATCACCAATACGTACGACTGCAAAAACGACCCCGAACCGCCTTGTAACTTTGAAGTGCTTAAATTCCTGAAGGACGAAAACGACGGTGATGATATCAACAATCCGATCCGCGACGCCTTGAAGGGTCTTACTGAAAATTAGCCGCTTAAAGCGGTAAACGCGAAATTGATTAATTTTTGAGCCATGCCCAATCCTAAATGGCGGCACTCCAAGCGCCGTAAGCGCGCTCGCCGCACGCACTACAAAACGGAAGTTCCGCAAATCGCTACCTGCCCTACAACCGGTGAGCGTCACCTTTTCCACCATGCCTACATGGTTGAAGGTGATCTTTATTACCGCGGTCAGGTGCTGATACCCGGTAACCGCGTCGAAGAAGCCGAAGCTTAGGCGGATTTCCTGCATTTTGTATTGAGGAGGCTCCAGTTCCGCTTGTCGGGATGTTATGGGGCTTTTTCTATTTAACCCAATCCAGTTCATGAAACAAATCATCAAAACGGCCGATGCTCCCCTGCCCATCGGCCCCTACAACCAGGCCGTAGCTTTCAACGGCATGGTATTCGTGTCCGGACAAATCGCCATCGACCCCGCAACGGGCGAACTGGTGCTCTCCGACATCGAAGCGGAAACCCGTCGCGTGCTCGACAACGTAAAAGCTGTGCTCACCGCATCCGGTTCTTCGCTCGAAAAAGTCATCAAAGCCAGTGTTTTTGTAAAGGACATGAACTTGTTCTCGCGCATCAATGCAGTGTATGCCACCTATTTTGCCGAAGCCACCGCTCCCGCCCGCGAACTCGTGCAGGTGTCCGAACTTCCGCGCTTCGTCAACATCGAAATCTCCGTCATCGCAGCTTTGTAATCCAGCTCCATGAAAAACGTTCTTTCCGCCATCCAACCCACAGGCGATCTCCACATCGGCAACTACTTCGGCGCCGTTCAAAACTGGGTCCGCCTCCAGGAATCCTACAACTGCGTGTACGGAGTGGTCGATTACCACACCATGACCATGCCGTACAAGGCCTCCGATCTGCTTGAAAATACCTGGAAAATGACGTTTCAACTGCTCGCCTGCGGTGTGAAACCGGAGAACATTTTCATCCAAAGCCTCGTGCCCGAACACGCCGAACTCGCCTGGATCCTGAGCTGCGTAACTTCTTACGGCGAACTTACACGCATGACGCAGTTCAAGGACAAAAGCAAACAACTCGAAGACAACGACGGCAAAGAAGCCTTCGTAGGCGCGGGATTGCTCTTCTACCCTGTGCTCCAGGCCGCCGACATCCTCATTTACCACGCCGATTATGTGCCGGTTGGTAAAGACCAGGAACAACACCTAGAACTCTCGCGCAGCATCGCCCAACGATTCAATTTCCAGTTTGGCAAAGAGTACTTCCGCCACCCGGAGCCACTCTACACCGAAACACCCAAGATCCTCTCCCCTGCCGACCCGACACGCAAAATGAGCAAAAGCCTCGGCGAAAAGCATTACATCAACCTGCTTGGCGACGAAGACCGCACGCGCAAACAAATCAAATCGGCTGTAACCGATACAGGCGATACGCCCGCCGGACAAATGAGCGCAGGCGTGTTGAACCTGTTCGAAATCCTGCGCGCCTGCAACCAAATGGATGCGTACGACAGTCTCATGGCCGACTACCATGCTGGCGCCCTCAAGTACAGCGCCCTCAAGGAATCGGTGGCCGACGCACTCGTCGAACTCATCAACCCCATGCGCGAAAACTACCAGGCCTTACTGGCCGACAAACGCCGTGTGCGCGACAGCATCAAGGACTCCAGTGCGGTGATCCGCCAGCGCGCGCAACAAACGTTGCGCGAAGTAAGGGAGCTTTCGGGATTGCCTGCTGTAAAATGAGTTTGGAGTTTGGAGAGTGGAGTTTGGAGAGTGGAAATGCCCGAAAAAGGAATGACCTTGAATGGGTTATGATTTCAAACTTTTCCGCATCGCCTCCGCTTTAAGCAGGCATTCCTGGTATTCTTCTTCCGGATTGGAATCATACACGATCGCGCCACCCACCTGCACCGAAACGTAGCCGGTTTTTTCATTGTACAAAATGCTGCGTATCACCACGTTGAAGTCAAAATTTCCATCCGGGTCGATGTAACCCACGGCACCTGAATACAAGCCGCGGCGGGTAAGTTCGTATTTTTCGATGAGCTCCATGGCCATCACCTTGGGTGCTCCGGTCATGCTGCCCATGGGAAAAGCATCGCGAAGCGCATCGATGGGGTGTGCGTCCGGTCGCAGGTCGCCGCGCACCGTAGAGATCATCTGGTGCACTGTCGGGAAGCTGTAGATGCCGAAAAGTTCGTCCACCACCACAGAGCCGGGCAGGCAATTGCGCGCGAGATCGTTGCGCACCAGATCCACGATCATCACATTTTCGGCCCTGTCTTTTTCACTTTCGATCAGTGAGCGCCGCAAGGTTTCGTCGGCCACCGGATCGGCGAGGTTGCGCTTGCGCGTTCCTTTGATGGGCTGGGAAATGAGCCTGTCGCCCTGCTTGCGCAAAAATCGCTCCGGACTGCCACACAACAAATAGCGGTTTTCCCATTTTAAAAACGTGGCAAAAGGCGCCCTGCTCAGTTCGTTGAGCCGTTCAAAAACACCAACAGGATTGATGTTTACGCCTTCGGCAAAAAATTCCTGGCACAAATTCATTTCGTACAAATCTCCGGCAGCTATGTGCTCGCGGATGGCATCCACACGCTCCAGATAACCGGCTTTGGTCATGCGGGGCTGCAATCTGACGGATGGACTGTGATTTCCATCCGAAGGATTTAAACGTTTCAATGCTTGCCAAACAGCATCCGGATCTTCGTCGTTGAGGCATTGGATTTCTAGTATTCCTCCCCGTATGCCCGCAACAGTTGTGGGTTGAAAAAAAGCCATATCGGGAAATCCTATGCTGTCGGAATGTCCTGAATGCAAGCGTTCGGTTTCGTTTTTCAAGTCGTAGCACATAAAACCGAACAACCAGTTGCCGCGAAAGGCATCGTAAGCTTCGCGCAACGCGTTGAATGCCGTTCCTGCCTGTCTTTCCAAAACCCAATGAGCGCCGGCAGCTACAAGGCAGGTCCATGCATCCGTGGCGCCCTCGTTGCCATCGAGGAACATGCCATGCTCCTGACCTGCGGCCCAGTGGAGCAGTTGTTTTTTGACCAGCTCAAGGTCTTCGGGAACAACCCGAAGGATACGTCGCGGCATCAGGTATTGGTGCTTAGGGTATGAACAGTTAATCCGGCTGGCCAGTCGAGTTGGGAGGCTTCTTCAAGGCTCACTTTCCAAAGTTGGGCCTTGAGCGCAAGCAACCTTCCGGCTGTTTCCGTTTGCCGAATGGCTACATCGAGCCTGCCCCGGTCGCCGAACGCCTGTCCGGTCAACTCGATGTCGAGTTTTTTCACCGCTTGCATTACGTCGGGCATCAAGGCGTAATCGAAATCGAGCGACAGGTAGTCCTGCACGATTTTTTCAACCACATCGGCATGGCGCAATGCCTCGGCTGCGGCTTCGCGGTAGGCATTGATGAGGCCCGAAGTACCCAGCAACGTACCGCCGAAATACCGTGCCACCACCACGAGCACATCGCGCAGGTCAAGGGCATCGATTTGTGCCAAAATCGGTCGACCGGCAGTGCCCGAAGGTTCACCATCGTCGTTGGATCGGTAGCGCGCGCCGTCGGCCCCAAGTCGCCAGGCATAACAATGGTGCCGGGCCTTGATGTGCACTTTGCGCAAAGACTCCTGTTTTTCATGAATGTCGGCTTCTGTACGCACCGGCCATGCATAAGCAAGGAACTTGCTTCCGCGATCTTTGAATTCGCCCTCTGAAGGTGCAGTTATGGTTTTGTAAGCGTCGGTCATTTTTTAGCAGTTAGCTGTTGGTAGGCAGCGGTACACTGCCAGCTAACGGCTAATCACAAAGATACACCAGCGCCTCATACCTTTATGTCGTCATTTTTTTATTGTAAAAATATGAATATCAATTATTTATAAAAGTTTATATTAAAACAAATGTGTTTCCACCCATTTACAATATGGATAGAAAAAACAAAACTTCAGGTGGATTTAAATACATCACCATGAAAGAAGCCTTTTTACATTTCCTTTGGCGTTGGCGGCGGTTCGACAGCCGGGCGTTGCGCACCACCGACAGTCAGGAGCTCGAAATCTTGCATCCGGGCGAACTGAACACCCAGTCCGGTCCCGATTTTTTCAACGCCCGCATTCGCCTTTCGGGTACCCTTTGGGCAGGCAATGTGGAGATGCACCTGCGCGCCTCGGAATGGCTCGCACACGGGCATGAGACCGACCGAGCTTACGACAACGTGGTGTTGCATGTGGTGCTCGACGAAGATGTACCCATAGTGCGTTTGGATGGCGGACGGCTGCCATGCTTGGCATTGCGCGACCGTATTCCGCCGCGTTTGTTGCAATCGTATTTTCGGCTGGAAAATGAAAAACACTGGATTCCTTGCGCACCGAATTTTGCTCAGGCAGACGGCATTGTTCGCCTCAACTGGCTCGACCGCCTGCTGGTGGATCGTCTCGAAGCCAAAACTGCTGCAGTAGCCCTGCAACTTGAATCAACAGGGCAACATTGGGAGGAAGCCTTTTACCGTCAACTGGCTTACGGCTACGGTCTGAAAATAAACACCGAACCTTTTGCCCAGCTTGCCCGCCTGTTGCCCTTGAATCTGGTGTCGCGCTACCGAAACCGCATCTCCCAGGTGGAAGCGTTGGTGTTTGGACAAGCAGGTTTTTTGGAAACACCTTTTGAAGAGGACTATCCCAACATGCTGGCCCAGGAATACCGTTTTTTACAACACAAACACCAACTTCAACCCATGGAAACGCAGTTGTGGAAATTTCTGCGCTTACGTCCGGCTGGTTTCCCCACCCTCAGGCTTGCACAATTTTCTTCGGTATTGCACCACAACGAACTGCTTTGGAATGCTGTTCTGGACGCACGCGATATGAAAGAAGTTACCGCTTTGCTCCGGCATGAGCCGTCGGACTACTGGCACAGCCATTACCATTTCAGCAAATCCGGCAAAGAAGCAACACATCAACCCGGCAACGATTTTATTCGGCTGCTGGTGATAAACGTCCTGGCGCCGTTTGTTTTTCACCATGGAAAAATAAAAAACAAACCTGATTTGATGGACAAAGCCCTGCATTGGCTGGAATCCATGCCTCCTGAAGACAATGTGGTGTTGCGCTCCTGGGCATCTTTGGGTTGTAAAGCGCAAAACGCGGCCCAGGGGCAGGCGTTGTTGCAGCTTAAAACCCATTATTGCGATGCACAAAGGTGTTTGGAATGTGCCATTGGGACGGCACTGCTGAAATAGCAGGCAGCAGGCAGCAGGCAGCAGGCAGCAGGCAGCAGGCAGCAGGCAGCAGGCAGCAGGCAGCAGGCAAAAAAATAATTTATTTAAATGAAATGGGAAAGTGAGAAATTTTCGGGATTTGATTGTTTGGGATAAGAGCATGACTCTTGTTGAAGCAACCTACTTGGCTACTCAAATATTTCCAAAAGAGGAATTGTATGGACTCACGAGCCAAATGAGAAGATCTGCCATATCGATACCTTCCAATATTTCTGAAGGACATGGTAGGAATACTGATCGTGAATTCAACCATTTTTTACACATAGCACGTGGTTCTGTATCCGAATTAGAAACACAAATTGAACTTTCAATACGACTCGGCTACCTCGATTCAAGCTCGTCATTGCCATATCAATGCAATGAAATTGGTAAAATGGTAAATGGCTTAATCAATTCCCTGAATCTGTAGAGGTTGCCAAACTAATGACCCGCTGCCTGCTAAAGAGCTTCTAACAGTACTCCGCAGGCCTTCCGAATCGCTTCTTCATCAATGGTCAGGGGTGGCGCGATGCGCAGGGTACGATCGTTGAACAGGAACCAGTCTGTGATGACGCCGTTTTCGAGACAGTGGGCGATCACCCTTTGTACTTTTTCAGCTTCTCCCAAATCTACGCCCAGCCACAACCCAACGCTGCGCACTTCGCGAATTTCCGGGTGTACGAGCAGTTGGCGGAAGAGCGCTTCTTTGGCCGGAACCTGAGCGATGAGGTCGGTGGAAAGCAATACTTCGAGGGTAGCGAGGGCGGCGGCGGCGCACACGGGGTGTCCGCCGAAGGTGGTGATGTGCCCCAAAACCGGGTTGTGCGACAAAACCTCCATGATGTGTTGCGGCGCGATGAAGGCGCCGATGGGCATACCGCCGCCAAAACCTTTGGCGAGCAGCAGGATGTCGGGTTTGATGCCGTAGTGCTGGAAGGCGAAAAGTGCGCCCGTACGGCCGTAACCGGCTTGAATTTCATCGAGGATAAGCAGGGCGCCTGTTTCATGGCAACGGCGGCGTAGGGCCTGCAAAAATTCGGGTTTGGGCGGTGTAATGCCCGACTCAGCTTGTACGGTTTCCACCACCACAGCGGCCGTGCGGTGGTTGATGGTATCCAATGTTTTTTCGTCGTTGAAATCGATATGCCGGATGCCAGGTAACATTGGATGGTAAGCCAACGTAAAATCAACAGGGTTCATGAGACTTGCGGCACCGTGGGTGCTGCCGTGGTAAGCATTGCGGCAGGCTACGAGGTCGGGACGACCGGTATAACGTTTGGCAAGTTTGAGAGCGCCTTCGGTGGCTTCGGTCCCGGAGTTGACAAAATAGACCGAATCGAGTCCGGGGAGTTGTGAAGCGAGCAATGTTGCCAGTTTTACTTGCGGATTCAGCACGTATTCACCATAAACCAGGGTATGCCAGTAACGGTTCACCTGATCTTCCACGGCGGCCTGAACTGCCGGGTGTCGGTGCCCTAAACAGCTCACACCGATGCCTGCGATGAGGTCGAGATACACCTTGCCAGCGGTATCGTAGAGGTAAAGCCCCTCGGCGCGTTCGATCTCAATGGCAAGCGGTCCGGGCGATGTTTGAGCGAGGTGTCGCAGGAACAATTGTCGCGCAGGTATTGTTTGGTATTTGTCGTTCATAGCCAATACGTTAGAACAATCTTAAATTTTCTTTGGAAATCCATTTTTTACACAAATATTTGTGCCACGCTGCAAACATTTGCGTCTAATGAAGCAAATGGTATCCTTACACTGCAAAGGTACCGGAAGCTCAACCTGAATATGCCATGACTGCCAAGGATTTAATCGCCCACGACATTCCATCTCTGAACTTTGCTCAAACGGGCAAAGAGGCTTTCCATCTGTTGAACGACCATCATCTCAAACACCTTCCCGTGGTGGAAGATGGTCGTTTGGTGGGTATCATTTCGGAAGCAGATATTTTCAACCACAAGTTGTACGAACCCATTGGTGCCTACGACTTTTCCATGGCACGCCGTTTTGCCGTTCGCGACGGAGAACACGTTCTGGAAGTCATTAAGGTGATGGGCGACCATCGTTTGACCATCATTCCGGTTTTGGACAGTGAAGGTTTTTACCTTGGAGTTGTTACGCAAAACGACCTGTTGCGTTTTTTCTCAGCGACAGCTTCCTTTACCCAACCCGGCGCCGTGCTGGTATTGGAAATGGAACGCCGCGACTACTCCATGGCCACCATCGCCCGTTTTGTCGAAGAAAACGAGTGCAAGATTTTATGCTCTTTTGTAACATCCACCCACGAATCGGAAACGCTTGAGGTTACCCTTAAACTCAATACCCACGACGTTAGCCGCGTGATCGCATCGCTGGAACGACACAACTACACCGTTCGCCAAACCTTTGGCGAGCCAGGACATGCCGACAATGGTTTGCAGGATCGCGTTGATTCGCTGATGAATTACCTGAACATGTAAATAGGGGAAACCAATCAGGTTAATTTTTCAAAAAAAGATCCACTGCCTGGACCACCGCTTCAGAGGCTTCGTCCTGCGGAAAATGTCCTGCATCATCCAATGTTTTAACGACAGCATTGGGAAACGCGCCTTTCCTTTTTTCAAGATCGCCTTTGGAAATGAATGGATCTTTCATGCCCCACAACAGCAATACCGGCTTGTCGCGCAGCAAACCAATTTGACGCCACATCGAACCGAACCACGCCTGGTCGTTCAGCAGCAAACGGGCAAAAGCGATTGGTCCGGAACGATCCTTCATCCTTGAAAATGGTTTGATGTATTGGCTGTGTACGTCATGTCTCAATTTTTTCCGGTCGGCGTACGATTTCGGCAGCAAAACGCGGGGAGAAAAATTGAGGTATTTGTACAAGAACGGCAACAGCGGACTTTTGAGCACCCAGCGTGTTTTTTGGTACGCCGGATCGGCGGAGGCATCCCACAACCATGTATTCATTACCACGATGCGGCGTATGTTTTCGGGAAATTTCAAAGATAAAAAAGCCGGCCCGGGAAACCCAGGCCAGCTGCACTATTCATTTTCACCAATTATACGATCAGCGTGTACCAGATTCAACAGCAAGGCGCAGGGTTTTTACACCTTGGTCATTGCTGAGCGTAATCCAGTAGATACCGGACGGCAGGTCTTTCACCGGAATTTCGAAATTGTTCCAGCCTTTTACTGTCGTGTAGTTGAGGTTGTAAACTCCGCCGTTGAGGCTCGTGATGCGCACATTAACGTCTTCAATGTCCAGAGATTCGAACGTGAGGATGGTTTTGTGCGTAGCAGGGTTGGGGAACAACCTTGCATTGGAGAACACGTCAACGACATCCTGTCGTTTGTCGGCGCTTGCTTCCTGACATGGATTGGTCTCTTCACAATTTTCCCAGTATTGGTTCAGGTTCGACAGAGCTGTATTGAGCAAATCACCAAAACTTTGCGGGTAATAACCTATTCCTGCGAGGTAGTCGTTGGTGAGATCAACAAGATCCTGAATCGTTACCTTGTTTTTACCCAACTGTTTCTGGATTTCAAAATGGACAAGACACGAAGGTAAATCCTGGATGTTTTGAATACCGAGGTCGCGACTGTTGTACGTCGCATTGTACCAGATGTTCAATTTTAGGACCATCACATTCGCGGCAATCATGTTCTGAAGATTTCCAACCGGGTTAACAACAACGGTACCTGTGGCACAATCGGTTCCTTCGATCATGACATCGCCTGATGAAAGAGGTCCACTGAATCCTTCAGCCGGCAGCAGTTCCTGCAAACAATCGGCATCCATGATGTTGATCGATTGTCCATAACGTCCTGCTGTGATCATGTCATATTGTACCAGGTAACTGTCAATTACATCCACCACTTCTTCATGGCCAAGCGTTCCGTTGGGTTTGCCCCATGTAGCTTGAGGAGCAGTACACAGCGGTCTGCAGTTTCCAACAGCGGTATACGTTACCGTGAACGGTCCTGCCATGTTCGAACATGCATCCTTGATCGTGAAGGTGTAAGTGCGTGTTGAATCCGGCAACTGCGGTGCACCGGTATCAGAAATGATCATGACAGCGGTAATGCCGCTGCATTGTCCTACCGATGAATTGCGTATGGTTTGAATGAATACCGTTTGCCCTGGAATGTCACCTACGCAGTTAACCGTGATGTTTGCCGGTAAATTCATTTCGGGAGCGATCGTATCGTACACCGTAAACGATTGCAGGCAAACAGATTCGTTGCCACAGGCGTCAACGGCGCTGTACACGTAGCAAAGGTTCATAGGCCAGTTGCCGCAACCAGTTCCGTCCACCTGGGTAGCAGTCAGGGTAACGGTAACACTGCTGCATTCATCGGTTGCAATCACTGCCCCTGGGTCGGGAGCCGGGATATCGCCGACACAAGTAAGGAACGGATCACCGGCCGGACATTCGATGATCGTCGGTGGTGTATTATCAACAATCATGATCTGTCCCGTTGTGATGGATTGGTTGCCGCAGTTGTCGGTAGCTTTAAACTGGAAGATGAGTTTACGGGCATTGCCGCAGTTTTGAATTTCGCACAACAAGTCAGATTCAAAGGTGAT
>JBBSDH010000016.1:0-33540 GCA_038249605.1 Chitinophagales bacterium | reverse complement strand
TGCATTGCCTTTGGTATCCATGGCCCAGATTTCCACGGGTTGTGTCCCAACATCATCACACATAAAGATTACACTGGTTTGCGGCGATCCATCGGGGTTGGTCGGAAAACCAGTACCGGTATTGGAGCGGCGGATACCAAACACCAATTGGTTGTTGGGCGTACAATTGTCGAATGCATGTTGGATAAAATCCGAGATAAACAATTCGCGCATGCCCATGTTGGTGATGTTGGTCGACAGGCCGTTGAGGCATAAAATGGTGGGGGGTTTGCAATCTTTTACAACAAAGTTGTACTCGCAAACCTTTTCGTTGCCACAACCGTCGGACAAGATCCATTTTATTTTGTGCGTACCGTAAGGCAGTTCAGGCACCACAAAGTTGTTGGGCTGCAAGCTGGTGTTCCAACGTAAACTTGCCGTGCGGTTCGTGCCGTTCGCGACCGATTGTAAAGCAAAACGGTATTTTTGGTTGGCAGCTACGGCCCGTTTATCAAATGCCCTGGCCACGCCTCCGCTGAAGTTGGGTGTTGCGGCATTGTTGAAGAGCACAGTATTGGCAGGCGGCAGGTTGTTGCTGTTAACCACCGTTTCCATCGTACCGTTGTTGTCGAGGTCGAGAAACAGCAGGTAACTGATGTTCACATTGGCGCCCGAACAAGCGTCGGTTCCTGTAATACTCAGATCGACCGGCGCTTCACAAAGATCGTTCATGCTGTGGATCGGATCATTCCAAAAGGTTTCGTTCCAAAGTAGCGGATCGTTCTCGGTCACATCGCAAATTTCAACCGGTGAAGCCGGGCAGTTTACAAATGTGGGCGCCACGTTGTCCTGTATCTTGATGATCTGCTTATACTTGTAGCAGTTTGCGTTGGCCTCCCAATAGATACTGTAGTTGGTTGATACTGGATCGGTCGGACTTATTTTAACGACCGTAGGCGCCCAGGGTGCGGGTGTGCCGAAGGGTGAAACCGTTGGTCCCGGAAGGTTCGAAGTGTGGTTCGCGTTGCTGTTCGGGTTCGGGTTCGGAACGTAGATACAACCGCTGTTCGGATCGTAAGTACACCAGTTGATGATCGTCCAGGTACGTTCGATCTTCATGCAGGCGTCGGGTACAACGGTAAAGATGTCGTCGTGGTACGATACGGCAAGCAATTCACAATCTTCACCAAAGAAGGTTGGTTGATTGAACGAGCTGCTGTCGCAGGAAATCAGGACCTTATCGTTGGGGAACTTGATGAAGTAATCCTGTTCGTAATTGACCACAATGCGCTGGGTGCAATTAGACGTGAATCCCTGGCAGTCGTACACACGGAAGGTGCGCACAATGGTGCCTTTATTGCACACGGTGTCGAAGTTGTTAAAATTCGCGGTGTGCGTCAAACCTTTTTGTCCCATGAACGAGTAAGTGGAATCGAGGCAGCAGTTGTCAAGTACAGTCGGCATGCCATAAGCCCAAAGCGAAGGATCGAAATTTTCGCAGGAAACCGTTACGTTTGGAGGCGGTGTACAACCTGGTTTGAGTTTGTCCTGGACTTCCACTTGAATTTCACATTCGTTGAAAAGAGGTCCACCGTCGGGACCGATGGCGATGTTCCCAAAATCATCGAGTTGATAAACGCGCAGGATAACTGTTTGCGTCGTGCCTACTTCACAGCAGTAAAATTTGATCGTCTCAGCTTCTCCAACCGCGAGGTCAAACTCGGTGTCGACATCCGGGAATTGATCGTTGCAAGGTTGTCCTCCGTTGATCTGGTTAAGGCCAAGGATACACGAGCTGTAGGGTGCTTTACGTCGAATGGTGAAAGCAACGGCGCCACAGTTGTCGTAAGATCCGTCGTCGAAAGTAATGGCAGGCACTATGGTAACGCCACCAAACTGACAGCCATCATTGGGCTCGTAGCAGTCGTTGGGGTCATCGCCTCCGATGGCCACGACCGTGAATTCGTCACACACGGCAACTGGCTCGGTGTAGTCTGCTACGGTTAAAGAAAAAGAGCAAGTTGAAGTATTGCCACACGCATCTTCTGCCGTATAAATCACCGTATGAACACCTTTAGGCAAACAAGGTGTACTGCCCAGAACACCAAACGTGTCGGGGTTGGCAGTATTGTTGCCCGGGAAAGTGACCAGCGATCCGTTAACGGTAAAGTTGCCGATCACGTTGCCATTGTTTGGGTCGACCACAATGATATCAGCTTTCACATTGTTGATTCTCGAGCAACCGTCTGCAATCAACAGATCGGGCAAATTGACTGAACCACAGCATTCGTACAATTCGGTCGAAGCTACCACGTTTGTGGGGCACTGGAACACCGGCCCGGATTCATCGCGAACACGGATGATCTGGTTGTATTCAATGCTCTGGCTGGCACAAACATCAACAATGGTCCATTTGCGGTTGATGGTGTAAGTTCCGTCGCATACTCCAATCACAACATCAGAGGAAATCCAGGTGATGTTACAACTGGTGTTAAGTCTGAAAACATTGGGCTGGCCCTGAAGGCCTTGCGACTCAATCCATGCCGGCGTTGGGTATTGTCCACCACAGGAGAACGAGGGTTCGTCTATGTCATCGTAGCTTGGCGGAAGCATAACATCAGCGAGCTTCGGACGGAACAATCGGATTTGCTGTACGCAGGTTGAAATGTTGCCGCTCGCATCCTGGGCAGCCCAGGTGCGGTTGATAATGCTGCTGAAGTTGCCAACGCAGTTGAAGTTCGTCGTTTGGTCGGTGTAACTGAGCGTAACATCCGAACAATCGTCGAGCAATGGATCGCCCACCACAAAGGTATTGGGCGAAACTTGCATGACCTGTCCCGGGAATTGCAAACCATTGGGGAAACCTGTCGAAAAAATGCCTTGAATGTTCAGGTGTAATTCGGCAGAAACGATCGTCGAAACGTCGGTAAATCCGTTAAGGTCCGCCATGCGTAGTTTCCAGGTTCCGTTGGCTGGCTGGCCATCAAAGGCCGACATAAAGCCCGATCCAAATGGAATCTGCGTATTTTGGTTGTTGGTAAATACAGGACAGTTGACAAGGCTGCTCCCCTCGTCGTTGAAACGAACGTGTAAAGGATTGGGCGCACAGCCCGTACCCTGGTTCCACATGTTGACGATGGTGCCTGATGGACTTTCCAAAACCAAGCGCAAGTTGCCTTCAAAGGCATCGCCATTGACGCGTACACTGAAATCCACATCATTTACCGTTGCACCTGCTGGAGCGGTTACTGGAATGAGCAGTTCAACCGACTGGAAGTCGTTCACCGTTTGCGGCAACGAAGTGGTAGGTGTAAAGGTGCGGTTTAACGCAATGTTTTGCGAAAAGGTAGGCGATGTATTGATGCCGCAAGGCAAATCAATGGGTGTGCATACCAATTGTGCGGGGAGGTTATCTTCGATCGTAACGTTTCCTTCGCATTTGTTGCCGGTTGTTGGATCGGTCACACGCAAGCCATAGGTTTTTCCAATGTCGGCTGAGGTAAGCGTAGTATTGATGATCCACGGACCATTGCCGAATGGCGGCGTTTTATCCAGTTCTAAAATGAAGTCATCGTAGCATCCATAGGGACCACCTTCCAGTATTTGGTCGGCGGTAAGTTCGGCGGTACAGCCGGGGCCGAGCGCGATGATGATCACGTCGTTGCAGGCGAGTGCGCTTATCGGTGCGTTGAATTCATTCACCACCACGGTAAACGAACAGGTGGCTGAATTGCCTGCGAGGTCGGTACAGCGCAAAATGTTTAATGTAGATCCGATGGGAAAATCGGAGCCAGAAGGCAAGCCGGAAATAATCTCGGCGGTATTTCCTACAGTTGAAGTGTAGCTCACTGAGCCGTTGTAACTGCGGCCATTGAACGTAGTACCAAACGGGTAGGCCCTTCCGGCGCCTGGCTGGGAAGATACACGCAGGTTGTTGTCGCTCACTTGTCGTGAACCGTTGGTGTAATTTATGGGTGTACCAAAAGTGCTGGTAATGTAAATACCGCGCGTTTGCCCGGGAGCAAGTGCTACACCAAAACCTGGCACGATGGTACCGGCTGCCGAACCTGTGGAAGTGATGAACTGGCGTCCGGCCAGCGTCCATGCTCCTGGGTTATTGGTAAAAGTTTGCCAACTGCCTGAGTTCGTAGTATAATACACCTCAATTTCCCAGGTGCCAGGAATCAGAGAAGGTGCAAATTGGTTGACGCTGAGGTTGCCGGAGCTCAGGTTGGTGAGATCGAACATCAGGCCCGCCTGGCTGTTGTTGAAGTCGATGGGATGCGAAACCGTGCTCGATGCGGAGAGCGGACAGTTATCCATACAAACTGCCGAATAATTGAATACGGCAGAACACAATCCCGGTTGAAGGTTGATGGTGGTACTTGCAGGACAAGTGATGGTAGGATTGGTTTGGTCCTCAACTTCAACCAATTGATTGTCGGAGCTAAGCACTGCGCTGCCACATGGGTCAAATAATTCCCAGGTAATGATGTTGTTGCCAACAGGCACATCATCGAGTACGATGTTTGCGGGAATCATGTTGCCAACGACCACTGGAGCACCGCCGTTGATGCGGTACCGCAGGGAGTAAGCGCTGTTGCAGCCTCCAGGGAGGAAAGTAGGCGCCATGGTGGTCACATCTGCCGAGCAAGCGTTGTTTTGGGCTACGGCATTGGTGATATCACCTGCTGCACTGATGGTGCAGATCTCTTTGGGCACCTGG
Source organism: Chitinophagales bacterium (assembly GCA_038249605.1). GTDB lineage: Bacteria > Bacteroidota > Bacteroidia > Chitinophagales > Saprospiraceae > M3007. Next base: position 28,835 of record JBBSDH010000016.1, on the reverse strand, counting down.
TTGACGATGGCCCACCATCCTGCAAACGTGATGGATCCGTCGGATCGGAAACGAATGGTCAGCGCTTCTGCTGCATTTGCGCCTACGTTGGCGATACCCACATTGGCCGTAATGGTGCCAGGGGCTGTTGCCGACCAGTTGCCCGCAGGGAAGCCGGAAATGGTGGCAGGGTCCGGGCCCATAATCTGGTTGGATGCCGTGGATGTACCGTTGTAAATATACAAAGCGTCGAACTGATCTTCAATGTTAAAGTTTTGAAAATCAATACGAACGCGGTGCGTTGCTGCATTGGAAGGCAGGAACGTCACGCTGGCGTCGGCATTGGAATTGTAGTTGTTGGCAGGACCGCCGCTGTCGTAAAAATTGAAAAAACAAATACCAGGCGGAGCGATGGTTTGATCTGCACCGGCGCCGTTTATAGGCAGGTTGAAATTGGTTTGCGCTGATAAATGGCACGCAAAAACGGCCAGAATACCCATCAGCAAGGCTTTTTGAAAAGAAATTATCTTTTTCATCGCTTGAATGATTAAAGGATAGTCAGATGATGGAATACTTCGCTGGCTTTACTGGCTTAGAAGTGTGCGGGTTTCGTTGTACAAAGCTTTTAGTGCTGGCTTGGGCGTAAACGCGCCTTCCTCGGCCCCCCCAAGGGTGGCTGCAGCAGGCAAAGAGCTTTCGAGTGCGCCCGCAATGGGCGCCCCTGCTCTCATGGCCACAAGGATGGCTTTGTAATACGCTTGGCGGCGTACATTGTCGATGTACTGGGTTGTACCTGGCGTCAGACCAGGCAAATCAAGCTGAAGCAGGTGCATTTCATTGAGTAACACCTGTTCTGCAGCATTGGGATTCAACCAGTTGTGGTTCTGGTTCTCAATGGCTGCGCTTTGGACAAGTTGCGCAGATGCCTTGTTGGAAAACAGGCAAAAGGCGCATGCCAAAAACAACCACGTTAAAAGTGGTATCGTTTTCGGGCACTGGATTTGACCTTTCATGTCATTTGTCATTTTAATGAATAAATCGAGCAGTAGGAGTAAAACCATACCTGTCAGAGAAACCGTGTTTGGAAGGCTTGCCAGACGCCCCGTTTGGCGCCTGTTTCCTACAGTTCTCATCTTTCTTGGCAGGTGTATTTTTCTCAAACCTTAGCCCTTGAGGTTTTCGACGTTTTCAGTTGAAGCAACTGCTTTACATGATGACATCTTCAGCCATGTGGGTTTGTGTTTGTATGATTGTTCAGGAAAAGAAAATACGCAGGTATCCCTCGTGCATTTCTACAGGATACTTTCCCGGAGGAAGCGTAAGAATTTCAAGTTTCAGGTAATTGACCATCGATCGCGGTAACGGACAATGATCAGTAAGTGTCAGCATGCCGTCGCGCAGTTGGGTTTTATAAACATTGATGCACAACAGTTCTCTAAACAAGTACATGGCGACCCCTTTTCCGCCGGTTCCTTGTGTAAAAAGCGCTTCGGAATGGCGACAGGTCTGTTTTCTTTGTCCCTGCGGCAACATGCCATGCGCAACAATTTTGCAAATGCCGGTCCCTCGGCAGTCGGCACTCGGCGCGCCGAAAATCACATCGCTGTGAAAGCAATGTGCGCCCGGATTGAGCCGGTGGCTCAACAATGCCGATCGCGGAGGTGCGTGGCGTTGTTCCAGGCCGTAAAGCATCAGATTGGCAATCATAGTATGGTTCTGATTTACGGATGAAATAATGGCGGCGAGATGGCGTAAGACGCTATCCTCAGGCTCCGATCAGGTCGAGGCCCGTGATGTCTACACGGCCGTATGAATGGTTGAATTGGGTTTGCGAAACGAACTGGAGTGTGTTGAACTTTTTCATGATTATTTCGTGTTACGGGTGATTGATTTCGATTATGAAGTCAAAGGTCCGGCCACGAACACCCCCAGCACAGGACAGCAAAGTGCCCTCCATCGCCCAGTGCATTTTTGGGCTTTTTTTTTATTGAGATTTTAAATTATTGTATTTAAATATTTTATATTCAGTTTTTATTTTTAATACATTTAAATCATCGCGCGAAAGCCCTCCTTTTTTGCCTTCGATCGCAGCAAAAAAGTGGCTTTGAGGAACCCTGATACAGGGTTTCAAAGCCTTGAATTGTGAAACTCGAAAATGTATTGTTGGGGATGGAGGCCGCCGTATTTAGGATATTTTTGCTGATGCGGCATAAATGCCGCAGGTACATTGCGGCGTAAACGCCGCGTTACCGGACGCGTACCCTCGGCCTACGGTAATTGATCATTGCCAGAAATCTGTGTGTTCAACCATTTACGCCTCATCTCAATTCTTTCCCTCCACTTTGAACAAAAACATGAAACGCCCGGTACCGCGGCGTTTACGCCGCAATGTATGTGAGGCGTAAACGCCGCCCTTACTTCTTCAGCGTCTCCAACGTAAGCGACCACAAAGCTTCGTACGGGATGATTTCAACTTCATGGGTTTGATTGGCCACTTCCAGCGGCGTTTTTTGTAAATTCTGGAAATACTTGCCGGCTTTGCGCTCCACATCATCGCGTTGGAACATTGCGATGGGAATCTGGAGCATCATTTTAATGAAGTTGTTGCTGCGGTAGGTGGTTTTATCTTTCAGGTAGCGCGTACAATACTTCTCGATGCCCTCAATACGGTCAATCGACTTGTCGTAATCGCGGTCGGCAATGGTGTGCAGGACCTGCACGATGAGGATGGGAATGTTCATGCCCGCTTTGTCTTTGGAAAACAGCGGGATTTCATTGAGGAACTTATTGATGCGGAACTTGCTGAGTTTGGCGTCGTCCGATATGTGTCCGATTTTGATGAGGTAATAAAGGTAAGCCTGGAAGATGGTCCACATTTCAGTGATTTGTGGCAACATGGCCGGGAAACGTGGGTGCTCGCTTACTTTTTGGTAAATAGCATACGCTTCGTTGTAGTGGCCCGAATGCATGGCAAGTTGGAAAAAGAGTTCTTGAAGTTTGAACCAGTTGAAGGATCCTTCTTCAAAAAACTGTTCCGACCGGTTGATGATGACCTGCCCTTTTTCAAATTCCCGCAATTGAAGGTAACTTACAATAAGGTTGTAATAAAAAACCTGGAGCGGAAGACCACTGTTGTAATCTTTTTTGTCAAAAAATGCGATGGCTTCTTCACACAGTTTGGCGGTGGCTGCATAGTCATTACCAATGCTGTGAACCATGAGATGAATGAGCCTGCCAAAAAGGTGCAGTTTAAAAGCTTCACATTCCTTCAAAAACGGTTCAAGTTCGTGGTAGTAACCAATGGCCTGGTCGGTAAGCTCTGTTTTGGATGCCTTGCTGTTGGTAAAATGGCTCATCAGATCGGCATAATAATCCTCCGCCTTGTTTTCCATCATCCAAATGGTTTCGTACTGACGGAATTGATCACGAACCTGCTGGTATTTCTTAAAATCACCGTCTACTGTACTGTATTGAAGGCGCAAAACACGCAGGATATCTAGAGTAAGTTCGGTAAATTCAAAACGAATCGTGTGGCGCAGGAGCTTTTCCAAAAGGTCGATGCCGGAAATTTTCAGGTTCCGGATCAAAAGGATCATACCGGCAGCCCATTTTTTATGGCACTCGTAAAAAGCTTTTTGTCTGTTGGAAAAACTTGAATCCTTGAAATCGAGCAGGAATACCGCATCCAGCAGCCGCTCTTTCAATTTGTTTTTGATGTTCGGTAAGGTCGCTGCATCTTCGTTTATGGCTTCAAAATAAGCCTTCGCATCTTCATCGCTGAGCACTTTCTTTTGCTGGATAGCCTCATAGAGACGCTCCATTTTTGAGTTTGGCTCAATCACCGAACTCCAAACTCCATTCATCTGGAGCTTGGTTTTGCTTATCAGGGTTACCAATTCTACTATGTCGTTCATCTTCCGCGCACGTTGTGTGGGTGTGTATGCGTAGAAGCCAAACTTCGGATAATTTGGAGCAACACCGCTTAACAGCAGTGGCTATAACAAACCGAGGCGTGGCCAATTCTGTACAATCGGCAGGGATATGGCCAGTAGGGTTCCCGGCGGGGAAACCAGTTAAAAAAAAGGTACGAGGAAGGGAGCCAAAAATCTTGCCAAAGAATATGGCAGAAGGAAAGATTGTTAAACCACTTCGCTCATGAGATTGGGATGATGGATTAAAATAAATGCTGCGACAAATCTACCCAATACTGCGGTATTGACGCTGTTTCCCATCATGTTTTTAATCAATATCTATTATTTTTTTTCACGTATTATCCAATTAACTGATAAGTACGCCTGTATACATATGATTTAAAGTAAATTATATGAACTAAAAATCCAGTTTGCAAAAATGAACATTGTTCAGTATATTTGCGTTGTTTAAATTTTACTTATGGGAATCGTACAACGAAAAGAACGCGATAAAGAAGAAATGCGAAGGCGCATTCTCGACGCTGCCTTACACCTTTTCAGGGAAAAAGGGTTCGACGGCGTAAGCATTCGAAACATCGCCGAAGCCATAGAATACTCGCCAGGCACCATTTATCTCTATTTTAAAGACAAAAATGAGATCTTCTACGCTCTTCAGTACGAAGCGGCAACCATCAAAAGAAACCATCTTTTTTCGGCCGCCCTCATCGAAAACCCATGGGAACGGGTGCAGGCCATAGGCAGGCTTTACATCGACTTTGGGCTCAAGCACCAGGACCTGTACGACCTGCTCTTCATCATGCGTGCTCCTATGGAATCTCTTGAAAATCAGCAATGTTGGATACTAGGTCAAGCAACACACGCCTTCTTTGTTGAATCCGTCCAGGAGTGCATCAACCAACGTTACTTTAAAAGCACCGACGCCGTTACCATTGCTTTTACCCTTTGGTGCCACGTGCACGGGTTGGTTTCCATGTTCGTGCGCGACCGCATCCGTATGTACCCTGAAAAAAAACGCGAACAACTGATCGCCGACTCTTTCAGCATGATCATCAAAATGGCAGCTACGCTTTAACAGCCTTTTTTCTACCCTCGCCATACGACCATTCATCCCCCCCAATCAACCGTTCAACCTTTTTTGCTTTTCAACTGAAACTTCACCCCCTTTTTTTACATCTTAATAAACAGTGTTCAGTTTATAAAAAGTGTTTTTCAAATGAAATACCATTTTTTTGCCCCCATTGTACTGTTTTTGCTGATTGCCAACCACGTTGAAAGCCAAAACGCACCACAACTTGAAGCTTACATCCAGGAAGGCCTGGACAACAACCTCGCTTTGAAACAGCAGGATATGAATGTGCAACGAAGCATGGAGGCCGTCAAACAGGCCCGCAGCCTGTTCTACCCCACCCTGCAGTTTGATGCCAATTACACCAGAGCTGTCGGCGGACGAAACATCGCCTTCCCCATCGGCGACCTGCTCAATCCCGTTTACCAAACCCTCAATCAACTCACACAATCGAACCAGTTTCCACAGGTTGAAAACCAAACCGTCCAGTTCCTGCCAGATAACTTCCACGAAACCAAGGTTCGTGTTTCCTTCCCACTTTACAATTCGGACCTGCGGTACAACCGCAACATCCAGGAAAACCTTTACGATTCGCAAGTAGCCACCAAAGCAGCCTATGAAAATGAATTGCGCTACCTTATCACCGATGCCTACTTGCAATACCTCAAGGCACTCGAAGCCGAAAAAATCTGGCTGAACACCAAAGATGTCTTCACCGAATTACGCCGTTTCAACGAGTCATTGGTTAAAAACAACGTCGCCACACGCGATGTTATCGCTACCGCCGATTACGAACTGGCTCGTACCGATTACCAGATTTTCCAACTTCAGGCCGACCAAAAAACTGCACGGGCCTACTTCAACTTCTTGCTCAACCGCGACATGCAGGCGCCCATAGAACCCGATACAACCCTTTTACGCCCTGTTTTGCCCGAATACAACCAGCAACAACTCGTAGCCAACGGCCTCAACAACCGCCAGGAACTCGAAGCGCTGCGCTCTGGAATGGGTGCAGCCGAAACCAACATCAAACGCAACGAAGCCCAAATGTTCATCCCCGACTTCTACATCGGCGGCGAATTTGGTTTTCAGGGCTTCGGTTACCATTTCACCGACGACCAGGCTTTTGTACTCGCCCAGGTAGGCTTGCGCTACGACCTTTTCGATGCCGGACTCCGAAAAAGCAAGGTTCAGGACGCCAAGATTGAAAGCGAACAATTGCGCAGCCGATACAACGAAACACAACAAAAAATTGCCCTGCAAATTACACGGGCGTGGAACGATTTCGACGCCGCACGCAAAAGCTACCTGGCCTCGCGCAACGCCTCAGTTGCCGCAGAAGAAAGTTTCCGCATCATCAACAACAAATACCGCGCAAGCCAGGCGCTGCTCATCGAATTTCTGGATGCACAAAACCGCGTGACCTCTGCCCGATTGTTATCGTTGATCGAATACGCAGAAGTACTCCGCAAAGAAGCTGCACTCAGACAAGCCGCAGCGATCAACCAATAAACAACCTCCTTCAAATGAAAAAGTTAGAAACCATCGCCCTCGTTGTCGGCGCCCTCGCAAGCCTTTTTCTGTTGCTGGGCGGTTGCGGCGAACAAAAAGCAACTGTGCCCTCAACAGCCATTGATCTGAGCGACGAAAAAATTCCGGTGCGTACAACACCGGTACAACAGCTGAACATCGCACTGCCCATACACGCAAGTGGTATGTTAACCTCTGCTTCAGAACAACGCCTTTCCTTCAAAATTGGCGGCATCATTCGTAAAGTTTATGTGGATGAAGGCGATGTCGTACGCCCCGGACAACTCCTGGCTGTACTCGACAAAACCGAAGTGGATGCCCAGGTCACCCAGGCCGAACAAGCACTCGCCAAATCCGAACGCGACCTCAACCGCGTGAAAGGACTGTATGCCGACAGCTCCACCACACTCGAAATGCTGGAAAACGCCACCACTGGCCGCGACCTGGCGAACGAATCGGCCCGCATCGCACGCTTCAACCAGCGATACGCCGAAATTAGGGCTACCATGAGTGGTAAAATCATCAAAAAACTGCTCAACGAAGGCGAAATTACAGGCCCTGGAAATCCCGTTTTTGTATTGTTTGAAACAGGCAACAACGACTGGGTGGTTAAAATCAACGTCAGTGACCGCGACTGGGCACGCCTCAGCAAAGGCATGAACGCTCAGGTAAACCTTGATGCTTATCCGGACGAACCCTTTGTTGGAAAAATAACCGATCTGGCGCCCGCCGCCGACCCTGCCTCTGGCCTCTACCCCGTGGAAATTCGCATCCGTCCAGATGGCAAGCGGTTTGCACCAGGACTGTTCGCCCAGGTCGACATAACGCCTCCGCAAAAACGCTCATACGCCGTTGTACCCATTGAGGCCATCGTGGAAGGCAACGGAAACAACGCCTTTGTATTTGTGCCCTCCGCCGATGGTGAAACAGCCCGTAAGGTTCCCATCGTAATCGCTTTCCTCGAAGGACGACAAGCCGTGGTGGCCAAAGGACTTGACAACATTACGGAAGTGATTACCGCCGGCGCACCTTACCTGACGGAAAAAACCAAAATTCGAAAACTGTAACCCAAGCCATGAAAATCGCTGAATTTTCCGTCAAAAACAGCCAGTTTACCTTCATTATCTTTCTGGCTGTAATGGCACTCGGCATCAGTTCCTTACTGAACATGCCCCGCGCAGAAGACCCCAAATTTGCCCCTGCCAGCTTCAATGTTATCATCGTGTACCCTGGCGCAGGTCCAGCCGAAATAGAAGAAAAAATCACCGACAAGGTGGAAGAAAAACTCGGCGCTCTGGAAAACATCGACCGTATGAGGTCCAAATCGCTCAACGGTTTCATGGTTCTTACCATGGAATTTGTACACGGTGAAGACGCTGATAAAAAATACGAGGAACTGGTCCGCGAGGTCAATGCCTTGCGTCCTGAACTACCAGCCGACCTCAACAGGATCACCATCCAACGCTTCTCCTCTTCCGATGTGGCCATTCTGCAAGCCGCATTGGTAAGTGAAACAGCCTCTTGGACAGACTTGCGCCACGAAGCCGAACGCCTCGAGGAGATGGCCGAAAAAATTCCGGGCGTAAAAGCTGCCGACACCTGGGGGTTCCCCAAACGGGAAGTCCGTATCTCCTTGAACCTGCCCAAAATGGCTTCCGACGGCATCCCTGTTAGCCGAATAATCGGAGCGTTACAAAGTGAAAACATATCGATTCCCGGCGGATCGGTGAACGTTGGCGACCGACAGTTTTTTGTAGAAACCAGCGGCGACTACGAAAATATAGAGGAGGTGCGCAACACCATCGTTTTTGCAAACGCAGGTAAAATAGTGTACCTCAAGGATCTGGCAAGCGTGGAGTATGCCTACGAAGAACCCCGCCATCTGACCCGCATCAACGGCACCCGATCCATTTGGGTTACAGTACGTATGAAAGACGGACAAAACATCTTCGACGTAGGCGACGCGGTCAACAAATCCGTGGCGGAGTTCAAACAAGACCTGCCGTCGAACATGGATTATGTGAAAGTGTTTGACCAAAACGACTCGGTGCGCAAACGCCTTATCCGTTTCTCCAAAGACTTTGGTATTGCCATCCTGCTCGTTTTGCTCACCTTGCTACCCCTGGGTTGGCGCGCTGCCCTTGTGGTCATGATTTCCATTCCATTGAGCATTGCGATCGGCCTTTTTGCACTCGACAAACTCGGTTATACCCTCAACCAACTCAGCATCGTTGGACTCATCATCGCCCTCGGCATCCTTGTCGACGACAGCATTGTGGTGGTGGAAAACATTGAACGTTGGCTGCGGGAAGGCTACAAACGGCAGGAAGCAGCCATTTTAGCGACACGTCAGATCGGTCTGGCCGTTTTGGGTTGTACCGCCACGCTTATTCTGGCTTTTTTGCCCCTGATTTACCTGCCTGAAGCTTCGGGCGATTTCATCCGTTCTTTGCCCATGGCTGTGGTCACCACGGTTATTGCCTCAATGTTTGTGTCGCTCACCATTGTGCCTTTTCTCGGTAGCCGTCTTTTGGCCGAACACCACGACCCGCGTGGCAACATTTTCCTGCGCGGCTTGAAATGGGCGATTTCCAAATCGTATACACGCCTGCTTGACCTCGGACTGCGTTTCCCCAAAACCACCCTGCTTGTTTCTGCCGTAATTTTCTTCGGTGTTCTTGCCTTTGCTGGTCGAGTCGGATTTACTGTTTTCCCTGCCAGCGAAAGGCCCATGTTTTACATCGACATCGACATGGCTTCTGGAAGTAGCCTGGAACAAACCGACCGGGTAGGCCGACTCGTCGACTCCGTTTTGGCAGAATATGTGGCGCCGGAGTTCAAAACACACCACCTTTTACCCGACAGCATCGAGCCTCTTTCCATCTATCCCGGCGAAGGTGCAACAGCCAAAGTAACCTGGTACGCAACCAATGTGGGACGTGGCAATCCAAGGGTGTATTACAATGTGATCCGGGAAAGCGAAAGTCCCGACTACGGTCAGGTGTTTGTACAACTCCAGGAGGGCACACCACCACCCGTGAAAATTGCCTTGATTGATGAACTGCGCGGTAAATTCAGGGACATACCCGGAGCGGTGGTTAACGTGAAAAACTTCGAGCAAGGTCCGCCCATCGAAGCGGCCATTGCCATCCGTGTGTTTGGGGAAAACCTCGACACCCTGCGCAGGGTAGCCGGTGAAGTGGAAAACATCGTTGCCGAAACGGAAGGTACCCTTTACGTTGACAACCCCATTTCCACCATCAAAACCGATCTGGTGGTGAACATCAACAAAGACAAAGCCACCAGCCTTGGCATCCCCATCGCTGAAATCGACCGCATGGTGCGTCTGGCCATTGCCGGAATCGCTGCGGGTGCATTCACCGACAAAGCCACTTCGGAGGTGTACAACCTGACCATTACAGTGCCCAAAGCCGGAGCATTTGCTTCACTTGATGCCTTGAAAAGTTTGTACATCAACAGTCTGAACGGCAGTTCCGTACCATTGGGACAAGTGGCCAACATTGCATTCAAGCCGTCGCCCAACTACATTGAGCACTACGACAAAGAACGGTATTCGGTGGTGACGGCATCGGTAAAAAGTGGTTATTTCGCTGCCGACGTGAACAACCTGATTAAGGAGAAACTTGAAAAATTGACTTTCCCAAAGGGCTACGGTTACAATGTGGCCGGCGAACAGGAAAGTGCCGAACGGTCGTTCGGCGGCATGGGCACCATCGTACTCGTCACCATTTTTGGCTTACTTGCCGTGCTCCTTCTCGAGTTCAAAACCTTCCGCAGCACCATTATTGTATTGTCTGTGATCCCCCTGGGCATCATCGGCGCCATTCTGATGCTTATGGCCACTGGGTATCCATTTTCTTTCACGGTGATGGTAGGACTCATCGCATTGATGGGCATTGAGGTAAAAAACTCCATTCTTTTGGTTGACTTCACCAACCAATTGCGCGCTGAAGGACGAGGTTTAGACGAAGCCATCCGCGAATCGGGTGAAATCCGCTTTGTACCCATTTTACTCACGTCGCTCACCGCCATTGGCGGTTTGTTGCCCCTGGCCGTCGAGGAGAATCCGTTGTATTCGCCATTGGCTTACGTGCTTATCGGCGGATTGATTTCTTCGACGCTGCTTTCGAGGATCGTGACGCCAGTGATGTATAAATTGTTAAAACCTTCGGTTAAGAGTTAAACCGTAAAAGAAGGGATAAAACGTGTATTTATTTGCGGCCAGCCGCAAATAAATACACGTTTTATCCCTTTTTGCATGCGTAGAATCACTTCCCTGCATTCAACTCATCCTGCAACTTTTTCAGCATGTCCCAGTCATGGTTGGCGGCAAGTCCGGCCTGCTGCGGCCACGAGCCCGGATCGTGCATGGTGTAATCGTTGCCAGCTTGGTCGAGGATGCCCTTAATGCGGTCGGGTGACGATTCAGACAAGCTTTCCCAAGTGTAGATGCCTGCTTTGTGCAGCAGTTCTTCGATTTTCGGACCGATGCCTTCCACGATTTTCAGGTCGTCCTTTTTGTATTTTGTACCGGCGAACAGGAACACAGATTCAGCAATCTTGGTGCCTTTGGCGCCTTTACCGCCAGCTGCAATTTGGGTTTCCAGATCAGTGCGTTCGCTTTCGCAAATAAGCAGTTCGTTTTTCAACTTGCGGATTTGGCCACTTTGTTCCTCTACGGAAGCTTCGAGCTGGCTGATTTTTACGCGCAGTTCGGTATTTTCGGTATGCAGACTATCCACCTTGGCCGTGAGGTTTGTGGTAGAGTCTTCAAGTTCGGTGATGCGGCCGCGCAGGGAATTGACTTTGTAAAACATCATGGCAGCGAGCCAGCCCAGGATGAAGGGTACAATGCAAAGGGCGAGCCCAACGGGCAAGTCCTGCTGAAATGTTGATTGTAGCAAGATGTAAGATAACAACATGGTGTATTTTTCTTTTGGATGGAAGGTTTAGTTGTTGACGGTGAGTACCACGCGGCGGTTTTTCTGCCTGCCTTCGTCGGTGCTGTTGTCGGCCACAGGTTCCGTTTTGCCTTTGGAAGATGTGGTGATGCGCGATTTGGCGATGCCGTTTTTCGTCAGAATTTTTTCAATGCCGTTGGCGCGTCCGAGTCCAAGGGCGTTGTTCTGGGCGTCGGAACCAACGATGTCGGTATGCCCCACAAGGTTGAACGTGGCTTTGGTATCCTTGTGTTTTTCGCACAATGTTTTCAGGTAAGTATCCACTTCAGGGTTTTGGTCGCGCTCGGTGGAGTTGAACGGGAAAAGGAAGATAACGTCCTTGTCGGATTCGATGATGGCGCCCTGGGTTTTGGCAAGTCTCATAGCACTCCACGAAAAACCTGCGGAGGGCAATGGCGGACCGCCGGAAGCGAGTTTGTCCTCCACTGCTTTGGTCAGGATTTTCACCCTGCTGGCTGGAATTTCAGGCGACATCATGGCCACCAGTGCCTGGGCGCGTTTGGTAGCAAGTTCGGCGCCGTTGGTTTCGCTGGCACGGTACCACGCTGTTATGACCAGGGTGTCGCCCTGGCCGCCGCGATCGAGCAATGCTTTTTTCCAGTCAGAAAACTTGGGATCTGCAACAGGAGTTTCGGTGTTCCATAGGAAAAGTGGTTCTCCTGTGGTCTCTGCGACCGGTGGCGCGCCGTCGCAACATTGGCATTGGTAGCAATGCCAGTAATTGACCGCCCAAGCGGAGTAGCCGACGAACAGCACCCCGATGAGCCAAAGTGGAATCTTCATTTCGTTTTGATTTATGTATTGCCAATAAAAGAATTGGTCAAATATATAAAGCAAAACGATACATTATGCCAATTTAATAAAAACTTATTACAATTCAGGTTGCAACACTTCCATGAACGTAATCTTGGAGGTATTCGAACGGCTTGTTGAGTGTACCTCCACTGCAGATCGTGGCCCGATACAGCATGGCGCTATCGCCGGCATGTAAAATTTCTGGCAAAACATGGTCGATGAGCTGTCGTCCGAAAAAATCGGAAGCATCGCGCGGCAGTTCGCTTGGCAGGTTATCGATGGCCATCACATCCACACTTCCCTTCGAAAATGGCACTGTTGATTCGCCTGTTTGTGGATCAAAACCATACACCGGATCGGCGATGGAGCTGGGCCTAAGGGTGCAGGGCACGGAGGCATCGGGCATGATGTCGCACGAAAGGTCGCCCACAACCTGGATGCTGAAATTGGGCGCCGTCATGTCCTCGCGTTCGAAAAATCGAGGTGCTTTGGGATCGTAATAAATGGAGTTGATGAAAATGTCGGCGCGATGAGCATATGGTGCAAAAATGCTGCGGTACTCCTCGCCGTGGGCGTAAAAATGCTGCTTGTTGAAAATGCGTTGTCCTTCATTATGCTCCACATAATCCTGGGCATGCAACTGGGTGAATACGGGATGGTCGTAATCGTGTTTTATGAAATCGCGCGGTGAAACGCCGCGGATGCCCATGTCGTGCAGGTTGCGGATGGCGCCCGAGGCCACACGGCCTCCGCCGGCGAGGGCAATGCGCACGGGCGGCAATTTCAGGGCTTTGTAGGTATGTTTGGCCTCTGCATAATCGTGCAGTTCGCAAAGGCGTGGCAGGGTAAAAGTGCCTGTGCGTTTGCCGTAAGTCCACATGGCATTGTGGGCGCCTACCACGCCGGCATAAAAGCCGAACGCCACAAGTCGGTCTTGCTCGTCGTCGGTGATGGCTTCGTAATCGATCAGGCAAATATTTTTGGCCAGGATGGTTTGCAGCAACGTGCGGTTGTAGTGCTGTTTTTTAATGGTGTGGGAAAAAAAGAGGTAAGTTTTGCCTGAAAGCAATTGAGACACGGGCACTTCTTTCACACCAAGGATGATGGAGCAGCCCGATAAATCGTCTGTCACTTCAATGCCTGCCTGTCGGTATTCATCGTCCTTAAAGCAACGAACAGGAGAAGGTTGGACCACAATGTGTACTGGCAAAGTGGCCATAATTTGGGCGCATTGGGAAGGTGTTAGGGGCGCGCGGGCGTCGGAAGGCACTTTGCCTTCGCGAATGATGCCTAGGTGTAGCATACTGTGGTGTGTTTGGATGGGCAAAAACCCGCGTCAGGGTGTGACTTTTACAAAGCCACTCGTCTTAACGTTGTTTAAACCGCAAAGGTAACAGATTCACCCTGTATTTACCCGGAACTTGCCAAACCAGTCCTCTTGAAAATAAAGAGGCCATCCCTGGAACCAATGTCCCACAAACCAACGTTACCTTTGCAACTTTAATCCAACAAACGACGGGGCTGCCTGGTATCGACGGGAGAGTGTAGTCGTTTCGTAAGCATGCCGGAGCATGGGCGGTTACTCCGTAAAAACTAACGTTCGAACATTAACTGGCAACACTTCGTTCGCCATGGCCGCCTAAGTTATAACGACTTAAAAGTGCCATTGCGCCGTGCGCTTGAGGCTTCATATACAGCGTGCCGCGTATCAAACCAATTTTGAAGATAGTCCGGTGAAACGTCACTATTGCCGGGCGAAACTCCAGTGGATAAGGCGTGCAAGGGTGGGTTTCTGAACCAGCTGCGCGCTCGAAAACCCAATCAGAAAATAAGCATGTAGAAGGCGTTACGGCGCTTTGTCCGGACGCGGGTTCGAATCCCGCCAGCTCCACAAATTCAATCCCCGGTTTCCAGCAAGTTGGAAGCCGGGGATTTTTGTTTTGGACACCTAAGCCAAAAATATTGATACCGATTTGGAGTAAGAAATAGGAAGTCCAAATTTTGCCAATTACTGAATACATTTGCCTACCCGTTCACTACCCTAATATGCTGACCCAATGCCGCTAAGTTGGAACGAAATCAAAGCCCGCGCCCGCGCTTTCTCCAAAGAATGGGAACACGAAACCAGCGAAGACGCTGAGGCCAAATCCTTTTGGGATGGCTTCTTTCATGTGTTTGACGTATCGCGCCGCCGAGTAGCAACTTTCGAAACCGCCGTGCGTAAACTCGACAACAAACAGGGCTTTATTGACCTGCTATGGAAAGGCGTTATTTTGGTAGAACACAAGTCGAGGGGTAAAGACCTCGACAAAGCCTTTCAACAAGCCAAAGACTATTTCCCTGGCCTGAAAGAACACGAATTACCCAAATTCATCCTCGTTTCCGATTTTGAGCAGTTCCGACTATTCGACCTCGACACGGGCGAAATACACGCTTTCCAGTTGCGTGAATTGTCCACACACATCTACCTTTTCGGGTTTATTGCCGGTTATCAAAAACGCAGTTACAAAGACGAAGACCCCGTAAACATCCAAGCTGCCGAGCGCATGGGACGGCTGCACGACACCTTGGAGGCGGTAGGCTACACCGGCCACGCTCTCGAAGTCTATTTGGTACGCATACTTTTTTGTTTGTTTGGAGAAGATACAGGTATTTTCGAGCGTACACAGTTTCAGGAATTGGTGGACACCCACACCAAGACCGACGGCAGCGACCTTGCCATGCAGTTGGCGCAACTGTTCCAAATACTCAACACGCCGAAAGAAAAACGGCTCACCAACCTCGACGAAACATTGGCAGCGTTCCCGTATGTCAACGGCAAACTGTTTGAGGAACATTTGCCCCTGGCAGCCTTTGACCGCAAAATGCGGGAAAGCCTTTTGGAATGCTGCGCACTGGATTGGAGCAAGATTTCCCCTGCTATTTTCGGCTCAATGTTTCAGGCCGTAATGAACCCCAAAGAGCGGCGCAATTTGGGGACGCACTACACATCGGAAAAGAACATTCAGAAAGTCATAAAGCCGCTGTTCTTGGATGACCTATACACCGAATTTGAAAAGGCGAAAGGCAACCGCGCCCGCCTGAATGAGTTGCACCGCAAAATTGCCGCCCTCCATTTCCTCGACCCTGCTTGCGGTTGTGGAAATTTCCTCATTATCAGTTACCGCGAATTGCGCGAACTGGAATTACTCATTTTGCGGGAATTGAACAAAGGCGGCCAAACAGTTTTGGATACACGAGCAAAATATCCCGGCAGCACCCTTGCCGACCTTTACGATCCCGTGACCATGCCGCCAGATCTGGTACGCGCTCACCAGGCCTTGGACAAAGCAGTAGACTTATGCTACCGCCCGCAAGCGTTTGCCAATGAGTTCGGGCGGATTGAGTTTTTGTTTGGGTTGTATGAACAGTACACCGCGCCGATGTTTGGTGGGGCAAGAGCAAAAGGCAAGAAATCGAAATAACTGTTTTCCAACCATTTGTGGCCGCTATTCCTCCACCTCCCAAACCAAATAGCCCAAAACCAAATGCACCCATCATCCTTCCCATGTCAAAATCACTGAAATCTGTACCCTACGAAAACCATTCAGGGTTTAACCTTGATTTGCAGGCACATTTCCCCATCCTCCCAAAAAGGCACATGGAGATTTTGGATGAAGCCATTTCAGGGGAAGCACCGAAAGATTTTATCCGGGTTTATGAGTTTGGGCGTTCCACCCGTAAAAATAATCCGAAAACCTGGACACACTATATTGCTAAAATTGCTCGCAAGTGGTATCCCAATGAAAGCATCACGGAACATTTGCTCAACCGTTTGGGTTTTGCTTTGGGCGTAACCGTTACCAACTCCCGATTGGCTGTGGATGATGAATTTGGAAAGCTTAGGTTCTTGAGCGAGTATTTTTTGCGCCCGGACGAAAGGCTCGAACACGGAGCGGAAATTTATGCAGGTTATCTTGCTGATGAAACCTTAGTTGAAGAAATTGAGAAGGACAGGAGAACCGTAAGGAACTTTTTTACGTTTCAGTTTACAGAGCGCGCATTGCAACACCGTTTTGAGCAGGGTGGCCTGTCAGAGAAAATAATGGCAGATTTGGTTAAAATGCTCTGTTTTGATGCTATTACGGGCAATAATGATCGCCATATTTACAATTGGGGTGTTATTTGCCCTGTTAAAGGAAATCGCGTACCTCGTTTTTCTCCGGTTTATGATTCAGCGCGAGGGCTGTTCTGGAATGAATCTGAAGTGAGATTGGCGCGATTTCAGGAAAAAACACCTGATGGTGTAACCAATCTTGAAAAATATGTCCAAGGTTCCATGCCCCGAATTGGCTGGGAAGGAGTACAAAACCCCAACCATTTTGATTTGGCTCGTTTGGTATATCAAAACCGCCCTGAATTTCGTTTCATATTCGATGATATGGTTGATCCCGGTTGTGAAGCCAATGCCTATGTTCTACTGGAAAAAGAATTTGGAAAATTGTTCTCCCCAACCCGTTACCTTTTGATTCGGAAGTGTCTTAATTTGCGCTTCCAAATACTCACCAGTATCATTCACCAAATAAAAAAGGAAGAACGCACATGATAATCACACGGCTACGCCGCTGGCTGCGTTCCGAAAAAGCCAGCCTACAAGACGCTGAAAAGCCGATAAAAGCCGCCCCTCAACCTGTTTTTCGGCTTGTTTACGAAAACAATGAAATCGGCACGCTTGAATTCAGCAACAACCAATGGCGGTTTGTTTACTCTGAATGGTTCAAAAACCAATCGGATCTTAAACCCTTTGCCAATTTCCCGGAAGTAACCCGTGAGTACGTTTCAGATGATTTGCCGCCATTTTTTGAAAGTCGTTTGCCTGGTGTGTCTCAACCACAGGTAGAGGCATTTTTGAAGGGAAAAACGCAAGTCAGCGAAGGCGAAACAAAGGCAGCTCTTTTGAAGCAATTTGGTCGGCGCACCATTACCAACCCGTTTGAATTGACCCCGGCTTTCTGAGTTGGGGAATGTCAGCCAACAGCACCAAAAATGGGAAGCAAGTGGTTTCCTAACACCACTACCTCAAAAAAATAAACATAAATAATTGATTATCAATTATTTAAAAACTTAGGTTCTGACCCCATCAGCTCCATAAACTCAAAAGCCGCCCCGACTTTTTCGGAGCGGCTTTTTTGTTACAACATTTTGCCGGAAGCATCAAAAATCAAATCCTTGCGCTTCACTTCAGCCTCGTAAACCGTCGAGCCGTCAGCTTTTTCTATGCGGGCTGCCTCTTTCACTTTTTTACCCTGCAAGGCAGCAATTACAGCCGCAGGAAGTTCTGAAAATGCGATTTCGGTCTCTGTTTCGAGCCAGCGACCGTCTGCGGAGAAATTGGCGGACATCTCATTGCTGCCCGGCATTTCAAATTCTGCCTCCCATTCGCCGTTTTTTTCCTTCGACCAGTCCACGTCTTGTGCGTTGGGAAATTTTTGCTGGAACGCCGCCAGTACCACCTCCGGTGGATTTGCGGAAAATGCCATCGTGCATGAAACAATCACAAATAGGCTCAAGAGCATGATGTTTTTCATGGCTAAAATTTTATGTTTGAATGAAAGATACGTCAAAGATACGGGTCAATGTTGGAGAGATTTTGGAGGTCAAAACTTCCGGTTATACCCCAGCCGAAGCACCTGCGTCTCATAATAATCGATGCTTTCCAACCTGAAATTTGTGCCATTTATGCTTTTTTGGATTTGCATGGTGTTCAACAAATCGGTCGCGTTAAACACAAGTTCACCCCTGCCTTTTTGGATGGTTTTTTTCAAACCGACATCCAAAGCATAGCGGCTACCAATGCGTCCCTGTGGCAAAAGGTCGGGCGCAAGCCAGATGCTCGAAATCTGGGCTTCCCAGTTTTTCGGGGCTTTGATTGCAGCGTTCAATTTGAAATTGCCCGAAACGAGCTTTTGTTTTTCACCGAAATAAGTGGTCGGTACAGGATACTGGTTCACGACCGTGAAAGCATCAAAAGTATTTTGATAAATGTTCACGTTTGCATTCAGTGACAGCCACCTGAAAACTTTTTGCTGCCAAACGACCTCAACACCAGTGTTCCAACTACGCCCGGCATTTTGGAAAACATTGTACAGTATCACGCTGCCCGGCACTTGTGTAGCAATGCGCGTAATCGTGCCGTCGATGATGCGGTGGTAAACCGCTGCATAAAAACTGCCCTGTGAAAAGGCGTTTTTAAAACCCAATTCGCCCGACATCGTGAACTGCGGTCGCAGTGCAGGGTTACCCACTTTGATGAGTTCAGGCTCGTCGTATTTCGGGAAAATGCGGATGTCCACTTCGTTCGGTCGGTCAACGCGACGGTTGAAAAAGAGCGTAATTTTGTTCCGTTCATTAAATTTATACCCCGCCCGAAGGTTCGGAAATGGTTGAAAATAGCGGTAGCCGTCGCTTTTGTAGGTGTTGTGATTGGGATTCACTTCGTAGTCCACTTGCACAAACTCAGCACGCAAGCCTCCTTCAATTTCGATTTTTTCGTTTTCAAAAACGTAGTTTGAGTACAGTGCAGGGATTTTTTCGTAATAATTCGCCCAGCCCCCCGCACCCGTATCAAGCGGCGAATTTTGTCCAGGGAAAAACTGCATGTTCACCGGAATAAAGCGATACCTGCCTTTGAAACCGGCTTCCACGCGCCCTTGCCGGAGCGGTTTGGAATAATCGGCGTTCAAATCCCAAACGTGTTCGTCGGACAGGAGTTTAAAGGCATCTTTACCAATGAAATCAGGCTGTGTATTGGTGAAGAAATATTTTTCATCCTCACGGTGAAAGGAGTAGTTGCTTGTGAAAACCAGCGTGTGGCCTGGCTGCTGGAATTTGTGGGTAAAAACCGTCGTGCCGAACGCGGTGTACTTCACCTCATCCTCCAAAAATTGCCACAGACGGTAACGGTTTTCGGCTGTCGGGGAGTTCAAAAAGTAAGGCACATCGCCTTCATCCAGAATTTTTTCGCGGTTGAAAAGGCCTGAAACAGTCAAAGAATTGCGTCCATCGAAGGTATGGTCAAGACCTATTTTGGCCGTAGCATAGTCGGTTCGGCGATTGCGCTTGACTTGTTGGAAAATCACGATGCCATCGTCGTAAATACGCGTTGAAAACTCGTTTTTGTTCAAGGTCGGAGCATAAAGCCAGTCGCCCTGAAAAAAAACGTTGGTCATCTTTTTTCGATAATTAGCTGAAATGGAAGGGTTTAATTTCGGTGTCGCTTGAAACTGCGGTCGTATGGCTGGCAAGTTTTCTTGTTTTTCCCAGAGTGCCCCCGCTCCCACCATCATGCCGACCTTACCGTTGAATCCTTGCGCTTCCTGCTTTTTGAAAATGAGGTTGATGACACCCGCGCTTGCATTGGCATCGTATTTGGCCGAAGGATTGTTGATGATTTCGATGCGCTCGAGGGCGGAGGCAGGCAGGTTGTCCAGCCCTGTTTGTGAGCCATAACCGGTAAGTGCGGTTTGTTTGCCGTCAATCAGGACAGCAATTTTGTCGCTGCCGCGCAGTTGAATTTTACCGCCTTCACCGACGGAGACACCGGGCAGATTGCTCATTGCCTGCAAAACCGAGCCGCCTGTTTGACTGAAGTTATCGCCAATGGCATAGGTTTTTTTGTCCATTTTACCGGAAACTTCGTCGGCTTTGGCCACTACGACCACCTCCTCCAATGCCGTCGCGTCTTCTTTCATCTGCAAAACACCCATATCCAAAAAGGCACTCAACTCGCCCACCATCACCCGTTGCCGTAGGATTTGATAACCCAGATAAGAGGCTTCGAGGTAATAATTTCCTTTTTTCAAACCCGGCAAAGTGAAAGCACCTGCCTCGTCAGTCAATGCTCCGGCGACGAATGCACTGTCTTTTTCGGTTTTCAAAACGATGCTCAAAAAGGCGATTGGGGCTTTGGTCTGTGCGTCTTGTACCTTTCCGGAAAGGGTGATGCCGCTACCAGACGGGTTCTGGGCAAAAATTTGCGTGATGTAAAATGCCGTGATAAGGATCAGAGCGAGGAATTTTCGTGTTGGCATTGTTTAAAAATTTGATGCAAAACTCCAAGGCGATTTTGGAGAGAATTGGGAGGATGTTTTCAGAAAAACTATTTTTTAAAAAGTACCTCCGCCGACCAAACACCGTTTTCAAATCCCATTTCGAGCCCAAAACCTTGTTGCTCACAAATTTCAATGACCATTGCCAAGCCCAACCCGACACCTTCTGATTTTGGATTGCCGCGCGCAAAACGAGCGGTTAAGTCTCTAACAGAACTTTCTGGCAGTAAGGCGGAATTTTTTACCATTAAGCGGCTTTCATTCAAAACCACCTGTAGCACACCGCCTCTGATGTTGTGCTTCACCGCGTTTGTGAGCAGGTTGGTAATGAGGGTTTCTGCCAAAAAGGGGTCTGTTTCGAGAGTTTTTTCAACCAATTCAGTCTGTAACTGCAGTCTTTTTTCGGCAATGAAATCTTCAAGCCACATCAACCTCTTCTCCAAAAGGGGTTTCAAAGCGACAGCTTTTCGCGCTAAAAATTGATGGTTTTCAATTTTTGAAAGCAGCAAAAGCGATTGATTGAGCCGCGTCATCCGTCGCGTGCTTTGCCCGATTATGTTGATTTGCTTTGCCTGTGCTTCGCTCAAAGTGTCATCCTGCAACATTATTTCCACCTTGCTTTGTATTACCGCGAGCGGCGTTTGCAGTTCGTGGCTGGCGTTTTCGGTAAACTTTTTGACCGTGTGATAGTCTTGGCGAACCTGTTGGGCAAGGTTTTCAAGTGTTGTGTTGAGTTCTTGAATTTCTTCAACATACGAAGGTGTGAGTGTTAAGGAAGTAGTGTCGGCCAACCTGAATCGACGCATTTTTTCCAATGTTTCAAAAAACGGCTGCCAAACTTTCCGCGAAACAACCTGGTTGACCCAGAGCATCACCAAAAGCAATAACGCGAAGATTGTTGCGAGAAGCACGGACAATATCAAAACAAGGTCATGATGTTCAACGGCACTTGTGGAAACAGAAAAGAGCCACGATTGCCCTCGTATCATTACCAGGAAACGCAGTTGCCTGAAGGGTTCCATCTCGTTCTCAAATTTATTGAAAAGCATCGTGTCCGAAAAAGTTTGGCCTTGGATGTTTTTTACAGAGCCACCAGGCATGGGCTCGGCATAGCATCGGTCAAAAACGGTCTGGAAAAAAACCGGAAGCGTGTCGTTTGCCTGTACATAGGATTCGATTTCGGTTTGCACACCCAAAAGCTTTTCGTCCGTTTCATGGTTGAAAACCCAACGCAGGGTAAAAAAGGAAACTACCCCTGCCGCAACGAACACCGGAAGCATGCCGCGAAAAAAGAGTTGTTGTGTCTGATGAATCAGTTTCATTTTTTGTCTGTGAATTTGTACCCGATACCGTACACCGCTTTCACATAATCGAGGCAGCCTCGGTCCATCAGTTTCTTTCGCAGGTTTTTGATGTGAGAGTAAATGAAATTGAAATCGTCCATTTGGTCGGCATCATCACCCAGCAAGTGTTCGGCGATGCTTTCACGGCGCAAGACATGGTGCTGGTTTGCCAACAAATAAAGCAACAGGTTGTATTCTTTCGGTGTGAGGTCAAGTAGCATTTCATGCACAAAAACACTTCGCTGGGCAGGGTTGACCCTGATTTCGTTGAATAGGATGTCCGAATTGCCGCCAAAATGCCGGCGGCGTAACAGGGCTTTGATCCGGGCATTTAGTTCGGGCAAGTAGAATGGCTTGGTGAGGTAGTCATCGGCACCGAGGTCAAGCCCGGTGATGCGGTCTTCGATCGCGTTGCGTGCGCTGATGATGATGACCGCTGCTTCGGGACGCAATTTTTTCAAGTCGCGAATCACGTCCAACCCTGTACCTCCGCCCGGCAAGTTGATGTCCACAATGAGGCAGTCGTATTCATAAATTACTGCTTTTTCATGGGCAGTTGGAAAGTCTGATGCGGGTTCGACGAGATAGCCTTCTTTTTTCAAAAAGTCAGCGATGGAGGCAGCGAGCTCAGGTTCATCCTCAATGAGCAAAATTTTCATTTGGCAAAAATACGACGTTGATTTTGGAGAGATCTTGGAGACATTAGCTCTTAGAACGTGCACTTTGCTAAATTACAAATACTTTTTTGAAGCAAACTGGCATTTGTTGCAACCCGCTGCCAACAACCAGCGCAGTTTTTTTAGCATTGTTTGTAACCTAAATTTGTAGCCAACCATTTGAAAGGTTAACTTGCACATCTTAAACCAAACTTCATTGCCAATATGAAAAACATCACGCTTTTTATCCTTGCCATCCTTTCCTGCCTGCAGGTATCCGCTCAAAGCCAAGCCGAAGCCTTCATCAAAGAAGCCCAGGAGTTTTTGGTCAAAAAAGACTACAAACAGGCCCAGCTAAGTCTTCAGGACGCCATCAACGACATCAATACCCTTCTGGCCAAACAGGTTGCTGAATCCTTGCCCGCCGAAATCAACGGTCTGAAAAAAGAAGGGGAAGCCGAAGTGAACACCGCCGCCATGGGCATGATCGGAGGCGGTATGCAAATAACCCAACGTTACAGCAACCCAAAAAATGAGGACAACGACGCCGAGGTTCAGATCATCGCCAACTCTCCCTTGATGTCCATGATGAGCATGTACCTCACCAATCCTTCCATGATGGGTTCCGAATACAAAAGCGTGCGGGTGGGCACAAACAGGGCCATTTTGAAATCGGAAACACAGGACAATGGCTCCAAAAAAATACGGAACACCGAAATTCAGATCCCACTCACCCAAACCCTGATCACCATTCAGGCCAATGGCTTCGCCACGGATAAGGACGAATTGGACTTTGCCAACAAGCTGGACTTGGCGAAAATCAAGACGGCGCTGGGAGAGTAATACTGTCTTAACCTGGATTTTTGGGATTTTGTGGATGGGGATTTTATTGGGATTTGAGGATTTGGGAAGATTGGATTGGATTTTTGGGAATTGCCCTCACTTCGCAGGGTACAATTCCTCACTACCGTAACCAGTGTGATAAGGTAAACAGCCAATCCAATCATCTAAATCCAAAAATCGCCAAAAATCCAATCCCAAAAATCCAATCCAAAAATCCAAATCCAAAAATCGCCAAAAATCCAATCCCAAAAATCCAATCCAATCTTCCCAAATCCTAAAATCCTAAAAAATCCCCATCCCAAAATCCCAAAAATCCAGGTTAAGACAGTATCTTTACCGACCGATCGGTAAGTAAACTACTGTCATGCCCGTTCAAAAGATAGACAAACACGATTTCCTGATGCGATGCTGGGAGGTTTTCCACCTCAAAGGATACCACAACACCAGCATGCAAGACCTCGCAGCCGCCACAGGTTTGCAAAAAGCCGGTCTATACCACCACTACCCCACCAAGCAGGACCTTATGCAAAACGTCATGGCGTTTGCGCTCGAACAGTTTCACGACTACGTTTTGAGTGTGGCCTCCGACGAAAGTCTGCCCGTGGAACAACGCTTGGAAAAAATGCTGCGCCGCAACAAACGCCTCGTCACCGAACACCGGCGTGGTTGCTTTTTTGCCAACATCGCGCTGGAAACTGGCCGCGACGACCAGTTTACCGCGCTTATCCAGCAAGCCATGCAAGACTGGATTACCACCGTCTCTACCCTGCTCTCCCACAAAATGCCGCCCGATGATGCCTGGCGCGAAGCCGGCAGACTGATGATCGAATTTGAAGGCTCCGTGCTTTTTTACAAAATCTACAACAACATCGACTACCTCGAAGCATTCATCGACCGTACCGTACGCCTCCTCGGCACGCCGCAAAAAACAAACGCATCCTATGCCACGCTCTGAAAACAAAAACATGTTTAAGTTAAAACCCGTCCACCTTATAGGCATGCCACTCAATACCCTGGCCTCCATTTCACCCCGGCTCGGCGGCGCACTGGCATTCAATTTGTTCGGTATGCCACGTACACGCAAACACCGCGTGGAAGAATCACATTTTTTGGCTACGGCCGACCTCCACTTCGAACGCATCGATGGCAAACGTTTGGCCCTGTACCATTGGGGTTTCCGCGGTCCCACCATATTGCTAGTACACGGCTGGGAAAGTCATGCCGGCCGCTGGCGCAAAGTCGCGCCCGCCCTCGTTCAGGCCGGTTACCAAGTGCTCGCACTCGACGCCCCCGCACACGGACGTTCGGAAGGATGGCATTTCACCATGATCAAATACGCTGAAGTTTTGCGCACCCTCCTCAGTCGCTTCGGCCCCATCCATACCGTTATTGGCCACTCTGTAGGCGGTGCTGCAAGCATCTGGGCCATGGGACAGGTAGACGATGGCCTAAGGCCTGAAAAAGCCGTCATTCTTGGCTCATTCAGCAAACTGCAATCCATCATGGACCAAACGCGCAAAGTGATCGGCGCCAACGACAACCTCATCGCTTCGTTCAACAGCCACGTGGTACGCCGCTTCGGGAAACCCGTGAGCCACTTCGCCATAGACACCATGGCAACCAAACTTGGCGAGGTGGAAGCCCTCATCATCCACGACACCAAAGACCGTGTGACACGCAGCAGCGAAAGCGAAATCCTGCACGCCGCCTGGCCAGGTAGCAAATTGCTGCTCACCGAAGGATACGGACACGGGCTCACCGCCCCGTCCGTGACCCAAAGCCTGCTCGAATTCATTTTGGAAAAAGAAGTGGCGGTCTAAATAGGATGCAAACCAAAGAACCCATGAAAAATTCGGGACGAGTCCCAAAATCCTGATTTCTTTGCAGCCCGGTTCTGTTGCAACAAAGCCCACACGGAAAACGTTTTGAAGAACCACACGCAAGAAACATGAGCAACATTCTCGACAGTCAGGAAATCCGCGGACTGGGCAGCAACCTCGAGTTGCTGGCCACCCAGGTCGTGGAAGGATTCATAGTGGGACTGCACCGCAGTCCTTTTCACGGTTTTTCGGTTGAATTCGCTGAGCACCGCCTTTACAACCAAGGCGAAAGCACACGCAACATCGACTGGAAGGTGTATGGCCGTACCGACAAACTTTTCACCAAAAAGTTTGAAGAGGAAACCAACCTTAGGTGCCAGATCGTACTGGACGCTTCGTCTACCATGTATTACCCGTGGGACGAGAAAAACCCGGAAAAAACCAAATACCAGAACAAGTTTTGCTTCGCCGCCCAGTCTGCCGCCGTGCTCATGAATGCCCTTAAAAGGCAACGCGACGCTTTCGGACTCACCTTGTTCGACGACGAGATTCGCGTAAACACAGGTTGCAAATCGAGCACCATGCACTACCGCATGCTGCTCAGTTACTTGGCCGAGCGCATCGAAAACCCGCAACTCAATAAGCAGACCGACCTCGCTTCCGTCCTTCACCAAGTGGCCGACGCTACCCACAGGCGTTCCCTGATTGTCATTTTTACGGACGTGATGGAACAGCCAGACAAAGCGGAAGCCGTTTTTGCTGCTCTTCAGCATTTGCGCCACAACAAACACGAGGTGATCCTTTTCCACGTGACCGACAAAGGCAAAGAGCTGGATTTTGAATTTGAAAACCGTCCATACATTTTCATCGACATGGAAAGCGGCGAACAAGTACGCCTGCAACCCAACCAGGTGAAAGATTATTACACCAAACAGATCTCAGCGTTCACTGACCAGCTGCGTATGCGCTGCCTGCAATTCAAAATCGATTTTGTGGAAGCCGACATCAACAAAGGCTTCCTGCCGGTGATCCAGTCTTGGATGGCCAAACGCGCCCGCATGCATTGATCCTAACTTCAGACGCAACAACATCCCATGATCAAACTTGACAACATCTCCACCTTACCGCCCAAAGGAGTAGATAAAGACGATTTAAAAGTCGAAACCAAAAAGCTCGTCAAACGACTGGGTAAATTGCAGCACCTGCTGTACGCTTCCGCCTCACATTCCATATTGGTTATTTTTCAAGGTATGGATGCCAGCGGTAAAGACGGCGCCGTGCGCAGGGTATTTGAGGAATGTACCGTTGCCGGTCTCGATTTGGTTTCCTTCCGCAAACCTACAGAACTGGACATGGCCCACGATTTTCTTTGGCGGGTACATAAATTCGTTCCTGAAAAAGGCACCCTCACGATTTTCAACCGCAGCCATTACGAAGACATCCTCATCCAACGGGTGCACAAATGGATTGACATGAAACGTGTTGAAAAACGCATGAAAGCCATCAACGCTTTTGAAGACTTGCTGGCCTTCGATGCCAATACCCTCGTGTTTAAATTTTACATGCACATTTCCCTTGAAGAGCAGGAAGTCCAGCTTCGCCAACGACTGGAGGATCCCGATAAGTTTTGGAAACACAAGGATGCCGATTGGGAGGAGCGCAAACTTTGGCCTGAATACCGCAAAGCATACGAATACGCCATCAACGAAAGTGAGATTCCGTGGCACATTTGTCCGGTAGACAAACGCTGGTACCGCGATTATTTCATCGCAAAAACCATGGTTGAAGAACTGGAAAAACTGAACCTGCACTTCCCGAAGCCAACCAGTAAAATGGTGAAATAAGCAGCGCTAAAAGACAAGAGTCATCCCGAATGTTTTCAGGATGACTCTTGTCTTTCAGCGTTTCACAAAGGAAACAACCATCAAGTATCTTTTAAATTTTAAACCTCAGGTACAGTTGCGCCCCGATGTTGGTCATACGGGATTCGCGTTTAAGTTTGTCGGTAAGGTCAAGTTCTCCGTAAGCTTCAGCGCCGATGCGCATGCGATTTTCCTGGCCGAAATCTTTGCCCAAGCCGCCACGAACCATCAAAAGCTGGCCGGTATTGTCGCCAATAGGCTCTTCCGAACCGTAAAAAGTAGCTGCAAGTTCGCGGGCTTCTTTGTTGCCAATGCTGTTTACGATGGTATTTGAGCCGAAACCATTGTCCTTAACAAATTTGTATCCTGTGTGAAAACTGAAATACATGGATTCGTCTGCGGCGTAAAAATCTTTACCTATACCACCGGCAACGCTGTAAGCCATTTTTTCATAACTGGAAGTAGAACTCATGGCCTCACCCAAAATAAAAACGGGCCAATTCTTATAAGTCATAAGTGCTGAAAGTCCAAAACGTGGCTGTATTACGGTTTGCTGTAATTCGTAATCTTCTTCAAAATCTTCCCAGTTGTATTTGGCCGGACGGTGCGAAATCGCTGTAAACTGGTAAACGTTGTGCAGTGTAGTTGTTTCGAACCGGGTGTTGTGCTGTAATTGAGAAACTCCAAAGTTCATTCCGACCTGAATGTGCAGATCTTTTTTATTGTTTTGACCGAACATGGATGGAGCAAGGAATAAAAGCCCGGCAATGAGGGAGTAAAGCTTTTTTGCCATAACTTGATTTAGTATGTCAACAAACAAATCGTGTGGGAGAACAGCGGTAATGTTGGCTTTTTCTGGGGAAGGAGTACAAAGAAAAGCAAAAATCTTCATATGGTGTGAGTATTTTATTCGCAAAATCCTTCCAAACGGCTTTTATTGGCAGAAAATGGTAGGTTTTTTCGAACAACCGGTAAATAAGACGAAGAAGCATTTAAAAGTCACATCAGAATAATATTTTCCTTTGCCTACATTTTTAACTTTACAGGCAAGGATAATTTCATCCTCAGGAGATAAATGAACATAAAATTCCTTCAGCACGCAAAAAACATTGAGCGCTCAAACCGAAAAAGGAGGACGGATTATATACTGCAAATACTGTGCTCAAAAAAGAATTTAACAGGTTTTTTATTCAAAATAAACAATTTAGGGTACAATATTACGCATTCGCTTGGAATTAAAAACATTTTGTTTTATTTTTAAAATATTTTAATTAAACAAAATATTTTAAAATACATAAAGTGGAATACGGCTGCACACCAACAAGCAAAGCTGGCCTGCCCGAGCTACCTTTGCACACAACACACAATCTTCTCTGGGTTGGAACAGATGTCCTCCTTCATCTGTTAATTATTTAAATATTTATTGTTCCGGAAATGAGCAACAAGGTGCGCATCGACAAATGGCTTTGGAGCGTACGTATTTTCAAAAGCCGTACGCTGGCAACCGACGCCTGTAAAATGGGCCGTGTGCGCATTGCATCACTGCCCGTCAAACCCTCCTACCTCTTGCAGGAAGGCGAAGAAATTACGGTAAAAAAGGAAGGTTTTAACCTGGTATTCAAAGCGCTTCAGCTTATAGAGAAACGCGTAGGCGCCCCCATCGCCGTCACCTGTTTCGAAGACCTGACAACCGAAGAGGAAAAAAACAAATACAACGCCTGGTTTTCCGGTGGCGCACCTGTGCCCGAAAAACGCGAACGCGGCACCGGCCGCCCAACCAAAAAGGAACGCAGGGAAATTGATGATTTTAAGGAGAGCTGAAAGCAGGCAGCAGGCAGCAGGCAGCAGGCAGCAGGCAGCAGGCAGCAGGCAGCAGGCAGCAGGCCGCAGGCAGCAGTCAGCACACATAATTAATCATGCAACAAGAAGAAAAATTGTTT